>CAVKUX010000040.1:6011-14943 GCA_963659595.1 Anaeroplasmataceae bacterium | reverse complement strand
ATGGAATAATCGCCATTGATGCATGTACTCCATTAAGCAAAAAAATCAATTGTTTGGTTTTAGAAGATGATGATTTGCACTTTGAGTCGTCAAATTAATTTATTTCTAAATACTTATGGTTGTAAATTGTTTAATTTGATTGGCATAAAGGTTGGAAAATGTTCAATTTTTTTTTTTTTTTTTTTTGTAAAATGTTTAATAGTCGTATATAATACAACCAGAGGAGTTAAACTATGCTAAAAAGAAAAACCGAAATCTTATTAAATGATTGGAAAAACAGCAAAGATGCACTTTTAATAACCGGAGCAAGGCAAGTCGGCAAATCATATCTCGTGCGAGAGTTTGGGAAATCAAACTTTAAGCATTTCATTGAAATTAACTTGTATGAGCATAGGGAATTCATCCCAATTCTTGAGCAATCCAAGAATGCCGCCGACTTATTGTTTAGAATTTCGGCGTTTACATCCGAAGAAATGATTCCCAATGAAACGCTTATATTCTTTGACGAAATTCAATATGCAAAAAACTGTGATTTAATCACACTTGCAAAATTTCTTGTCGAAGATGGCAAATTCCGTTACGTTTTTTCGGGGTCTATGCTTGGCGTGGAGCTCAACAACATTGCCTCTTGGCCAACAGGATATATGAGAGAATTGCGGATGTTTCCGCTAGACTTCGAAGAATTCTTATGGTCGGTTGGCTTGAAACAAGAAGTAATTGACTATTTGAACGATTGCTTTGTTCATGAAAAAACTGTTGACCAACTTATTCACGAAAGACTTATCGACGCTTTTTACAAGTATCTTTTAATTGGTGGTATGCCGGAAGTTGTACAAACTTTTATATCAACCAACGATTTAAAAAAGGTAAACGAAGTACAAGCCAAAATCGAACAATACTATAGAAAAGACATCGTACAATATGCATCACAACAACAAAAGGTGCATCTTGACACAATTTATCGTGTTCTTCCGCAAGAATTGAACAGCAAAAACAAACGGTTTTCTCTTGGGGAAGTAGGAAAAGGCTATGAAATAAAAGATGTGCAAGATGATTTTATGTGGCTTAAAAAAGCAGGTATTGCACTACCGACTTTCAATGTCGCAGAACCCAAAATCCCCATCGAGTTGTCTGCGAACAATCGTCTTACAAAATTGTTCCATTCAGATGTGGGAATTTTGTCGAACCTTTTAATGGACACTGACATTCAGTTAAAGTTGCTATCTAAAGAAAAAGATATCAATTATGGAGCGATATTTGAAAATGCAGTTGCGCAAGAGTTGTCTGCGCACGGATACGAGAATCTATATTACTTTAACAGTAAAAAACAAGGCGAAGTTGATTTTCTGATTGAATACAAAGGAGATGTCCTGCCTATTGAAGTTAAGTCCGGAAAAGACTACAAGAAGCATTCGGCTTTGGATAACCTTCTTGGCAACGAGAGTTATGATATACCGCAAGCGTTTGTATTGTGCAATGGGAATATCGAAAGGAAAAACAAGAGATTATACCTGCCTATTTACATGATAATGTTTTTAACAAAAACAACACCGACAAAAACCAAGATTACGCTAAATTTAGCCGCATTGGATATTTAATCTGATAAAATGGTAAACATAAAAAGTTATTGCTTATTTTTTAGTAAATACTGATTAAAACATAGGAAAAGCCTACTAAACAGTAGGCTTTTCTCGTTCATGTTGTTCTTTATTTTGACTTGTTTTTTGTGCTTCTATGAAGGCAATCAGTCCACCACACGATAACCATCCGCACCTGTCGCACTTACAGGAGCGGATGTTTTATTTTTATCAAACAGTTTGTAGTTTATTGGCAAACACAAATCTTTGTTCCTTTTTATCCCATATCTAACGAAAAAATGAATAGTATGCTTATCAATTGTGATGTCGAGCACTTGTTTTGTTCTGCTTCCGCGATTTATGGGTATCTCGCATTTGCTAAAAAAATGTCCCCGTTGATCGTCTGGATCATCGGGGACGTAATGGAGTGAATTATATATGGATAAGATAATACCTGTCGTTGTAATAAATGACATAAGCGAAACACAAGGTGTTTTATCAAATCTTCAAATAGGCGGTATTAATTGTGCTGAGATAACGTTCCGTACTGCATGCGCAAAAGAAGCCATACGCTTTCGAGTGCAAGCACTCACGCTCGCAGATGAGCGAATCTTATTGATTATAAGAAAGAATTCGATTTTTCCGCCGAAACATTGGAAGCCCTGTGCTGTTTAGTATTCTAACCTTACCAATATTTTCAACTTCTATCCCGTTGCCGCGCATTCTCATTGTCCGCCTTGTAGAAAAAAATAAAGGTGCGCAATACACATTGGTATCTACGCACCTAAACCTTATGACGGCTTTGCCGTTCATTTTTTTTCTTAATCATAGCACATAATTTACAAATATGTCAATATTTATATCGTGTGAGATTTACAAAATTATCAGTTGATTCATTGCGGATGAACGTGGTAAAATATAATTAAGTATTATAGGAGAGGAGTTTATGGATAAGAAAAAATCTACTTTGTATAAAGTTTTAATTGCTATTGGCGCGTTGGTTGCTGTTGGTGGATTTGTAACGCTTGTTACTAATCTTGATAGTAGCACCGTAGCAGCGATTGGCGTTGTTCTTATGCTTGTTGGTGCTTTCACTGCTTTTGGCGGCTTTCTTGGTATTTATTTGCCGAAATCGGAAGAGAAAAAGAAAGAAAAGGAAGAATATTTGCGCAATCGCGGAAAGATTGTTAGAACCACTATTATAGGTGAACACTCAAAAAAGGACACCGGTAGCGCAATTCGCAGGGGCGTTATTGGCGGTGCGCTTTTGGGCGTTGGTGGCGCGATTGGCGGGGCTACAAGCGGAAAGGAAACGCAGTATATTACTTTTCTTGTCGAATATGAAAGCGGCGAGCGTACGACTATGCAGACGACATATTGCTCACCGCTTTATAACGAACTTATCAAGTATATTGAAATGTAGTTATTTCATTTTGATATAGGGGGTTATGTTTGTTTGTATTGTGCGGAATTGCGCAGATTTGCAGGACGTGGTTTCTATTACACAATTCATCCCATAACTTTTCAATAATCACAACGACGAAAACGAGGTTGTCCTATCGAATTCAGTGTGGTGGGCTTACGCGGTTTAGGCGGCGGTGGTTGAAAACAGTTTGCGCAATTTGTCCAAATCCGAAAGGGTGACGGTTTTGGACGCTATATACGTTTTGCCGCTTTGGGCATCGAACTTCCCGTAGGATGAAATCACGATTTTGTCGTCGGACAACACAACAACTCCGCAATATCCCGTGTCGGAGTCGGCTTTTTCGGCGGGTTTGGTTTGCCCCGAAAGGTAGGTGTGCGCCAACTTGACGCGGTAGTCGCCGAGTGAATTCTCATCGCCGTCATACCATTTTTTCAGGTCTTCATATCTGCCCACCCACATCATAAGACCTTCCGAATGCCACGAGAATTTGCCGTCGCGCTCAATGCTTCTGAATGTCATAACAATGCGACCGTCCGACGTGTATTCCGCCTTGTGACGTTCGCCGTTTACAGCGGCGGGTGCTTCTTTGAGTTGCGTCCAAGTTTTTCCCTCGTCGGAGGAATACGCCATAAGCGAATTCATGCGCCTCGTGTCGGAGCGACCTATAATCATAAGTTCGTCGCCCTCGCCGTTGTTTGAGCGCACGCACTCCACTTCGCAAAGTTTTGCCATTTTTGCAAGGATGGACTGATCGGTTTTTTTGCCGTCCGAAGTTACGGAATTTTTCAGATATTCTTCGGGCTGCGACCAACTCGGATTGCCGTTTTCGTCAAAAGTCAAGATGGTTTTGTAAAGGCGGAATTTGTTGTCGTGAAAAAGCCCCATCCATTTGTCGACCCACTCGCCGTTTTCCTTGAGCCTGACAAGCGTACTCATTGCCACGATAGGATTGAGCGGAAAATCGCTGTCCTTGCCGTAGAATTTTTGGAATTCCGTCCAAGTTTTGCAGTTGTCCGTCGAAACCGACACGTTGAAGCCGTCGCCCGAGCGGTAGCCCTGCCATTTCGGATTTGCCGATATCAAAATCCATTTTTTTTCGCCGTTGTTGAATTGAAGTTCGTAGACGGTTGGAGTTTCTTCGCTCTTTGCCCAACTTTCGGGGAGTGAGGTCACGCGCGACGAATAGGTCTTTCCGCCGTCCGAGGATGTTTTGACCTGAAGAGGACCTTTGCCGTGACCGCCGACATAGACGGTGTAAACGGTTTCGTTTTCCGTTCCGAAGTTAAGCAGAACGCTGTCGGGGTGAGCCATATATTCTTCGCCGCCGTCGCCGAAGTCGATGACGGTCAGATCATACAGATATTTCAGTTCGTCGGGTACGTTGCTCGGCATAACGGACAAATCCAATGTCTCGGGCTTGCCGCCTTTCGGCGCTGTGGAGTATTTCAAAAAGAAAGCGTAAAACAGCGAAAATCCCGCTATAAGAAGAATCGCAAGCGACACGGACAATCCAATGACAATTTTTTTGTTTTTGAACAGTTTTTTCATAATTCACCGACAAGTGCCGACTGCGCGCTGTTTTAGGCGCATCGTGGAGGTTGGAGATTGTGAACGATACATTTATTATGACATATCTTTCCCGCAAAAATCAAGCCCGTTTCCTCAAGCCGCAGTTTCGCCGAATTATCTGCTTGTCGGCGCACTTTGTGAGAGGTTGCGGAAGATTGATTTTCTTTGCGCTATCGATTTATATTAAATTAATTCTTTTATAACCGCTTTATTGAGTTGCTTTATTGCGTTTTTATGATATAATGGTAAAAATTTATTAATTTCGGAACGGAATATCCGTTTCGGATAAAGGACAGGGGCTTATGGCAACTTATTATAATCAACCGTCGAGAACTTTCAACGAGTATCTGCTCATCCCGGGCTACACGGACGAGAATTGCATTCCTGCAAACGTGAGTTTGAAAACGCCTCTCGTCAAATTCAAAAAGGGTGAGCAACCTCAAATATCTCTCAACATCCCGATGACTTCTGCCATTATGCAATCGGTGAGCAACGATACGCTCGCAATCGCTTTGGCAAGAGAAGGCGGGATTTCTTTTATATTCGGCTCGCAATCCATAGAGAGTGAGGCGGAAATGGTCAGAAAGGTGAAAGCGTACAAGGCGGGTTTCGTCGTGTCGGACAGCAACCTTACTCCCGAAAATACGCTTGCCGACGTGCTTAATCTCGTTGCGCAAAAGGGTCACAACACGATTCCCATCACCGACGACGGAACGTCAAACGGCAAACTTTTGGGTATGGTGACGAGCCGCGATTACAGAGTGAGTCGCATGTCGCCATCTCTCAAAGTGAAAGAGTTTATGACTCCGCTTGCAAAACTCATCACCGCGCCGCAAAACACGACGCTTATCGAGGCAAACGACATAATCTGGGATCACAAACTCAACTCCATTCCCATCATCGACGACGAGGGCAGATTGCTGTATATGGTCTTCCGCAAGGACTACGATCAACACAAGAAGAACCCCGACGAACTTTTGGATTCGAGCAAGAGATATATGGTCGGCGCAGGCATAAACACTCTCGACTACGAGCAAAGAGTGCCTGCTCTCATCGAAGCGGGCGCGGACGTGTTGTGTATCGATTCCTCCGAGGGCTACACCATATGGCAAAAGAGAACTCTCGATTATATCCGCAAAAACTACGGCGACAAGGTCAAAGTGGGTGCAGGCAACGTCGTTGACAAGGACGGATTCAACTTCCTTGCGGACTGCGGCGCGGACTTCATAAAAGTGGGTATCGGCGGCGGTTCTATCTGCATCACCCGTGAACAAAAGGGCATCGGCAGAGGTCAGGCAACCGCTCTTATCGAGGTTGCGGAGGCTCGCAACGAGTACTTCAAAAAGACGGGCGTTTATATCCCTATCTGCTCGGACGGCGGAATCGTGCAAGACTACCATATGACGCTTGCTCTGGCAATGGGCGCGGACTTCCTTATGCTCGGCAGATACTTTGCAAGATTCGACGAAAGCCCCACCAACAAACTCGTCATCAACGGCAACTACGTCAAAGAGTACTGGGGCGAGGGCAGCAACCGCGCAAGAAACTGGCAACGCTACGATTTGGGCGGCAAGAGCGGTCTGGGATTCGAAGAAGGCGTGGACAGTTACGTCCCGTATGCAGGCAGCCTCAAAGACAACGTTCGCAAGAGTTTGTACAAGGTCAAATCCACGATGTGCAACTGCGGCGCAACGACAATCGAGGCTCTGCACAAAAACGCAAAGATGACGCTTGTGTCTGCAATCAGCATAAAAGAGGGTGGAGCACACGACGTTATTCAGAAAAACACGAGTTATGTTAATAATTAATTGTTTTGCGCCGAATGCAAAACACAAAAATGAAAGCTTCCCCCTTCCTCACGTGTTTCCCCTACCGCCGTTCCCCCTCTGCATAAATTTGAGGGAACCCACGGCGTCCGCTCCGCGTGGGGCAACACTCGGCACTCGCATAGATAGGGGCATTTCTCTACTTGTGCCACCGTCCTTTGTGTGCCAGCTACGCACCCAAACGGCACAGTCGGACGGTACTAATCGTCAAGCTCGGCGCTCCCTTTTCTCGCCGCCTTGCGGCTCGTGTTCCGTCTTCGAACGAGAAAAGTCCGTGTAGGAGGGTAGTAAAATAAACATACTTGAAATGCGCACGGGAGTGTGTTATAATACAGTTTGCAAAGAAAATTCAAAGGTGCGTCAAATGAAAAAACCTATTGTCGCAATAATGTATGACTTCGACAAAACGCTTATCACGCGCGATATGCAGGAGTATACGTTTATCCCGAGCCTCGGCATGCAACCCGACGATTTTTGGGACGGAACGCAAACGCTCGCTTCCGAGCAACAAATGGACAGCGTGCTTGCTTATATGTACGCAATGATGACGCGCGCCGAAGAAAACGGCATGCCCCTCAAAAGAGAAGACCTCGTCGAGTGCGGACAACACGTCGTGTATTTGCCGGGCGTAGAGGGTTGGTTCGAGCGCATAAACGAATACGGAAAAGAGGCGGGCGTAGAGGTGGAACACTACGTTCTCTCGTCGGGGCTTAAAGAGATTATTGACGGAACGAGCATTGCAAAGCACTTCAAAAAGATTTTTGCGAGCGAGTTTTTGTACGGCGAGGACGGCAAAGCAATTTGGGCGAAAATGGCGGTCAACTACACCAACAAAACGCAGTTTGTATACCGTATAAACAAGGGCGTTTTGGACATCAGCAACAACACCGCAGTCAACGCATCCACGCCCGAAAGCGAAAGAAGAGTGTTTTTCAACAATATGATTTATCTCGGCGACGGACTCACGGACGTGCCGTGTATGAAACTTGTCAAACTGTCGGGAGGACACTCGATTGCGCTCTATCAGGACGGACAAAAAGAAAAGGTGCAACCGCTTCTTAAGCACGAGAGAGTGGACTGGATTTTCCAAGCGGACTATCGCAAGGGACAACCGCTCGACGTCGCAATGAAGAATCTCATCTATAAACTCGGCGTTGACAACACGCTGATTACGCTTAGCAACGAACAAAAGAAAGAAATCGATGCGCAATAGGCGGAGTGATATTGCACTGCGTGCAGTTATATTGCGACGATGTCGCAGCGATATTGTGCCTTTGGCACAGTGATATTGCCTTGCGGCAGTGAAATACTCGTTTTGCTCGTGTGAAATTGTGACTAAGGCACAGTGAAATTTGCGCTTTGCGCAAGTGAAATTGCGGCTTTGCCGCAGTTGCGGAATAATGAATGATATCCGCTCTGCGGATGATATCACTTCGTGATGATATCGTGCAGCTTTGCACGATGATATCCAAACTCTGTTTGGGTTGCGGACAATTTGAATCCTCATCCTGCGCACAAAGTGCGCCCGTCATTCAGAGGAGCTAAGCGACGTAGGAATCAAGCGTAGCGAAATGCGCCTGCGGCTGGATTCTCACGGTCACTTCGTTCCCTCAGAATGACGAAAGAGGTGGGACACCCACACTCGATTGCGTTTGCGGCGCAGTGATATTGCACTCAAGTGTGCGTGACCGCCATTGACAAAAGTGCATAATGGTTTATAATAATTGGTGAAAAACGAAAAAACAGGGAGAACTGCCATTCCGATTTTATTGGATGTTGGCAAAAGGGATTCGTATGGAAGAAATCAAAAGATGTAGTAATTGTGGCAAACCTGTTATCGATAAGTTTGTTTTTTGTCCGTTTTGCGGAAAGGAATTCAAACCGAAATGTAAAAATTGCGGCGAGCCTATCGTTGAAGGCGCAAAGTTTTGCTCGAAATGCGGCGCAAGGGTAGAATCTCGAGAGGAACACGTCCGCGAGGAACACGTCCGCGAGGAACACGTCCAAAGCGTTCAACCGCAAGTCGGCAATACGGTTTGCGCACCCGTCGTCGAAAAAGAGAAGGCGGAACGTCGCAAGGTCAAACATACGACGAAAGGTATTCTCACTCTCGTGAAAAGGTCGGCGGTTGCTTTCGTATGCGTGCTTTTGTTTGCGCTGTCGTTTGCGGGCGTTCTCAATTTGTCGTTGGGAAAATATCTTAACAATATTGTGGGTTCGGTCGTCGACGAAGATTTTATAGAGGGCGACGTAAGTCTTTATTCCGTCGATTGCATCGAACTTATGTTTGCGACGGCAAGACATTACGACGAGGATAAGGACGTTGCAAAAATCGAAAAACTCGAAGACAAACTCAACGATTTGGCAGAGGATTTGTACGACTCGGTGATAGACGACGTCAGAGGAACGAAAATCGTTCTGTCCAAAGAATCCGAAAATTTGCTTCGCAAATATGTTGTAAAAACGCTTGCGTACCAACTTTCCATTGACGGAAGCAACACAAGCGGCGCGGTGAATGCGGAAATCATAACCGC
>CAVKUX010000040.1:0-6001 GCA_963659595.1 Anaeroplasmataceae bacterium | reverse complement strand
CGCTGTTCTTGTTGAATATTCTGTTCACGTTCGTTATGGCGATTATAGCGATTGTGGCGTTCGTGAAATATTTGAGCGACTTTTTGCAAGGCAAAGAGGATGACAAACACGCAAAACTCGACTTTTTCGTGCCGTTCCTTATGATTTTGCCGCTTTGCGCGATGTTGCCGTTTTCGACTGCGATGTCGGCGGTTGACGTTGCGGGCGCAACGGTTGTTTCGCTGTTCTTTTCGAGTCTTGCAATTGTCGTTTGCCTCACGCAAAGATTCGTTGCGGACGCAAAGATCGCAAGGACGGCAAAAATCCTCGTGCCGAGAATCGCAACTTTGGTGTTTGCGTTTATCGTGATCGGTTGCTGCTTCGCGCCTTGTTTCAAAGCGGTATACGACGTGCAGTTCTCGGGTAAATCCTCGTCTGCAAAATACGAAACCACTCTCGACGCAAGCGCAATGGCTGGCTGCATAACGAGCGAGGAAGAACAAAAAACCGAATATTACAAACGTCAATACGAAAGATACACCGAAGACGCAACGGCACTTATAGACAAATTGGGATATTTCACCGCAAAAGACTTTATGGCGGGCGACGAACTTCTTGCAAAAGCGTACGCGGAACTTTTGCTCATAGACGGCGTGCTTGCGCAAATCAGTTACGAGGGCGCGGATATGCTGTCGCTCGGATTCTTCCTTCTTATACTCGTTATGGTGATTTCGGGATTCTATTTCGGCGGAACGATTGTCGGCGGAAAGTCCGCAAAGGCGGCGAATACGGGATTGTCCGTGACGATTTTGATATTGTTGCTTTGCTCGTTTGCGGTGTCCGTCGTTACTATGGAAATTGTGAACAAGACGATGGAAGATATAAAAACGGACGCGTTTGAATTGCAACTCGCGGGCGGACTTATCGCGGCGATAATTATGTCCGTTATTATGATTGTTTTCGATTCGATTCCGTCAAAGGCGTGGAAAAAGAGAGAGAACGAGATTTCGGACTTCGCGACCGAAAACAACTAAAAGCGTATGCGGCGATGATTTCATCGCTGCTTTTCTTTGGCGCAAATGCCAAATAAACAAAATAAATTGACAGCCTAAATTTAGGGTGTTATAATCTAAACGAAAATTTTATAAAGACTGTGAAGGAAAGAGTAACTCGATTTTTCCGCACCCAGAGAGAGAAGCGTTCGCTGCGAGTTTCTTTGCGAGGGTCGAGCGAAGACCATTCCGGAGTCGCACGCCGAAATTGCAGTAAGCGTCGCCGCATACCTTGCGTCAAAGGATAAAACGAGTAAAAATCAAGGTGGAACCGAGCATTTATGCGCCCTTGCAAAAAGCGTAGCAGTACGTTTTTTCGAGGGCTTTTTTGTTTGAAAGCCGCCGAAATATATGAAAATATATATGAAATTCAATCATAGAAGGAGCATTTTATGAAAGTTGTTTACAACAACGGTACGGTTGGCGAAATCACCGACAAGGCAGAGGAATTGCACGTTATCCGTCACACCGCCGCGCACATTATGGCGCAGGCAATCAAACGCCTTTTCCCCGAAGCGGACTTTGCGTACGGCCCCGCAAACGAAAAAGGATTCTATTATGACGTAGACCTCGGCGACACCAAACTCACCGACGACGACCTTGCTCGTATCGAAGTCGAAATGAAGAAAATCGTCAAAGAGAACTTGCCCATCAAGGCGTTTGCGCTTCCTCGCGAAGAAGCGGTTGCGCTTATGAAAGAAAGAGGGGAAAAGTACAAAGTCGAGCATATCGCGGACTTGCCCGAAGACGCGACAATCACGTTCTATCAACAAGGCGAATACATCGATATGTGCGTAGGCCCTCACCTCACGTACACCAAAGCCCTCAAAGCGTTCAAGATTATGGGGCAGTCGGGCGCATACTGGAAAAACGACAAGAATAACAAGATGCTCACAAGAGTCAAAGGCACTGCTTTTGCAACCCAACAGGAACTCGACGATTATCTCAAACTTCTCGAAGAAGCCGAAAAGCGCGACCATCGCCGCATAGGCAAGGAAATGAAGTTGTTTATGCTCTGCGACGAAGCGCCGGGATTCCCGTTCTTCCTACCAAACGGTATGGCAATCAAGAACTCGCTCATCGATTACTGGCGCGAAATTCACACTCGCGACCACTACGTCGAAGTGTCCACGCCTATGATTATGAATCGTCATCTTTGGGAAACGAGCGGTCACTGGGATCACTATAAAGACAATATGTATTCCACGATTATCGACGACGAAACGTATTGCGTAAAACCGATGAACTGCCCGGGCGGCGTTATGGTTTACAAGAGCGAACCGCACAGTTATCGCGATTTGCCTTTGCGCGTTGGCGAACTCGGACTTGTTCACCGTCACGAACTCAAGGGCGCGCTTCACGGACTTTTCAGAGTCAGATGCTTCACGCAAGACGACGCGCACATCTTTATGAGAAGGGAACAAATCACCGACGAAATCATCGGCGTAGTTCACCTCATCAACGAAGTGTACAGCAAGTTCGGATTCAAATATTTCGTGGAACTTTCCACTCGCCCCGAAAACAGTATGGGAAGCGACGAGGACTGGGAAGCGGCAACCAACGGACTTATCACCGCGCTTGAAAAAATCGGACTTCCGTATATCGTCAACGAAGGCGACGGCGCGTTTTATGGACCGAAAATCGATTTCCACCTCGAAGACACTCTCGGAAGAACGTGGCAATGCGGCACAATCCAACTCGACTTCCAAATGCCGCTCAACTTCGGACTCGAATACGTCGACGAAAACGGCGAAAGACAAAGACCTATTATGGTGCACCGTGTCGTTTACGGCTCGATTGAAAGATTTATCGGCATACTCACCGAGCATTTCGCGGGCAAATTCCCGACTTGGCTCGCGCCTATTCAAGTCAAAGTGTTGCCCGTGTCCGAAAAGCACGACGAATACGCAAGAAAAGTGTACGAGGCGTTGCGCGCGGCGAAGATTCGCACCGAATACGACGACCGCAACGAGAAAATCGGCTACAAGATAAGAGAAGCGCAAGTCGTGGACAGAGTGCCGTATATGCTCGTCATCGGTCAACAAGAATCGGACAACGGTACGGTTGCGGTGCGTTTCAGAGACACCGCGGAAACCAAAACTATGTCGCTTGACGAGTTCGTAAACTTCGTGAGCGAGGAAATCCGCACGAGAAAGTAATCCAAAAAACGCTAAAAACAAGTTAAAAACGCGAAATAAGCGCAATCTAAAGCGCGCAATAATCTCGGCGTTTGACCGAGAAAAGCGCAAATATCGCTTAAAAGCGACTCGCTTCGTTTGAAAAAGCAACGAAAAACCGCAGAATCACTGCGGTTTTTTTGTATTTCGGGTTGTTATGCGCCCGCGCGTATGATAGAATTGATTTTGTAAAATCCTTTTTCGAGGTGCAACGTGAAAAAAGAAAAAACCAAAACGACAACGCTCGAACCCATAGCGGAAGCGGACAGAGTGCCTCTCAAAGAGAAACTCGCCTATGGTATCGGCGGTCTTATGGACGGCGGCGGCGTGAGTATGATGTCTTGCGTTATGCTTGCCTATATGACCAAAAACGGCATTGCTATGACCATTGCTTCCACGATTATGATGATCGCAAAGTTCTGGGACGCAATCACCGACCCGTTTATGGGCTTCATTTCCGACAATACGCGCGGCAAGTGGGGAAGAAGAAAACCGTATATGTTCTTCGGCGGAATATCCTTGTTTTTGTGCATATTCCTCGTGTTCTTGCCCGTGAGAGAGTGGGGCGTGAGTGTGGGCGGATTCACGGCGTACATTATAATTATGTATCTGCTGTGGAACACTTGTTCGACGGTTACGCAAGTGCCGTACTGCTCGATGGCAAGCGACATTACGCCTTCGTTCAGAGAGCGTAACAACGCAAACACCGTCAAACTTATCTTTACGGCTATCGCTTCGGGACTCGGCTACGTTTTGCCGCTCGTGTTTATCGAGGCTCTCACCAACCCCGACGGAACGGGATTCCTGTTCGTTCCGCAACTCGATTCAACGCAATTCTGGCTCTGTATGAGTTTGGTGTTCGGCACGCTGTTCGGCGGCGGACTTGTTATCTGCGGCATATTCGTCAAAGAACGTATCAAACCCAAGACCCCGAAAAAGCATTTCAACCTCAAACAATTCGCAAACAGTTACGCAGTGCCGTATAAGAATCGCTCTTATCGTTGGCACATCGTGATGTACGTCACGGCGTTCATCTGTATGGACATCATTTCCGCACTCGCGGTCTACTACGCAACGGACGTATGGCACGGCTACGAACTGTTCGGGATGAAAATGTCCTCGTTGTTTATCATCGCGCCTATGATGGTGGCGGCGGTCGTTATGTTCCCGCTCGCTCGCGTTATGATGGACAAAAAGAGCAAACAATTCGCGTTCCGTATGGGACTTCCGTTCTACATTGCGGGCGGCATTATGCTTGCGGCAATGGACCCGAGTTGGGCACCGCCCGTACTCGTTCCCATCGTCGCGCTCATAATGGGTCTCGGCTTCGGCGGCGCGCAAATGATGCCGTGGATTATCTTCCCCGACACGGTGGACGTTGCCGAAATGGCAACGGGTCAACGCCCGACGGGAACGTACAGCGGTATGATGACGCTTGCAAGAAAAGTCGGCGGCGGACTCGGCGTGGGTATGGTCGGCTGGGTTATCGGCGCGCTCGGATACGTTTCCAACACTTCAAACGACCCCGCAGACTACGTCGCGCAATCGGATACGGTTTTGCTCACCGTTCGCTTGACGCTCGGCATCTCGGTTGCGGTGTTTATCACGATTGCTCTTATCGCTTCGTTCAGATATAAGATTACCAGCGCGAAACTCACGAGAATCCGCTACTTTATCGAAGCGAGAAAATCGGGCAAAACTCTCACCGACGAGGAAAGCGCGGAAAGAGAAGCGCTCATTGCCGAACTTTACGGCAAGGTTGACCCCGAAGACGTCATAGACCCGTCCGTCAAACTCGACGAAGAAGGTAACGTTATCGAAGAAGTCGAAACCGACGTCGCCGAAGGCGTTGAAGGTTCTCTCGAACGAATCGCCGAAACCGACGAGGAAATCGCGCAAAGCGACGTTGATACGACCGAAAACGAAGATAAAACATCGATTGACGACGTAGAGGGCTAAAATGAACGGACGTTTTGAAAAGCGCGACGGCAGAGAAGTTATCGTAAAAGAGAAAGGCAAGCCTTTCAGAATTTTGCAACTTACCGATATTCACATCGGCGGTTCTTTGGGCACTCGCAAGAAAGACGAACTCGCTCTTGCGGCGGTCGAAAAGATAGTCAAGAACGCAAATGCGGACTTCGTTGCGGTCACGGGGGATATGGTGTATCCTATGCCTTTGCTCAATCAAGGCACGAGCAACAACCTTAAATCCACAAAGATGTTCGCTTCCGTTATGGAAAAACTCGGCGTGGACTGGACGGTGGTTTTCGGCAACCACGACAGCGAAGTTTGGGCAAGGCTCGATAAAGAGCAACTCGGCGATTTCTATTCCGCTCAACCGCATTGCCACTTTCAAAAGGGCGACCCCGATATATTCGGCGTGGGCAACTATTGCATACCCCTTCTCAACGAGGACGGCTCGCTCAACACCGCGCTTATGTTTATCGACAGCAACGCCTATCTGACGTGGAACTTTTTCAGCGGCTTCGACGTCATTCACGACGACCAAATCGAGTGGTACAAAAAGGAAATTCAAGCCCTTTCAAAAGACGGCGAGATTGCAAAGTCGCTCGCGTTCTTCCACATTCCGCCCAAAGAGTTTAAGGAAGGTTGGGAAAAGTGTTACAGAGGTTCGAGCGAGGCGACCTATCATTGCGGATTCGTGCAAGAAAAGGACAACTATTTCGGCTATCCCAAAACCAAAGAAGGCAAGTTCTTCGGCGAAATGGTCAAACTCGGCAGTTGCAAGGGTATGTTTATGGGACACGACCACCTCAACACGCTGTCTATGAC
>CAVKUX010000039.1:12551-15257 GCA_963659595.1 Anaeroplasmataceae bacterium | reverse complement strand
GCGGCAAAGATGTAATCATTCCGAGAGTGAAAGCGGAAAAAATGATTAAAAACACGGCGGCGAAAACAGAAAAAACATAAAATTCAAAAATATTTAATCAATTTACCGAAAATATTACTTGCAAAACGCGGCGATATGTAGTATTATAATAACAGTCAAATACCTTGTGTTCCCGCCGGCGGACGCGCACGGGGAATAAAAATCCAAATCCGCTGAGAAAGAGTGAATATCTTGATTAAACTCATTGTAGGCCTTAAAGGCACCGGAAAAACAAAAACACTCATCGAAATGGTGAACGCCGCAACATCCTCTTCAAACGGCGCAGTCGTTTGTCTTGAAAAGGGAGATAAGCTCCGTTTCGACATAACATATCAGGCAAGACTTATGGATACATCCGAATACGGCATTTCCGGAGCGGATGCTCTTTACGGCTTTGTTTGCGGAATTTACGCTTCAAACCACGATATAACGCATGTTTTCATTGATTCCGCCATAAAGATGTGTGACAACACGGTGGAAGGACTTGCGGCGTTCCTTCGTCCCGCAGCCGCATTTGCGGAAAAAACAGGCATAAATCTTGTACTCACGTCCTCCGTAAAGGAAGAAGACCTTCCGGAAGATATAAAGGCATATCTCTGATAAGTCAATGCCCTGCACGCGTCCCGCAGAAAACGTCGGGACGCGTAATTTTATAAACCGCATTTTTGCGGAACAGCTTGGAGAATTGTTATGGATAAAGAAAAGCTTGCCGAGCTTGTCGCGCGCGTCAGAAGCGGCGACAGCGAAGCAATGAACGACATTTTTTCCGCCACCGCGGATATAGTTTATTACTTTTGCTCAAACGTACTCGGACGCGCGGCGGAATCCGATGTGAATAAAATATACAATCTTGCTGAGAAAAACATATCCTCGCTTGACGACGACGGAAAATTTCTTTCGTGGCTGCGTATTCTGACAATCAAATACTGCGCCGACGCGATGAAAATCGCTTCCGACGAGGGCGCATGGGATATTTCAGCTTCCGACGGGCTTTATAATGTAAAGGAAGCCGCGCCGGACGATATACTCAATCCCGCGGTGTACGGAGACGCGATAAAATCAGCCGTGCCTTCGATGATGGTCGATATGACGCCTTCGGAAAGAATATGCGCTTATTCGTATTATTATTTCGGAATGAGCGACGAGCAGATAGCCTCTGTCATCGGTGTGAGCAGGGAAAGCGTTGAAGCAAAGCTTAAAGCGGTACGGTTCGGAATAAAGACCAATATGCGTTTTTATGCCAACCTCAGCGACGAGGAAGGGGAAGAGCTGACGTTCTCGCGCCAGCTGATCCGTGATTTTCTGTTCAACGACGCGTCGAAAAAATCATATTCCGCAAAACGCAGAGCGGCGGATGAGCAGAGCGAACGCGTATTTTCGTTTACGCAGACGCAGACTGCTATGAAAGCTCAGCCGCAGAAAAATCCGCATCAGCCCGTTCAGAAAAGAACCGCTCCTCAATCGTCTTACGCAAAAAGCTCAAAGGCGGCAGAGGAGGAAGCGATAAGACTTGCGCACGAAACCTCTTCCGCTTCGGGAAACGAAAAAAAGACGCGCACGCAAAAGATAATACTTATATCCGTGGCGGCGGTGGCGTTTATTGCGCTTCTGGTGTGTATAATAGTATTTGTGCCGAAGCTTGCAGACGGCGGAGAAACCGAAGAAGCAACTCTCAAAACGCTTTCGTTTGAAAAAGAGCTTGTAACTCTCCAGCTCGGCGAAACCGCACAGCTTAAGCTTGTGTTCGATCCCGCAAACGTAGCATACAAAGACCTGAAAGATGATATAATCTGGCAGTTTATCGACAATGACGGAACGGAACGCGAAGATACAAGCGAGATCGTTTCCATTGATAAATCGACTGGAACGATAAAAGCAAAAGCGGCAGGCGTCACAAAGGTCGTTGCAATTTCGGGGAAATATATGGATTACAGTGAAAATGCCGACGGCGACCTTATTTTTGCGATGTGCGCGGTAAAGGTTGAGTGCGTTCCCGACGTAATGGAATTCAAGCAGGAAACGGCAGAGCTTGAACCGGGCGAAACGCTCAATCTTGCGGATCAGCTTATAGTATCGCCTTCGGCGGCTAAAAGCTATCTGAAATGGGCTATAAGCGCGGTTAACGAAACCGTCGTTGCCGAGATAAGCGACGAGGGCGTTGTCACTGCAAAAAACGAAGGCGTTGCAATTGTAACGGTAAGCAGCAGTGACGGAACAAAATTCGATACGTTTACCGTTGACGTAAAGAAAAAACCGATATCCGCAGAGAAAGTAACGCTTGATAAAACCGAGCTTTCGCTTGAGCCGAACGGTACGGCAAAGCTTACGGCTACTGTTACTCCGTCGAACACGACGGACGGCGAGATCAAGTGGTTTTCAAGTGATGAAAGCATAGTTACGGTCGATGAAGACGGCAATATAAAAGCAATATCCGCAGGCAATGCGACAGTTACCGCATATTGCGGGACTGCTATGGGGATGTGCAATGTAACGGTAGTAACGGTAGCCGAGAAGAAGATTTCCGTGACGGACATTACAGGCGTTAACGGCGGAAAAGTAAAAACGGGTGATGTTCTTGCATTTTCGGATTTCTTTAAGATTTCTCCGTCGAACGCGACGAACAAAACTCTGAGCTGTAAAGTAATAGCGGGCGACGATGTTGTTCTT
>CAVKUX010000039.1:2053-12541 GCA_963659595.1 Anaeroplasmataceae bacterium | reverse complement strand
TCTTATATTCGGCGACTACTTCTGCTTCAAAAGCGCCGGAACGGCAACAATTATGGCTGTATCGGAAGATAATCCGTATGCGATTGCAAGTATAACAATCACAGCCGAATAACCCGAAAACCAAATTATTGATTTGCGAAAAAATAAAAGCGGCTGTTTCAAATGCCTTTACATTTGAAACAGCCGCTTTTGCGTTATGTTAAATTTCGACCGATGCGGCGATTGCCGCTGGTGGAGAGCCAGTCAAAATGGTCGAACCTGAATTAAAAGAAAAAGAGGATTTTGCTCGCTCTATTTGCTTTTCTTCCTGTATAGTTTGTTCTTTATTTACTTTCAGCCGTTCGGGATTGTCAGTAAAATTATAGGTTATAACGATTTCGTTTTCATATAAAATCACTTCACGGACGAAAGTGTTTATCAAGAGTTTTCGCACTTTTATGTCGTCGGTATTGTCAAAAACAAAATGGCTTAAATATTGTTCTATTTGCTCCACCGTCAAAAAGGCGTAGTTGTGTGCTTTTTCTTTGGCGATTTCAAAATCAAGGTGATTGATTTCCGCTTCGAGTTCTGTCAGCCTGCCTTTGGTTGCTTCCGTGATAATACCTTGCTCAATGGCTTTAATCATATTGTTTTGCGAACGCACGGCTTCTTTTCGTCTTTGTTCCAGAGATTTCAATGCCGTATTGTCTGCCGTTTCATTTTGATGGACGGCATAAATCGTATTAGCAAGGTTGCTTATGATAGAAACGCTGCTCAATAGTTTTACCGTTGTTTCGATAACGGTATCTTCAATAAATTGCTTTCGTATCGGTTTTGTTGCACATTTCACTTTTTTGCGTCTGCCAGCCTGACAAGCATAATAGTAATGGGAATTGCCCGTGTGCGACGTTCCGCTTATGCCGACCATTCTATGCTTGCAATTCCCGCAAACAAGTTTTCCCGAAAGCAGAAAGTTGAATATTTCCTTTTTGCGGCTCGGTGCTATCTTGTTATCGTCCGTAATGGCACTGACGGTTTGCCAGAGTTCGTCCGATATAATTCTCGGAAAGATTTTGTCATATATAACTCCTTTATGCTCGACAATTCCCGTATAACGGATATTTCTTAAAATGCGGTATAAATAGTTTTCGTCTATATATGAGCCATTTTTGCGACGGTAGCCTTTTTCTTTGAAAATCTCGATAATGCTTCTTGCTTTATAGCCTTGTGCATATTTTGTAAAGGCTTCGAGAACGATATTCGCTTCATATTCGTTGATAACGCATTTTTTGTCGATAACGTCGTATCCGAAGAAAGTGCGTCCGCCTGTTGTCTGACCTTTGCTCCAACTCT
Source organism: Anaeroplasmataceae bacterium (assembly GCA_963659595.1). GTDB lineage: Bacteria > Bacillota > Clostridia > Christensenellales > CAG-917 > CAG-475. The sequence continues at coordinate 11,209 of CAVKUX010000039.1, read as the reverse complement.
CTTTTAGTCCGCGATTTATCTTTTGAGCGAGTTCCGCCGAATAATATTGGTTCATACCTTCGAGCAAACTTTCAAGGATAATGCCTTCGGGACTGTCGGGGATATTTTCCATAGCGGATACAAGTTTTACGCCGTTCTCTTTTAGAGTATGCTTATGTATCGTCGTTTCGTACTTATCACGAGAGAAACGGTCTAATTTGTAGACAAGAACTATTTCCCATTGGTGTTTTGCACTGTCTTTCAGCATACGTTGAAAGTCTGGACGCATATCGTTAGTTCCCGTCATTGCACGGTCGATATATGTATCCACAACAAGAATATTATTGTTTTTCGCATATTCCCGACAAACGCGCAGTTGACCTTCGATAGACTGTTCGGTTTGGCTATCGCTGGAATAACGGGCATAAATAACTGCTTTTTTCATACTGTTTTTAACTCCTTTAACTTTTTTTGTCTTTCGACGGAAACCGAACAATCCGAGAACGGCGGAGCCGTCAAGGATAAAGAAAAAAATATTGGATAAAGTCTGTTTCTTAAAAGTCCTCACAATAATTTTTTCCCTTGACGGATACGACGGGCTTGGATTAGGCTTTCCACGAGAAAGAAAAAACGTCTTGTTCCTTTCTCGTCAACAAGGTTACGAGTTAAAGTCGCAAGTCTTTTTCGAGTTGCAAAAAAAATCTCAAAAAATTTTTGAAGTCGAATAAAAACTACGAGTTCGGTTGCTATTCTTTTCACAAAAAAAGGAGTTAGCAATATGAAAAACGACAATAAAAAAGAGCGTGAAGTTTACGCTATCGGTCGTCCGAGCCTTGAAAATCTCACTCCGAACGAGAGAAAAGCGTTCTTTTCCACGCTACTTATGTGTGTTGTTGAATACTATACTAAAAAAGAAAATAAAGAAGAAAAACCGTCAACTTAAATCCGCACCGGCAATCATAGAAGCGATTTCCATTGAAATGTCGTTGAGCGAACAATCGAGTTTCCCCGTAAGCCATTGCTTATAAGCGTTCACGATGCCGCCCGTGAAATAACTCACGCGAATTGCAAAACTGCTTTTTTCGCGAATGTATTGCGGAATATCCGGGTCGTTTTCCATAAACTCGGCAAAGATGTTCTTTAACTTATCTAAAAACGCGTCCGAACTGTCGATACGGATAAGTTGCCTATATAAGTCTATATCCATTTCCAGAAATCTGCTTATTTGCAACAGCAGGGGCGCGGGATTTTTGAAAAACGAAAAGTAATGAAAGTCTTTTAAGATAACCATCATTTTGTCTATTACGTCGTTTTCGATTTCTTCCACAACGCCGCGCACGTCGGGATAATGAGCGTAAAACGTCGTCCTGTTTATATCTGCTAAATTCACTATGTCCGTAACCGTAATTTTGGTTTCGGGCTTCTTTTTTAATAACGTCAAAAAAGCCTCCCGTATCATTTTACGGGAGCGTTTCGCGCTTCTGTATTCTGCTTTTTGCTTGATTTCGATCGTTTCTGCCATATTTTTACCTCTCAAAAACCGTTAATTTTATCAAAAGTGTCGGATTTCATATATTTTGAAAAACATTGACGGTTGACATTCTGTTCTAATGATATTATACTACAGGCGAAATCAAAAGTCAACACCCGTATGAAATTAAATTACAGTTGACTTTAAGGAGGTAAATTTATATGAGAAACTATGACAGAGTGCATCCCCGTAAACCCGAGGGGATCGAAAACAAACGCGCTTATATTATCGGCGGCGGCATTGCGGGACTTTCCGCGGCGGCGTTTTTAGTCCGCGACGCGCAAATGCCCGGTAAAAACATTACCGTATTCGACCAACTGCCTGTATTCGGCGGCTCTATGGACGCTTGCGGCAATCCCGAAACGGGTTATATTTCCCGCGGCGAAAGAGAACTCGAGCCGTATATGGAATGTCTGTGGGATTTGTTCGGCAGTATTCCTTCTATCTATGAAGAAGGTCGCACGGTACTCGACGAAACGAGAGAATGCAACAAAGATTTTGAAATTGACAGCAAGCACAGACTTTGGGAAAAAGGTTTTGTTCCGCACGACGAAACGACTTTCGGCATCACCGATAAAGTCAAAAACCAGATGATTAAGATGATGACCACGCCCGAAGAGCAACTTGAAAATATTACTATTGAACAGTGGTTCAGCCCCGAATTTTTCCAAAGCCAACTTTGGTATTACTGGTGCGCAATGCTCGCCTTCCAGCCGTATCATTCGCTTATCGAAATGCAAAGATATGCTACGAGATTTATGCACCAGTTGCATTTAATCAGAAGTCTGCGCGGAATACTTCGCACCAAATATGACCAGTATCACAGCCTTATTATGCCGCTGCAAAAATATCTCGTAGACGCGGGCGTGAATTTTATCGCCGACGCCACCGTTACGGATATGGACTTCAGATTCGACGGTAATAAAAAGACTGTAACCGCGCTTGAAATCAAGAAAAAAGGAGAAGTCGCAAAGATTGCTCTTTCGGATGATGACTTCGTGTATTTCACGAACGGCAGTATGACGCAGAATTCCACCCGCGGCAGTATGACAGAAGCGCCGAAGATGAATACCGACACCGAAAATCGCGGCTGCTTTACGCTTTGGGAAAAGATAGCGAAAAAAGCGGATAACTTCGGTCATCCCGAAAAATTCGTTTATTCGCCCGAAAAGAGCAATTTCGTAAGCGTTACGCTCACGGTAAAAGATTACCCGCAATTCTTCGAGTATCTCGAAAAGAAAACGGGCAACCCGACGGGTAAAGGCGGCGCGACGACTTTCGTTTCTTCACCGTGGTTTATAACTTACGGCGCGGCGCTCCAACCGCTTGAACCGAATCAGCCCGAAAACGTTCAGGTATTGTGGTTTTACGGACTTCATTCCAACGAAAAAGGCGCGTATGTCAAAAAGCCTATGAACGAATGTACGGGCGAAGAAACGCTCAAAGAGTTCCTTTACTGGTGTGGTTTGGAAGATAAATTTGAAGAAATCAAGGCTCACAGTATCGCTATTCCTACGGTTATGCCGTATATCACGTCGCAGTTTATGCCGAGAACGTGTACCGACCGTCCCGAAGTTATCCCTGCGGGCTGCACAAATCTTGCATTCATCGGTCAGTTCGTTGAACTTCCCGGCGACGTTGTATTCACCGTGGAAACGTCGGTAAGAACGGCTATGATGGCGGTTTATAAAACCATGCACCTTGACAGACCTATCACGCCGCTTTTCGAGGGTAAATACGATATTCGTATGGTTGCAATCGCGTTGAAAACTCTGCTCGGCAAAGACAAACTCGAAGTTTCCGACTTGCCGAAGATCAACCCGCTCAAAATCAACCACGAATTGCAAAAACTCGTGGACGCGTTCAATTCCATTCCGCCCGTTCCCGAATACTACGCGGAACGCGAAGAAAACAAATAAACTAAAAATTTAACACTTTTGAGCCGGACAACTGTTTCGGGTTGTTCGGCTCGTTTTTTATAAGGAGTAACATGAAACAAACAATAGCATCAATCGTTGCTATGGTTCTTGCGGTTGTATATTCCATAGGTCTTATTGTTGCCGCTCCCGGTCGTACAGATTTTTCTCCATCGGACGAAAACAAGGCAGCCGCAACGGGAATTTCAACAGAATACGAAAATAAATTATTCGATAACGATATCGTTCACACTGTGGAAATACAAATTGACGAAAATTCGTGGAATAACCTAAAGGCAAATGCCCTTTACAAAGAATACCACGATTGCAACGTAACCATAGACGGCGAAACTTTTTATCACGTCGGCGTTCGGACAAAAGGAAATACCACTTTGATTCAAAGCATCGTCCGAGAATGGGACAGATATTCGCTTGTTCTCAATTTCGGCGCGTTCGATAAAAGTCAAAGGTATTACGGACTTGACAAAGTTGCCTTAAACAACAATATCTGCGACAGCAGTTTTATCCGCGATTTTCTTTGTTATGATATGATGCGCGAAATGGGAATACCGACGCCGCTTTGCAGTTTTGTTCAGATTTCAATAAACGGCGAAGTGGTCGGGCTTTACACCGCGGTGGAAAGTCTTGCGGAATCGTTCGCCTTGCGAAACTACGGCACTCAACACGGGCAAATGTATAAACCCGAACAAATGGACATAGCCGGAATGATTACCGGTACAGAGAAAAACGCAACCCTTCGCCTATCCGAATTATCGGGTGAAAACGGTTCGGTAAACGCTTGCGATTTTCTCGGTGTAAACGATAAAACCGTCGGACTTCAATATCAGGGAGAAAAATTATCTCTCTATGACGCGATATGGAATAACGCCGTATTCAAGGCAGGAAAAAAAGATAAGAAACGGCTCATAAATGCAATACGCACGATAAATGAAAGTTCTGATGCTTCGTCCGCGCTCGACACAGATACTCTTTTGCGTTACTTTGCCGTAAACACCTTTGTCCTTAACGACGACTGTTATACGTCATACGCGGGACACAATTACGGGTTGTACGAAAAAGACGGGAAGTTGTCTCTTATTCCGTGGGACTATGACCACGCTTTGGGTTGCACGGGCGCGGCAAACGGGACCGGAAACTGGACGGACTTCATAAACACGCCGATTGACGAACCCCTCATAGATACTACTTTAGAAGAACGCCCGTTACTCAAAAGTTTGCTTTCAAGCGAAGAAAATAAAGAGAAATACCACGCTTATCTAAACGAATTTCTGCAATCTTACATTGAAAGCGGAAAATACGCAAAGACGGCGGAACGTGTTCTTGATATGATACAACCGTATGTCGAAAACGATCCGACAAGCGGCGTTACGATAGAACGCTTTAATGCTGCGGTGAAATCGGATATGGATTTTATTTCATTGCGCTCAGAAAGCATACGCGGGCAATTAAACGGAGAGATACCGACAACTCGCGCCGCGCAAGCAGAGAGAAAAGAAACGCTCGTTGATTGCTCCGAATTTGTAAGCCCCGATTCTGCAAGTTTGGTAGAACTTTTATTGCCCGAAGGGAGCGGTCTTTATATAGAAGACCTCATCAGAACGCTCGTACCACAGATAGACGTGCTTGCAACAATCAGCATTATACCGGTTGAAGATTTAATCAGTCTTACGCGGGCAAAAGACGATAAATCGGAAGGAATGGTAGATAAACTGATGCAATCAGGACGAATCGGCGATATCGAAGACCTTGAAGCGGCTGTTAAACAACTTGTAATCCGTGTGGTTTTGGCAATACTTGAAAAAATCGCAGCCTTCATCGCTCTTGCAATCGCGCTTGTGATTGTAATAAAAGTAGATAAAAACAAGCGACCAAAGCCTATCAAACAAAAGGAGCGAATAAGAAATGCTGTTTGAAACACCTCAAAACACGAAATTACGCCATGAATGGAAACATTACATTACGCCTGTGGATAAGCAGATTATTATCAATCGTTTGTCTGTAATTGCTTCACCAGATCCGCATTATGGCGCAGAACCCTATTACATACGAAGTCTTTATTTTGACAACGTGTACGACAAAGCGCTTTCCGAACGTCTGAACGGATGCGAAGTCCGCGAAAAATTCCGCATTCGCTATTATAACAACGATCCGAGTTATATCGTGCTTGAAAAAAAGAGCAAATATAACACCCTTTGCGGCAAAAAAAGCGTGCGTATCACGCAGGAACAGTGCCAAAGACTGATCGACGGCGATTATGAATGGCTGATGCTGACGGAAAAACCGTTGTGCGAAGAGTTATTTGCAAAAATGCAATGGCAACTTTTACGCCCGCGGGTGGTAGTGGACTACACTCGCCGCGCCTTTGTTTACAAACCGGGCAACGTTCGCGTAACGATCGACGACGAAGTCCGCAGCGGACTTTCGACAACGCAAATGTTTGAGCCGTTCGTAACCGTTCCCGCCGATATTCGCCACCCGATTATTCTCGAAGTCAAATACGACGCGTTTTGCCCGTCGATTATACGGGACGCGGTTCAACTTGATAACCGTCGCACGTCGTCATTCTCAAAATATGCGGCTTGCAGACTTACAAACTTTTAATTTTACGATAAAAAACCTTAAGGAGTAATTATTATGACATTCAACGATATTTTCAAATCCAGTTTCCTTGAACAGATAACTTCGTTTTCTCTCACCGATATGGTGATTTCGCTCGCTCTCGCCTTTGCCATAGGACTTTTTATTTACGAAATATATAAAGTAACCTATCGCGGCGTAATGTATTCGCGCAGTTTCGGCTTGACGTTGCTTGCTCTTGCAATGATAACCGACCTTGCAATTATGACGGTAACGTCAAACGTAGTATTGTCGCTCGGCATGGTCGGTGCGTTATCTATCGTCCGTTTCAGAACGGCAATTAAAGAACCGCTCGACATAGCATTTTTGTTTTGGTCAATAGTCGTCGGAATAATGCTCGGTGCGGGAATGATACCGCTTGCCGTGTTCGGCTCGCTTATTCTCGGATTGATTTTCTATCTCTTTACACGTCAGAAAAGAAATACCGTCCCGTATATCCTTGTATTGCAATGTGAACACGACAATGCGGAAACCGAAGCGCTCGCTGTTTTGAATACTCACATCAAAAAACACGTTATTAAATCCAAAACCGTAGGCAAAGCAGGTATCGAACTGACCGTTGAAATCAATCTCGACGGAACGGAAGCAGCATTTTTGAATGAATTGCAAAACATCAACGGAGTAACCGCCGCCACACTCGTAAGTTATAACGGCGAATATATGTCCTAATGGAAATCATTTTTCACGGCTGCAACAATACTCGTGACTTAGGCGGAATTTCCACAACAGACGGGAAAAAGATTGCGTCGCGCAGACTTATTCGCAGCGGCACATTATATCGGATGAACAGTGTTGCCTGCCGCAAACTTGAAACGCAGTATCAGGTAAGAACAGTTATTGACTTACGCACACCAAGTGAAATCGACAGGCATCCGTTACCGAGTAAATTGAAAATTCCTATCGTCAATATTCCGCTGTCAGAACACGCAATGCTCGGTATTATCGACGATTCTGCCGGCATAACACACAAAATTCGCGCCGTAGTAGCAAAAGGTATGACGGAAGCGGCATTTATGAATGAAACGTATAGAAATCTTATCAGCGGGAAAAACGCAGTATCCGGCTATCGTAGGATTTTTGATATACTGTTGGATTCGCCCGATGGCGCAACTTTGTTTTTTTGCGAACAAGGGCGCGACCGAACGGGAATGGCTGCGACAATGATTCTCTCTGCTCTCGGCGTATCTATCGACGATATAAGAAACGACTATCTGATTTCGCCGCCGACAAAAAAGGAGTTCGCTCTTATCGACGTAATGAGAAAACTTCGCCTTGCGTCAGAGCCGGAAGCCACATTTGCAAAAGAATTCGTTTCGCCGTCAGTTTCAAGGTTCGATTATGCCGTTTGTTACTTGGAAAAACAGTATGGCTCAATACAAGAATACTTGTCAGAAGCCGTCGGTTTGAAGAAAAATGAAATTGAAAAACTAAAAGCGAACTTTTTGAGGTAATGAAAATGAGAAAAATGAGAATATTTTTAGTCTTTATCTTGTGTATTGTAACAACTTTCTCTGCCTCCGGGTGTGATTACGGTTATACTGTAAGTCCGACTACAGAAAACACGATTTACGAAAACAATTTTACTCAAGAAAAATTGATGTCCGTACGAGATATCGTCAGAGAATCAAATATTGCAATCGACACGATTTACCAGAAAAAAGGCATCTTTATTAGTCGGACGCAAGGAGTCGGACTCGGAAGTGGAGTTGTATTTATGGGAGATGAGAACTATTACTACGCGCTCACGAATAATCACGTCATAACAGATATCCTTGACGGAGTTAAATATACAACCAAATATACGATAACCGATATTAACGGTTACGAGTACAACGGTAATGTTCTTCTTGCAGATGCCGACAAAGATATTGCTATTATAAATTTTGAGAAACGTAACGACAGCGTTTTACGTTTGATAGATTACACAAAAAGAATTGACGATAACGTAAAACCGGGCGAATTCGTCATTGCCGTTGGTAATCCGAGCGGAGTGAAAAACATTGTAACTTACGGACAAGTTATCGTTTATAGTCGTATAGGAAATGTGGATTATACGGTGATTCACCATAATGCCCTGATAAATCCGGGAAATTCCGGCGGTGCATTATGCGACATCGACGGAAATTTACTTGGACTCAATACTTGGGGTACTGAAGATAAAGACGATAATAATTTTTCAATTCCGCTGTCCCAAATAAATGATTTTATAAAATTATTTGTATCTTCTTCCTCTGAATCGTCTGAACAAGCGGCATAAACAATGACCTTGTTTTTACACAAAAAAAGATAGCCTTTCGGCTACCTTTCAAAATTATTGTTGCGTGGTGTTCTCAATTAAGGCTTTCGCAGTTGCTTTGATAACGTTCAGAGAGCGTTCATCGCAGTTGTAAAGCATTCGGATAAGATTTTCTACTTCGGAGTCTGTGGTAGGTCTTTCGGGGTAGAAAATCAAGTCCGGAGAAATAGACAGTTGGCGAATTATCTTGTATAGAATATCGAAACTCGGCTTTTTGCCTTCGTTTTCGATACGGTATAAATATCTTTCGGTTATACCTACTCTATACGCTAATTCTTCCATCGTTAAATCCGACCTTTGTCGTGCGGATTTTATGATATCGCCGAGCGATTCAGTAGTATTATGCACCATTGGTTCACCTCACATATATTTTACTAAAAATAGGTCATCTTCGTAATGGCACAACAATTCAATTATTTTGCACTATCAGTTCATAAAACACTGAACAAAACGTAATTTTGTCGGGATAAGGGAGATTATATGATACATAGACAATACAGAATCGCGAGTTTGGCGATTCCGCCTTCATAGCAATGAACGGGGCGGGCAAGAAAAAATCAAAGACATTTCTTCGTCCACCACAAAACACAGGCGGTTTCGAGCCACCTACTGAACCGACAATACAGTATAAACACGAACATATATTGCTAAACGCATTTATCATTGCGGGCATTTGCCCGTTTGGTAAGTGCGTTTTTTGTTTGCCGAAAAATAAAATCCGAAAAAAACTTAAAAAATTTTTTCAAAGTCGAAAAGAAGTTGCGAGTTTGCTTTGT
>CAVKUX010000039.1:0-2019 GCA_963659595.1 Anaeroplasmataceae bacterium | reverse complement strand
GCAGGCAAGAAGTTCGGAAAAGGAGGTGAACAGCGGATATGACGGCAGCGGAAAGACGACAAGCCATACTTGAAATCTTGTGTCTGCGTCGGCACGAAACGAGAGAAAATCTCGCCAACGAGTTCGGCGTAAGCAAACGGACAATCGAATATGACGTTCAGCATCTTTCCTTGCTGTATCCGGTGTACACCACCCAAGGTAACGGCGGCGGTATTCATATTCTCGATACGTTCCGTATGGACAAGCCGTGTATGAATGAAAAACAAATCGCTCTGTTACATAAAGTTCTTCTTACCCTTTCCGGAGAGGACAAAGAAACAATGCAAAACATTATTAAAATTTACGGAGGTTACAAAAAGTGAAAGTGCCGGATTTTATGGTAGACGCAATGAACGTTTATCGCACGCGGGATTACATTGTGAAACAGGTTGTCGGCGTTAAGTTAAGCGAGGTTGAAGATAACGTCGTTTTAAGCCACGACACGTTTTACCGTCGCACGAAAAAGCGCGACCGTGAATACGAACTTATTTTCGCCGAGCGCAAGCATATCGACGGAAAGCGTATTCACAGCACTATGTACGGCAGAACGTATGTAGATTAACCCTATCGGGTAAATCGAACGCCCGAAAACATAACAGAAACCGATGATTTCGCGCGGTACTTGCAAGTGTAAGAGCGGCCGCTCACCGACAAGAAATATCGCCCGAAACGTAGTGTTTCAAAGAAAAATAACGGCGTTCGTTACCATATTTACAACTGAATAGCGGGCTGTACGGTGTGAGAAACCCTATAAGACGTAAGTCCCGCAAAACGCTGTTCTATCGGCGACACGGGAAAATCAATTTTTAATAATCAGGAGGACACGAAAAGTGGCAAAGAAAGAAACTACTACAAAGCCGTCCAACGCAGACAAATACAACGAGCGTAGATGGTCTATTCCGTCCAAGCGTGCCAAAGGCTATGCGGAAGACAGAAAAGCAAAGGTACATACCTACGGCAAAAAGGAAGGTAAGGAACTTACCGACTTCGAGGCAGGTATCCGTTCGGGATATTTGCAGTGTCAGGGCGACCACGCCGGGCTGTATAAATACAAAAAGGCACTTTCCGAAGGTAAAACCAAAGAAGAAGCGCGAGCAATTTCTCGCAAAAAATCTAAATAATCAGGAGGACTACAAATTATGGAAAACAACAAAATCAAGGTCGAAAGAGAAACTTTTGAAAGCAACGGCAAGGAATATTTTTCCTACTTCATTAAGGGAAACGTAAGAGGCAGAGAGGTCAAAGCAGGCGTTATTCCGCCCGACAAAGGCGGCTATACCGTTCTGGATATCGTCTTCGACGGTCAGATGGAAGCCGAACTTATCGTAACCCCGTTTGAAATCAAAGACGTAAATGGAAAAACCATCAAAGGTAACACCTACTCCGTGCGTTCTTACGACGAAGACGGCACTGTTTACGAATGCCCGATTAAACCCGCGAGAACGTCGGACAAGAGTTTCCTTAATATGCTTTTGAGATAAGCATTCCCCTTGTAGAGAACTACGGTTTGCTTAGGTAAGCCGTAGTTTTTTACACTCAAAAATCAAAATTTCGGAGGTAAAAATCAATGATTAACAAAGAAAAATTCAAGTGGATTGCCGTATTTACGGCTCTCATTCTTCTCTTTGCAGGCGTAATTTCTTCGCTTGCAATCGCTATCGGCAATAAGCCCGCGGAAGTAAAGCCTGACGGACAGGAAAACGTTTCTGCGGCAACCGAAGATAACCCTATGGTTTTGCTCACTATGGGCGAAGTAAAGGTTATGAACGGTGAACGCGCACCGGATATCGGTATCGTAGAAAATCCGACCGAACAGGTATACGTTTCGCAAACCGTAACTGCAACGATTAACCCGTCTACCGTCGTAGACAAATACGTTACTTGGTCTGTCGCTTGGGCATCCGACGCAGCCCTTAAAGACAAGAATATTTCGGAATATATCAAGGTTACGGATGAGTCGCAAGGCAATCTTACGGCAAC
>CAVKUX010000038.1:0-15276 GCA_963659595.1 Anaeroplasmataceae bacterium | reverse complement strand
TTTTGGTTATAACTTGTTATAATATTTTTACTTATTATTATTGAAATAATAATATATTACTTACTAAAATATATTTTATGTAGGAGGAAAAATGGCAGAAGAAGTCAAACACAGTTACGACGCCGGCGACATTCAGGTTCTCGAAGGTCTCGACCCTGTCAGAAAACGTCCCGGTATGTATATCGGTTCGACGGACGTGAGAGGTTTGCACCATCTCGTGACGGAAGTCGTTGACAACTCAATCGACGAAGCGCTCGCAGGCTACTGCACGCATATCGTCGTGGAAATTCTCTCCGACGGCGCGATTCGCGTTACGGACAACGGCAGAGGCATTCCTACCGGCATTATTGAAAAAGAAGGCAAATCCGCAGTCGAGGTCGTTTTGACCAAACTTCACGCGGGCGGTAAATTCGGCAGCGGCGGCTACAAGATTTCGGGCGGTCTGCACGGCGTGGGCGTATCCTGCGTCAACGCGCTCAGCGAATGGCTCGTCGCAGAAGTAAGACAAAACGGCAAACTTTACCGCATTCGTTTCAATCGCGGTATTGCGGAAAGGCCTTTGGCGGTAGTGGGCGACGCAACCGACACGGGCACGACGATAACATTCTATCCCGACGCGGAAATCTTTGAAACGCTCGAATTCAACTACGACACGATGAAGACTCGTCTTCGCGAACTTGCCTACCTCAACAAAGGGCTCACCATCGAACTTGCAGACGAGCGCATTCAACCCGAACGCAGAGAGGTGTTCCGCTATGACGGCGGCATTGTGTCTTTTGTCGAGGAAATGAACAAGACAAAAGAAACAATCTTCCCCGAAGTCATTTATTTTGACGAAAAGTACGTCGACAGCGAAATCGAAGTCGCAATGCAGTACAACGACAGTTATTCGGACACGATTTTGGCGTTTGCAAACAACATCAACACCGAAGAAGGCGGCACGCACCTTGACGGCTTCAAAGCCTCACTGACGAAGATTATCAACGATTACGGCTCCAAGTCGGGAATTCTCAAAGGCAGCGAAAAATTGAGCGGTGAGGACGTCAGAGAAGGTCTTACGGCTGTTATTTCGGTGAAACTCGCAGAACCGCAATTCGAAGGACAAACCAAAACCAAACTCGGCAACAGCAGTATGCGCCAAGCGGTGGCAAAGGGCGTTACGGAAGGTTTCGGAACGTATCTCGAGGAACACCCCAGAGAAGCAAAGGAACTCGTGCTTAAAACCATTACGGCGCAAAGAGCGAGAGAGGCGGCGCGTATGGCGCGCGAGAGCGCGAGAAGAAAGAGCGCACTCGAAAGCACCACTCTTCCCGGCAAACTTGCAGACTGCACCGACAAAGACCCCAAAAACTGCGAAATATACCTCGTCGAGGGCGACTCGGCAGGCGGAAGCGCGAAGCAAGGTCGCGACAGACGTTTCCAAGCCATTCTTCCTTTGAGAGGCAAGATTCTCAATGTCGAGAAAGCCGCTTTGCACAGAGTTCTCGAAAACGAGGAAATTAAGGCGATGATCACTGCGTTCGGTTGCGGTATCAACGCAGAGTACGACGAGAGCAAACTTCGCTACAATCGTATCATTTGTATGACCGACGCCGATGTGGACGGCAGCCATATTCGTATTTTGATGCTCACGTTCCTGTTCCGCTTTATGCGTCCGCTCATTGAGAACGGTCACGTCTTTATCGCGTTGCCGCCTCTTTACAAAATTTCGAAGGGCAAGCAGGAGCAGTACTTCTACGACGACGAGAGCCTCGAGGCGTATTACAACGAATTCGGCAGAAAGAGCGGCGAACTTCAACGCTACAAAGGTCTCGGCGAAATGAACCCCGAACAACTTTGGGAAACCACAATGGATCCGCAAAAACGCACGCTTTTGAAGGTTACGATGGACGACGCAATCGAGGCGGACAGGCTCTTTTCCATACTCATGGGCGAGCAACCCGAACTTCGTCGCGAATTTATCGAGCAGAATGCGAAACTCGTGACGGATCTCGACGTATAAGGAGGCAGTTATGGCGAACATAAGAGATGACCAAAACAACGAATATATTCAACATATAGCCAACTCGACCGTCAAGGACGTGGAAATAAACGGCGAACTTAAAAAATCCTTTATCGCATACGCGATGGCGGTCAACGTATCCCGTGCAATCCCCGACGTAAGAGACGGTTTGAAGCCCGTTCACAGACGCATTCTTTACGCTATGAGCGAACTCGGTCTGACCCCCGACAAGCCCTATCGTAAGTGCGCTATGGTCGTGGGCGAAGTGCTCGGCAAATACCATCCTCACGGCGACAGTTCGGTGTACGACGCATTGGTGCGTTTGGCACAGGACTTTTCCATTCGCTGTCCGCTTGTAGACGGTCACGGCAATTTCGGCTCGATCGACGGAGATCCGCCGGCGGCTTATCGTTACACGGAGGCTCGTCTTTCCAAAATCGCGCTCGAAATGATTCGCGACATCGACAAAAAGACGGTTGACTTCTATCCCAACTTCGACGACACGCGCGAACAACCCGTCGTGTTGCCCTCAAGATTCCCTAACTTGCTTGTAAACGGATCGGACGGTATCGCGGTCGGTATGGCGACATCCATTCCGCCTCACAATCTCGGCGAGGTTATCGACGCATCTATCGCGCTCCTGAACAATCCCGAAATCACCGTCGACGACCTTATGGAATACATTCCCGCGCCGGACTTCCCGACGGGAGCGCTCGTTTTGGGCAGACATTCCATCAAACAAGCGTATCGCACGGGTAGAGGCGCGTGCGTGCTTCGCGCAAAGGCGGAAATCGAGGAAATGGCAAACGGCAAGAGCCGTATCGTCGTGACCGAGATTCCCTACCAGGTCAACAAGGCGAAACTCATCGAAAACATCGCAGACCAAGTCAAAGACAAACGCCTTGAAGGCATCAGCGATTTGAGAGAGGAAACGGACAGACACGGCATGCGTATCGTCATCGAACTCAAAAAGGATGTCAACGCGCAAGTTCTTCTCAACCAACTCTACAAGCAAACGCAGATGCAAACGACGTTCAGCATGATTATGCTCGCGCTCGTAGACGGCGTACCTCGCGTTCTCAACCTCAAAGAGATATTGGAATGCTACGTCGCTCACCAAAAGGACGTAATCGTGCGCAGAACGCGTTTCGACCTCGAAAAAGCGCAAGAACGACAACATATTTTGCTCGGTTTGCACATCGCGCTCGAAAATATCGACGCAATAGTCGAACTTTTGAAGAAATCGCGCGACAGACAAGACGCAATCGCAAAACTCATCGAGAACTACGGACTTAGCGACAAGCAGGCGGCGGCAATCCTCGATATGCGTTTGCAACGCTTGACAGGTCTCGAAGTCGAAAAAATCAACGCCGAACTCGAAGACCTCGACAAGCAAATCGCCTACTTCAACACGGTGCTTTCAAGCGACGAGGAAGTCAAGAACATCATCGTCAGGGAAATCAGCGAAATCAAGGCGCAATACAACACGCCGAGAATGAGCGAACTCACCTACGATTACGGCGACATCGACATCGAGGACCTCATCGAAAAAGAGGACGTAGTCATCTCTATGACCCACGGCGGCTATATCAAACGTATGCCCGTTTCCGAGTACAAGGCTCAACACAGAGGCGGTATGGGTATCACGGCGCACAAGGCGAAGGACGAGGACTTTGTGGAAAGAATATTCACCTCGAATACGCACGAGAGGATTATGTTCTTCACCAACAGAGGAAAAGTGTTCACCCTCAAAGCGTACGAAATTCCCGAAGCCACTCGCAATGCGCGCGGCAGGGCGGCGGTAAACCTCTTGCAACTCGAACAGGGCGAGAAGATTCAGGCGTTCTTGCAAATGCCCGAAGAGAGAGCTGACAAGTTCCTTATGCTCGCAACCAAGAAAGGTCTTATCAAAAAGACGCCTCTCGAGGAATACGATTCAATCAAGCGCAACGGCAAGATAGCGATCAAGTTCAACGATGACGACGAACTTATCGGCGCGGTCATCACGAGCGGCAACGACGAGATTTTGGTTGCGTCGAGCCAAGGCATGAGCATCCACTTCAACGAGAACGACGTGCGCCCCGTAGGCAGAACGGCAATGGGCGTCAAGGCGATGAACATTTCGGGCGATACGACCCTCGTGGCGTTCGACGTGGTACACCCCGGCGACGAAATCCTCACCGTAACGTCCAACGGCTACGGCAAGCGTTCGAGCATCGACGACTATCCCATCCAAAACAGAGCGGGCAAGGGCGTCAAGGCAGGCACGTTCAACGACAAGACGGGTACGCTCGTAAGCCTCAAAGTCATCCCCGCCGACACCGACGTTATGATGATCACCGACAGCGGCGTAATCATCAGAGTTCAAGCCGATGAAATCAGCAAGATAGGCAGAGCGACGCAAGGCGTGCGCATTATGAAACTTAAAGACGACAAGTTCAAAGTTATGGCAATCGCACTCACGCCGCACGAAGACGAAGAAGAAGTCGAATACGACGAAGACGGCAACGTAATCGTTAAGGAAGAGGGCGCAGACGAACAATCCGAGGCGCAAGAATCCGCAGACGAACAATCCGAGGCGCAAGAATCCGCAGAAGCGACGGAATCGACCGAAACAACGGAAAATAGCGAAAAATAATGTTTATAATTGCAAAAACGAGGCGTAAACCCTCGTTTTTG
The DNA here is from genome assembly GCA_963659595.1 of Anaeroplasmataceae bacterium. Lineage (GTDB taxonomy): Bacteria > Bacillota > Clostridia > Christensenellales > CAG-917 > CAG-475. The sequence continues at coordinate 10,595 of CAVKUX010000038.1, read as the reverse complement.
CTTAATGGGTGATAATTATGGAAGAAAGAAAATGGTTCAAAGAGATGTCCGTTTATCAGATTTGGCCGCGCTCTTTTTGCGACGGTAACGACGACGGAATAGGCGATCTTAAAGGAGTGCTTTCAAAACTCGAATACATAAAGAGCCTCGGGAGCGACGCGATTTGGTTCTCGCCCTTGTACGTTTCGCCGCAAGCGGACTACGGCTACGACATCGCCGACTACGAGAATATCAATCCCGACTACGGCACTCTCGACGAGTTCAAGCAAGTGCTCGAAAAGGCGCACGCGCTCGGTATGCGCGTGATTATGGACTTGGTTATCAACCATACGTCCGACCAACACGACTGGTTCAAAAAGAGTTGCGCTAAAGTCGAGCCGTACACCGACTTCTACATTTGGCGCAAGGGCAGAGGCAAGGACGGAAAGAAAGTTCCCAACAACTGGATGTCCACTTTCCCGGGATCTGCGTGGGAATACAACGAGCAAAGAGGCGAGTTTTATCTTCACCTCTACGCCAAAGAACAGCCCGACCTCAACCACGACAATCCGAAAGTCAGAGAGGCGGTTAAAGACGTTATGAGATTCTGGCTGGATATGGGCGTGGACGGATTCCGCGAGGACGTTATTACGCAAATCAGCAAGGTGGAAGGACTGCCCAACGGCAACTGGCTTATGCCCGCTTCGAGGGGCATGGAACACTACAACAACGGTCCGCATATCCACGAATATTTGCAGGAATATCGCAAGGTTATCGAGCAGTACGACGCGTTCCAAGTGGGCGAAGCGCCGCTTATGAACACCAAAACCGCGCTCACATACGTCAACGAAAGTAAGAAAGAACTGGATATGATGATTTCTTTCCAACATATGAACGCGGACTGCATAATCATCGAGTGGGTGCATACGCCGTTCAGTCTTCCCAAACTCAAAAAGACCTTCAACGAGTGGCAAACCAAACTCTACCACAGAGCGTGGAACGCAAACTACCTCGAAAACCACGACCACGCGCGTATCATTTCGAGATACGGCAGCGAGGAATACAGGGTTGAAAGCGGCAAGGCTCTTTGTATGGCGTACACGTTCCTTTCGGGCACGCATTTCGTTTATCAGGGGCAGGAAATAGGTATGACCGCACTTTACTTCGACAAATATCCGAAGGGAAGCGACCCGTGGGCGCAATTCAAGGACGTTTCGACGTTCTGCGTGCGCGACCTTATGAGAAAGTTCGGTTTCAGCGACAAGCACATTCTCAAAGTCGCCCACACCGCCGCTCGCGACTGCGCTCGTACGCCAGTGCAATGGAACGGAAATAAGAACGCGGGCTTCTCGACCGTCGAGCCGTGGTACACCGTCAACCCGAATTATCCCGAAGTCAACGTCGAAAAGGCTATGCAGGACGAAAATTCAATCTGGTATTTCTACCAAAAGGCAATGGCACTTCGCAAAGAGTACAAGGATACGGCGATTTACGGTGAGTTCAAGATGTATTTGCCAAACGACAGACAACTTTTCGTCTACGACAAGATTGCAGAGGACGGCAAGAGCAAACTCACCGTCGTAATCAACCTCAGCAAAAAGCCCGTCAAAGCCTCGCGCGTCAAGAAGTATATTCCGAGCGGCGCAACCGAAATCCTTTCGGTGTACGACGAGCAGTTCGGCGATACGCTCAAACCCTACGCGGGCAAAGTGTTCTACACCCCGCTTGCAAAATAAAATCGTTAGAAAACGAAATAAATCGTTTGAAAAACGAATTTACGGGTTTATAAAACCGAAAAATCACAAAAAAACGAAACGAAAAGAGCCTCGCGTTTGCAAGGCTCTTTTTATAATGTTTGGCAATATGCAATATAAAGTATTCAGTCCTCGTCGTCCTCGTTTTCGCTCGGCAATATGCGGCGGTAAGGGTCGGTGTCGTACTTCGAGGAATGAGGAAGGGGAATATGCGCCGCAATCATCGCTTTTTTAAGCGCGAACGTGAAGGGCAATCCCAAAACGATACAAGTTATGATTTGCGAGGCGAGTATCTCGAACATCGCGATATAGTAGATTGTGGACGCGTCGTTAAGCACGAATATGAGGGGAACGAGAAGCGTGTTCGCAATTATCGGCGGAAGCGTCGCAAGTATGGGGCGGCGGCGCAAAAGATAAGTTCCCACCGCGCCGATAAGCGTTGCAAGCGTGCCCAAAACCATATCGAACACGCCGAACGGCGAGAAGAAAAAGTTGGTGAAAAAACAACCTATCGCAAGCCCGGGGATTGCTTCGGGGAAGATAAGCGGAAGCAATACGAGAATTTCGGATATGCGGAATTGCACCGGACCGAACGCTATTGCGCTGAATGCTACGGACAAGGCAAAGTACAAAGCGGCAATGACAGCCGCTCTTGCCATATAAACAAGAGATTTTTTCAAAATACACCTCGGTTTTTTTTATTGATGGGTATTGCCGACACCATCGAAAGTATGTTATCATAACCAAAAAGAAAACGCAATCGAAAAACATCGCTCGGAAACATTTTATCGTATGTTTTGACTTTGTTTTGAAAATCCGCATATAATAGACTTCAAGAGGAAAAACAATGCACAGATTCGACGAATTATCTTGCCTTAACACGGCTCTCAACACGGGCGCGTTTCTTTGTTCGGGCGACAACGTTATGACGATAAGCTGGGGAACGGTCGGCGTTATGTGGGGCAAAAAGGTTTTTGTCGCGCCGGTGAGAGAAAGCCGTTTCACAAAAGAGTTTATCGACAAACTCGCAACGTTTACGGTGAGCGTTCCAAAGCAAGGCGAAATGCTTTCCGCAATCAAGTTCTGCGGCACGAAAAGCGGTCGCGAATACGACAAGTGGGCGGAATGTTCGCTTGAAAAAGTCAAGGCGAAAAGAGTGGACGGCTACGTCGTGGGCGGCTGTCAAAGGTACTTCGAGTGCAAGGTCATCGGCGTCGTGCCTATGGCGAATATGGACTTGAAAGACGTTGAAAAATGGTATCCGCAAAAGGATTTGCATACGTTTTATTTCGGCGAAATAGTAGAGGAATACTGATGAAAATTTGGGCAAAAGTTATGAAAGGCGACAAGATTTTGCGCGACGTGATTTACGAGAGCGAATTTTCGCTCACGCCGTCGAACTTCCAAAAGATGTTGCAAGAAATATCCTACAAAGTGGACGTCGCAACCCCCGTGAATCTTCCCACGCACTACAAACATTTTGAAAGATTCAACCGCGTGAAATACCTTCCGCGCGACTTTATCGAGGAAGTGGACTACACCTCTTTCGTGCTTGAAAGAGTGATTGAAAAACCGAAGCCGAAGCAATTTTACGTCTGACGGCGGACGAAAGCAAATTGCTTGTAAATTAGCAGAAACGGTACTTTATTTTATCGAAACGCACGCGTAAAGCGCGCGTTTTGCGTTTTATTACAAATTTTTCCTTTGCGAGAATATAAGCGGAAGTTTGACTTATACTATGTGAAACGGAGGCTTTATGGCAGTTGGAATCGTAAGAAGAATAGACGAACTCGGTCGAATCGTAATCCCCAAAGAAATGCGAAAGACAATGCGACTTCAAGTCGGCGACGAAATGGAAATATCCGCAAACGACGAGGGCTTGACTCTCAAAAGATACAGCGGTTTTCAAAGCGTTTTGCCCTCTTGCAAAGCGATTGTCAAAGCGCTTGCAGAGGCAAAGGACTGTGATGCGGTTGCTGTGAGCGCAAACGAAGTGGTCGTTGCCGAAGGCAAAAACAAAAAGCAATTTCAGGGCGCGAAAATCTCCGACTCGCTTTCGAACAGAATAAGAAGACGAAAGGAAGAAACGCTGGACAAATCCGCACTTTCGAACGCGTTCGACAACGTGGACTGCGCATATAATTGCGCCATTGTTCAACCCGTCGTTGTCGGCGGCGACCTCGTGGGCGCGATTATGCTTATGAAAGACGAATCGCCCAAAGATTCCGACAAGGACTATTTGCGTTTTTGCGCCGACCTTATTTCGGCGGCGTTGACGGAATGAGCAAGACGGCAAAAAACAAAAAACGTACGTTTTCGGGCGCGGCGGTTTTGCTCGTCGGCAGCGTCGTTGCAAAAATGCTCGGCGCGCTCTATCGCATTCCGCTCACCAACATACTCGGCGCGGAAGGTATGGGAATGTACCAACTCGTCTTTCCCGTATACGCGTTGTTTATGGTGCTTGCGACGGCGGGTATCCCCACGTCGCTTTCTCGCACCGTTGCCGAAAAACGCGCGCTCGGCGAAAACGTCAAAAAATATTTTGCCGTCGCGATGTGCGCACTTTTGGTTTTGGGTCTTGCGTTCGGCTTACTTATGGGTGCGCTTTCCGACGTGCTTGCCAAAAGGCAGGGCAACGCCGACACTCGCTTCGGATTTCTGATTATCGCGCCGGCAATAACGTTCGTGTGCGTAATATCGGGTTTCAGAGGCTACTTTCAAGGTCAAATGTATATGCTGCCCACCGCGCTTTCAAACGTCGTCGAGCAAGTCGTAAAACTCGCCGTCGGAATAGGCGCGTCGTACGCTCTTGCGAAAAGAGGCGTGATATACTCGGTATGCGGCGCGCTTTTCGGCGTGACCGTAAGCGAAATAGTCACGGCGGCGTATATGGGCGCAACCTATCTTTTCCGCTCGAAAAAGGAAAAGAGAGAGGGGCTCACGCAGATTTCGTTGCAAGGATACGATTTGCAATCGGGCGGCGAAAACGTCGTTTTGCAAGGAGAAACGAGCACGCAGGACGGCAAAAAAAGAGATAATACCGCACAAAGTTCGCATTTTGGCAAAAAAGCGAGATTCGAAAGAGTGTCGAAAGTCGAACTCAAAGGAATGCTTATGGTTGCGCTCCCCATTGCGGCGGTTGCCGCACTTATGCCGCTTGCAAACTTTTTCGACAGCGTAATCATCGTCAATATGCTCAAGGCGTTCGGACTTACTCGGAGCGTCGCGACGGCGCAGTACGGCATAATATCCGGTCCTGTCAACTCGCTGATAAATATGCCCGTCGTTGCGATTATGTCGCTTGCGGTGGCGGTTGTTCCGTCGGTGTCGGCGTCGAGGGCGACGAGAGATATCGACGGTGTTATGCTCAAAAGCAGTCTTTGCGTGCGCCTTGCCTATCTTTTAGGCATACCGTTTGCTTTTTTCCTTGCCGTGTTTGCAAGAAACGTCGTCGGCGCGCTCTATCCCGCTCTTTCCGAGCAAAACACAATGGTTGCGGTAAACGTGCTTCGCATAACGGCGGCAAACGTCGTGTTTTTGTCGGTTATGCAGATATACGTTTCACTTTTGCAGGCGGTGGACAAAACGAAATACGCCGTTTTCAGCCTTATCGCAGGCATAATCGTCAAAATCGTGCTGGACGTAGTTCTTACAATGTATATCGGAATAAACGGCGCGGCAATCGCCTCGCTCGCGCTTCCCGTCGTCGCGTATTTTTGCACCCTCGTATCCTATTACAAAACATGCGGTCTTCGACTTGAAAAAAACGTTGGTCTAAATCTGCTTTCGGGTGTTATAATGGCACTGTGCGGAATCGCGGTAGGCTCGTTTATCAAAAACGACGTTGCGTCGCTCGCAGTCGGATTCGTTGTTTGCGCGGCGGTGTACGTCTGGCTCGCGTTCCTTTTCAACATTATAGGAAAGGACGACATTCCGCATCTTCCGCTCAAAAAATTGCTTTGGGCGTTGCATAGGACAATAAGATTTTGGGAGTACAACAATGAAACTCGATGACGTTCTCAAAGGCTCGTATCAGCGTTACATAGCCGCAGATTTTTTGTCTACGGTTTTTTTCAACAAGCGCATACCGCTCGTGATTGACGGTATCGACAAAGACAACGCCGAAAAGATCAAGACAAAACTTTCGGACGTATACGGCGAGATCGAAATCACCGTAGAGAAAGACGGCGAAGACAAAACGATTTCCGTGTCCGAAATAAAGGGCGACGAGGATGCGATAATTGCGTCGCCCGTATCGCTTGTTGACTGCAAGAGATTCGATTTTTCGGATTTGGAACAGATTATGCACAGGCTTCGCGCCGACGACGGTTGCGAGTGGGACAGGGCGCAAACGCACGAGAGTATTCGCATAAACCTCATCGAAGAAGCCTACGAACTCGTTGACGCAATCGACCAAAAGGACGTTGCGGCGATGAAAGAGGAATGCGGCGACGTGCTTATGCAAGCGGTGTTCCACGCCGAGATAGCGCAAAAAGAGGGCGAGTTCAGTTACATGGATGTAATCACCGGTCTTTGCAGAAAACTCATCGACCGTCACACGCACATATTCGGAAGCAATCACGCCTCAAACGCAGACGAAGCGCTCGTATTCTGGGAAGCGGCGAAGAAGAAAGAAAAACACTACAAATCCGCTTCCGATCAAATGGACAGAGTGCCAAAAAATTTCCCTGCGCTGCTTTATGCCGAGAAGATACAAAAGTACGCCAAAAAAGTCGGCTTCGATTGGGACGATGTGAGCGGCGCATATCAAAAAATCGCCGAAGAAACCGAGGAACTCAAAAGCGCCGACGACGCGCACAGAATTGAAGAAGGCGGCGATTTGCTCTTTGCCGTCGTCAACGCCTTGCGCTTTTTGAAGGTCGAACCCGAACTTGCTTTGCGAGAGGCGAACAAAAAATTTATGCGCAGATTTTCCGCAGTCGAGAGCGAAGTCAAGGCAAGCGGCAGAGAGATGAAAGACTGCACGCTCGACGAACTCGACGCTATCTGGAACAAGGTCAAAGAGCGCGAAAAGCAAAAAAACGAAAGGGCGTAACCGCAAAAATCGGCAATAAGAAGAACGCTTTTTCAAAACTTCGAATTGAAAATCGTGCGATTTGAAAGGCGTATAAATTGCAAAAACATACGAAAAACCAAAGCACACAAATAACACAAATCGCAAAACAAAGCGTTTATGCATTGATTTTGCACAGATAAACACCGTATTATGCAACTTAAAATAGGCGACGTACAACTTGAAAGCAACATTGTGTTTGCGCCGATAGCCGGCTTTTCCGAAGTCGGTTTTCGACACATGTGCGCAAAGTACGGCGCAGGACTTACATACACCGAACTTGTCAGCGCAAAAGGACTTTGCTACGGCAACAAGGGCACGCAAGAGTTGCTTGCAAGAGAGGATTATTTCTCGCCGTGCGCCGTACAACTTTTCGGAAGCGACCCCGAATTTATGTACAAAGCCGCAAAGGACGAGCGTCTTGCAAAGTTTGAAATCGTGGATATAAATATGGGTTGTCCCGTCAAAAAAGTATTCAATAACGGCGACGGAAGCGCGCTTATGAAAAATCCCGATTTGATAATCGAAATAGTGCAAGCGGTCAAAGAGGGCGCAAAACGTCCCGTGACCGTAAAAATGCGTGCGGGCGTTGAATCGGGCAAACCCGTTGCGGTCGAATGTGCGCTTGCCGCTCAAAAAGGCGGTGCAAGCGCGGTGTGCGTTCACCCTCGATACAGAGAGCAGTTTTACAGCGGCGAAGCCGACCATACGATAACGAAAGCCGTCAAGGAAGCGCTCGACATTCCCGTCATTGCGAACGGCGACATAACCGACCTTCAAAGCCTTGCGAAGGTGCGCGACCTTACGGGGGCGGACGGATTTATGATAGGCAGAGGCGCGCTCGGCAGACCGTGGATTTTTTCACAGCTTAACGGCGGTGACGCCGCGCACGACGTGAAAGCCGATATTTACGAGCATATCGCAGTGCTTCGCAAGTATATGTGCGATTTCACCGTCGCAAACGTTATGAAACTTCAACTTTGCTACTACGCAAAAGGCGGCCGCGACGCAAAGGCGGTCAGAGTGGAAATAGGCAAGGCAAAGACCCTTGACGATATATTCGACATCGTCGAGAAGTATTTTGCGTGACGGAACTTTTTTTTGCAAAGAATCCGCTTTTATTTTATAATGCGAAAAGAGAGGCGGCGCAATATTTTGAAATTGATTTTCAATCGTATATATGGTAAAGTAGGATTATGAATACGCAAAAGTTTGACGTTATAATCATAGGCGGCGGCGCAGGCGGTTTGTTTTTGGCAAGCCAACTTTCGCCTACGCTAAATGTCGCCATTTTGGAAAGCAACGACCGCGTGGGCAAGAAATTGCTCGCGACGGGCAACGGCAAGTGCAATCTCACCAATCTCGATATGAACATCGTGCATTACAACAAGCCGAGTTTCGTCGAGAGTTTTCTCGACCGATTCGACGCGCACGACACCATAGCGACGTTTGAAAAGGCGGGACTTATCACCAAAGTTATCGACAAGCGCGTATATCCGTACAGCGAAAGCGCGGCAACCGTACTCGACGTATTGCGCCGAGCGGTAGAGCGCAACGGCGTGCAAGTTTTTACGTCGCATTTTGCAAACTTCATAGAGCAATTCAACGACGTGTTCAACGTAAGCGGCGTCGTCAAAAACGAAGACAAGCCCAACCAATCCTTTTGTTATTCTGCAACAAACGTTGTGCTTGCAACCGGCTCGCCTGCGACGTTCGGCAAGGACAGCACGTCCCTTTTTGTCACGCTCGGACACACAGTGCGCCCGACGACGCCCTCCCTCGTTCCCATAAAAACAAACAAGGAACCGCTCAAAGGTTTGCAGGGCGTAAGGGTCAAGGCAGGCGTGCGCATAGGCTATCGTTACGAAACGGGCGAAGTGCTTTTCAAAGATTTCGGCGTGAGCGGAATCGCGGCGTTCAATCTCTCGACCGAGATCGCAAGGGGCAGAGCCAAAATCGGCGATATGCTCACGGTTGACTTTATGCCCGAATACTCGAAAGCGGAAGTCGAGGACATTTTGACAAAGCGCAACAACAATTATACCGTCGGCGAATTGCTTCTTGGCACGTTCCACAGCCGCGTGCAAGAGCGCATAATTTGGGCTGCGGGTTGCGATATGGCCGACCCCGCGCAAGGCAAAATCGGCGCGCTTGCAAACGCGATAAAAAACTACAAATTCACCATAGAAGGTCTTGGCGACGCGTCGCTTGCGCAAGCGATGTCGGGCGGTTTGAACGTCAAAGAATTTGACGACGACCTTATGTCGCTCAAAGCCAAAAACGCATACGCAATAGGCGAGGCGCTCGACGTGGACGGCGATTCGGGCGGCTACAATTTGCAGTGGGCGTTTTCAAGCGCAAAGACAGTTGCAACCGCGATTGCGAAAAACAGTTTGTAACCGAAACGACGGTTTACGTATACGAAACGAACATATAAAGAGGTGTTTTATGACATATATTCAAACAAACGAAACAACAAATACCGTTCAGATAGAGATGTCGGACGGCGGAAAAATCATCGTCGAACTCGATGAAAAATCCGCGCCGCTCACCGTAAAGAATTTCCAAAAACTCGTTGCGCAACGCTTCTATGACGGACTTATTTTTCACAGAGTTATTTCGGGATTTATGATTCAAGGCGGCGATCCGCAAGGCACGGGGATGGGCGGAAGCAAGGAGACGGTAAAAGGCGAGTTTAGAGCCAACGGCATCAACAATCCCGTCTCGCACGAAAGAGGCGTCATCTCTATGGCGCGTTCGCAATTTTACAATTCCGCGTCCTCTCAATTTTTCATCTGTCACGCCGACGCAAAATTTCTTGACGGACAATACGCCGCATTCGGCAAGGTCGTCGAAGGTATGGACGTCGTTGACCGCATAGCGAGTGTGCCGACGAACAGGGCGGATAGGCCTTTGGTGGAGCAGCGCATATCCTCAATCACCTTTGTCAAACAGTGCTAAATTGCGCCTAACTTTGTCAGCACCCCTTGCCTGCCAACTCATTTACGATTAGTAAATTAGGGTTGTCATGCAAGGGGTGCTTTCGCGTTATGCATCGATTTAGCGCAGTTTTTATGTTCTTCCTCTACAAGAGTAATCGTCGTGTACTCCAAATAGAAGTACCCCCTCTTTCCCTCTCGGGCTTTTCTCCCACCACTCAGTTAGGGGCATTTCTCTACTACAGTAATCGTTGTTCGCGGGGGAGACAGGACGCGATTGACTTCGTAGCAATCGCTAGTTCGTTGCGAGCAACGAACGGCAGACGGGCTGTTGGCAATACAAATCGGCTGAAAGCCGTGCCACTTCGCCTGCGTGGCGGCTTCGCAACGGAATGCCACGCATTCTCGTACAAACCGTCAAGCTCGGCGCTCATAGGCTCGCCGCCTTGCGGCTCGTGTTCCGTCTACGAAAGAGCACATACCGTTAATAAGTACGCTTCGAATGAGTGTCCGTTAGAAGTCCGCTCTGCAAGGAGAGCGGACGGTGGTTTTTATCTCGTCTTCGAAGGCACACATTCCGTTAATAAGTACACATTGAACAAGTGTTCGTTTATTCGCTTGCGTGCGCAGCACGCCCTCACCAAGCAAGCACTCGCACGAAATTGTGGTTTGAGTTTTGCCAGTCTTATTTTGAGAGTAAAGATGGCTTGCGCGGTTAGTGATTGCGAGAACAAGTGCGGTTTGTGCCAATCGCCCCAAAGGTTTTAATTTCTATTTATGGGATTCCCACGCTGCGCTCTGAATGACATCGTGGGCGATTGACTTTGCCGCAACGCCGTTTGAGCAATG
>CAVKUX010000037.1:7361-15385 GCA_963659595.1 Anaeroplasmataceae bacterium | reverse complement strand
GGATAAGGAGTGATTTTCAGTTAAAATTTGTATTTTCAACGCAAAAGGCAACTCGTCGAGTTGCCTTTTATGTTGCTTTCGGCGTTTTATTTACCGACTTAAAATATATAATTTTTTGAATATATATATCTTACAATTTTCTGCTCGTTTAATGTCGAGTACGATTTGCGTAGTAACATCGTTTCCGCTTTGAAAAAACAAAACGGATTTTACGAGATTGACATTTATTTCTTCTTTTCTTCCCTACGCTTGTCGTTGATTATCGCAAGAGCCTTTTCGTCGATGAGTGAAATTCCTTCGCTCTTTGCAATTTCAACCATTTGAGTGAGAGCGGCTTTCAAGAAAACTCTGGGGATTTTCGTGAGTTTTGCGCATGCGTCGTCGGTGAACTTCACTGCAGGGTCGATACGCGAGGCGGCGTACTTGACGGAATTGATGTCCCCTTCCTTTGCCTGAATCTTTTCGGGATAGGGCTTTTTGAAGCGAGAACACCAGAAATTCGTGCTGTCGCGATAGCCGTAGTCAACGGGAACAGGCGGATAGTTGCGCTTAGTCACGCCGTTGATGATGGAATCGTAATACTCCTCTTTCATCCAGATTTTGTCTATTTTGAGGATAAAATGCGCGCCGAATTTGCTTGTGATACCGTTGAAATTGCGATATGGCGGCTCATAGCCCTCAAGGCAACCCGCTTTGTCGAGATATGCGTCTTCGAGCGAACTGTCCCAAGTGCATTCGAACACTTGAAACGCCTCTTGCACAATTTGCGGACGGTCGGAGCCGAGCGTGCTCGATTGCAAGGTAAAAATGCAATCTTTCATTTTCTGTTCGGTCGTGTCGCCGGGGAAACCGAGCCTTACGGCTTCTTTGAAGAATTTTTTGTCGTCCGTAATGAAATTGAGCGTGACCTTCCCCGTGCGCAAGATATTTTGCGCGGTGTTCGAGGAATTTCTCACTTCCAAAATCATCGCATAGTAGTCTTTGCCGGCGATGTAGTACGGAAAGCAAAGCGAATATGAACCGATATTCGTTTGTCCGCTTTCCGAAACGGTGGAAGCAAGCACGACGGGCATCGGGAAAAATGCCGACGTCTGATAAAAGTTGTCAACGATGCGCAAATCTTTGAATTCGCTCATATAATTTCACCTCTTTTTATAATCTTTTGGCAAGACATTTCTTGCCGTATATTCAATTTGATGCGGTTAGAATCCGCAAATCACTTCAAACTTCTCACAGTGTAGCCTTCTTTGGCAAGCACGCGAAGTTGAAGGTTGAGTTGATCGATAAACTCCTTGTTGGACGTTGTTTTGACAATCATGCCGATGAGATTTTCGGTGGCTTCGGCGTTGTCGGTGTTCGACAAAATCTTGCGAATACCCCAGGTGCCTTCGAGTTCGCTGGGAGTAAGGAGCAACTCTTCCTTTCTCGTGCCGCTCTTTGCAAGGTCGATTGCGGGGAAAATTCTCTTTTCACTGAGCCTGCGATCGAGGTGGATTTCCATATTGCCCGTGCCCTTGAATTCTTCAAAAATAACGTCGTCCATACGGCTGCCCGTGTCGATAAGCGCGGTTGCAATGATGGTGAGCGAGCCGCCGTTTTCGATGTTTCTTGCCGAGCCGAAGAAGCGTTTGGGGCTATGGAGCGCGCCGGGATCGATACCGCCCGAGAGCGTTCTGCCCGTCGGTGGAATTGTAAGGTTGTAGGCGCGTGCGAGCCTTGTGAGCGAGTCGAGCAAAATCACGACGTCTTTGCCCATTTCCACGAGGCGTTTTGCTCTGTCCAAAAGCATTTCCGCGGTTTTGGTGTGGTGTTCGGGAAGTTCGTCAAAAGTCGAATAGACAACTTCGCCCTTTATGGAGCGTTGCATATCCGTGACTTCTTCGGGGCGTTCGTCGATGAGTAAAACTTTGAGTTCGATTTCGGGATAATTTTTCGCAATGGAACTTGCAATCATTTTCAAAAGCGTTGTTTTACCCGCTTTCGGCGGCGAAACGATTATACCTCTTTGTCCTTTGCCGATTGGCGAAACAAGGTCGATGCAGCGCGTCGCATATTCTCTCGGAGAAACTTCGAGGCGGATGCGCTCGTTGGGATAGATTGGCACGAGGTCGTCAAAGTTCGGACGCTTTCCGACTTTGTCCGCATCTATGCCGTTTATCGTCGTAACGCTCACGACGGCGGACGGTCTGCCCTCTTGCACCTTTTTGCAAAGAGAAGTCACATAGTCGCCTCTACGCAAACCGTATTGTTTGATTTTCATTGCGGAAACGTAGGCGTCCATTTCGTTGAACTCGCCGTTTTTCACGCGCAAAAAGCCGTATCCGTCGGGATTGATTTCGAGATATCCCTCTCTGATTTGCTCGTTGTCATCGTTCTCGGTGCGCTCTGCAAGGACGTTTTCACGCACGTTCATCGCTTGATTTTGAGAGCGATATGTGTTCTGTCTTTGATTGAAATTTTGATTTCTGTTTTGCTGATATTGATTCTGATTGCGGAAAGTCGGTTGGAATTTAGGCTTTTCAAAACCTTTTGGAAGCGGCGTATCGTTGTTGCGTTCGACAGTCGGCGCAGGCGATGCGGTGAGAACTTCGACGTATTGGCGCTCGGGTTTGCTTTCGCTTTGCGTCTGAGCCGAATCCGTCGTTTCTGCGGACTTTTTTGGTCTGCCTCTGCGCGGGGCTTCGGGGGGCGTCATTTCGCCGTTTGTGATTTTGTACACCAAATCGACGAGGTCGGCTTTGTTGAGTTTCGTGGGTGCGCTGACGCCTACGTCTTTTGCGAGGGCGCGCATCTCGAAAATGCTTTTTGCCTCCAATTCTTGTTTCGAGAATTTTTGCATGTATTTCTCCTATATACGAGCAACGCTCGTAAAAAATGTATTACGATATAAAAAACGTTTATGATTGAAAGTATATTTGTCCGTTGCCGACAAATGTCGGCAACGGCTTAAAATCGAGTGAAATTATTTTGAAAGTTTGTCAAGAACCAAAACTTTTGTTTCTTCGCCGTCAAAGTCCGCCCTGTCGAACTCTACTGTCGTCGAGTCGGCATAAACGATGTTTTCGTCGTCGAAAAGCGACAGAAATTCGTTGACTTTGTCGATGTCGAACTCGCAGTCTTTGGTCTTGTAGTGCATAGGAATCACAACGTCGGGCATAATGCGATCGACATATTCCTTTGCCTCTTTTGCGTCAATCGTGTAGTTGCCGCCGACGGGAATCATAAGGATGTTTACAGGCATAAGGGATTCAACCAAAATGGCGTTGCATTCCTCGCCGATATCGCCCATATGGCACACGTCCACGCCGTCCATGCGATATTTGAAAATGAGGTTGTCTCCTCTCAAACTTCCCTTCTTGTCGTCGTGATAGGAGCGGCTTGCAAGGATGTGAACGCCGCCGATTTCGTACGCGCCGACTCTGTTGAGAACGGTGGGATCGCCGCCGACTTTCGACACGCAACAATGATCGTTGTGAGCGTGAGACACCGTTACGACGTCCGCTTCGACGTCGGGCATTTCATATCCGACGTAAGAATGATAAGGGTCGGTTACAATCCTCGTTCCGGTGCTTTCTTCAAGCAGAAACGACGAGTGACCAAGCCAAGTGATTTTCATTTTTTACTCCTTTTTATTTGTCAACCGTTGAGCCTTTCCACGAGTTCGCGAATCTTTTGCGACGGATCGAGCAAGTTGGAAACGGACTCGTTGACGTTTGCCGCGGCAATTATATACGAGATGTACTTCGACAAATCGGCTTCGACAAACCATTCGCATTCCTTAAGTTCGGGAATACGATAGGTAAGGTTTGTTGACACAACCGCGTCGAAAATGCCGTCTTCGTACGCTTTGTTGAATTTTTCAACGCCTTCCGTAAAGAGCGAGAACGTCGCGGCGAGGAAAACTCTTTTTGCGCCCTTCTCCTTTATCTCTTTTGCAAGTTTGAGAATGGAGTCGCCCGTTGCGATCATATCGTCTGCGACAAACACATTCATACCCTCGACGTTTGCGCCGATGTATTCGTGCGCGACGATGGGATTGCGACCGTTGATGATGGTGGAATAATCCCTTCTTTTGTAGAACATGCCGAGATCGAGTCCGAGCACCGATGCATAAAACACGTTTCTCGTCATTGCGCCTTCGTCGGGCGAGATGACCATAAGGCTGTCCTTTTGAAGTTTGACGTCGGGAAAACGCCTTGTGAGGCATTTGAGAATCTGATAGTGCGCAAAATAGTTGTCAAATCCCATAAGGGGAACGGAATTTTGCACTCTGGGGTCGTGAGCGTCAAACGTGATGATGTCCGTCACGCCCATGCTTTGAAGTTCCTGAAGCATTTGAGCGCAGTCGAGAGATTCTCTTGCGCTTCTTCTATGCTGACGTCCGCCGTAGAGCATCGGCATTACGACCGTGATTCGAGCGGGCTTGCCCGTACAAGCACATATTATGCGTTTGAGGTTCTGATAATGCTCGTCGGGAGTGAGCGGAATGTCTTTTCCGAAAAACGGATAGGTTACGCCGTGATTGCCCGGATCGCATATAATGTACAAATCTTTGCCGCGAACGGTTTCGTATATTATTCCCTTCGCGTCGCCGTTGGTGAAACGCGGACAATCGGATTTGAGGATAAAAGTGTTCTTGTGCAGTTTTTTCCCGAGATGCGATTCGTTAAACAGTGTGATAAGTCTTTTGTCGATGAGTTGTGCAAGTTCTTCCGCGCCGGGCGTTGCGATGAGCGCGATAGGCGCGCTGGGCGTCTCTGTAAAAACTGAAAAATCCGGTGTCATTTGTGCCTCCGTAGGTTCTTAAAAAAGTATAGCAAACTTTTTGCGTCTTGACAATCGTTCTTAGTCAATAAATAATATTTATTTCGAATCTCGGGTCGAAAAATGGCATTAAATGTCGAGAATCTCAACCAAAATCGAATTCATAACCGCCATGCCCTCCCTTTTGAGCGAAACGTAGCCGTCCTTTTCCTCGAAAAATCGTTTGAGTTTGACGGGAACGCTCGGCATACGCTCGGCTTTTACGCCCTTTTTCGTGCGCAAGGCAAGCATAATTTCTTCTGCATATGCGGATTTTTCGTCGAGATTTTCTTCGCACTCTCGGCACATTTCCGCATAAGATTTTGCGCTTTCAACGACGTTTTTATACTTGTCGAGATTTTTGAAATTTGCAAATCGCACTTGAGTTTCGAGAAGATTTTTACCGTCCGAAGTCTTCAAAAAAGAGTGCGCTCCCGCGCCAAAACCGAGATACTCCTCTCTTGTCCAATATCCGAAATTGTGATAGGAGATTTTGCCGTCCTTTGCAAAATTAGATACTTCGTATCTACAAAAGCCGCACTTTTGCGCCGTATCGTAAGAAGCGTCGAACAAATCCTGCGTTTCGTCGTCGCTCGGAACGGATATTTTGCCCTGCTTTATCGATTTTTCGAGCGCCGTGCCTTCTTCCACGCTCAACTCGTACATCGAAAGGTGCATTACGAGCGGCGCAAGCGTTTCGACTTCCTCTTTTATTCTGTCCGACGTGTCAAACGGAAGCCCGACAATCAAATCCGCCGACACGTTGTCGAAATAACGGTTTGCAAGTTTGATTTTTTCGATTGCGGTTTTCGAGTCATGAAGTCTGCCTATCGCCCTCAAATTGTCGTCAAAAAGACTTTGCACGCCTATGCTGATTCTGTTTATACCCTCTATTCGATACGTTTTTAATTTTTCCTCGTCCAAACTTTCGGGATTGCACTCTATGCTAAACTCTTTTACACCCGACAAATCGAAGTTTTTTTCAAGGTTTTCGCAAAGATTTTCAATCTCGCTTGCATCAAGCAAACTCGGCGTTCCGCCACCAATATAAACGGTGTCGATTTTTGCTCCCGAAAACGATTTTGAGGCGAGGTTGATTTCTCTGTTTAATGAGGTTAGATAGTCGAAAATCGCTTGTTTGTCGTGACAAGCGTAAGAGTTGAAATCGCAGTATCTGCACTTGGATTTACAGAACGGAACGTGGATGTAAATTTGCATTTTTCGTTTGAAAACCCCGAAAAAATTTGCGTTTTTCGGGGTTGATTTTATTTGTTGGGATCGACTTTGAGTATGGAAATAAACGCCTCGCTCGGTACTTCCACGCTTCCCACTTTGCGCATACGTTTTTTGCCCTCTTTTTGCTTTTCGAGCAACTTCTTCTTTCTCGTTATGTCGCCGCCGTAGCATTTTGCAAGCACGTCCTTTCGCATTGCTTTAACGGTTTCTCTCGCAATGATTTTGCCGCCGACGGTGGCTTGAATGGGTATCTCGAAAAGTTGGCGCGGAATGACGTCTTTGAGTTTTTCGGCAATGCCTCTTCCCCTTGCGTATGCGTTGTCCTTATGCACGATTATTGAAAGCGCGTCGCACATATCGCCGTTTATCATCATATCGAGGCGCACGAGGTCGCTCTTTTCGTAGCCGTCCATTTCGTAATCGAGGGACGCATAACCGCGCGTTCTCGATTTGAGGCTGTCGAAAAAGTCGTAAATGATTTCGTTGAGCGGCATACGATATATGAGTTGAACGCGGGTCGGGTCGATGTAACTCATATCCACGAACACGCCTCTCTTGCCTTGACAAAGTTCCATAATAGGTCCGACGTATTCGGGCGGCGTGTAAAGCGTGGCTTTAACGATAGGTTCTTCTATGCTCGCAATCTCGCTCGGGTTGGGCAATGCGGTCGGATTGTCGATTGTGAGTTTGTCGCCGTTGGTCTTCGTGACGATGTACGAAACGCTCGGCGCGGTGGTTATCAAATCGAGGTCGAACTCTCTTTCGAGGCGTTCCTCGATGATTTCCATATGCAAAAGTCCGAGAAAGCCGCAACGGAAACCGAATCCGAGCGCGGTGGAAACCTCGGGATCGAAACTGAGCGAAGCGTCGTTGAGTTGCAATTTCAAAAGGGCCTCTTTCAAATCGTCGTATCTCGCGCCGTCGGCAGGAAAAACGCCCGTGTAGACCATCGGCGTAGCCTTTTTGTAACCGGGAAGCGCCTCTTTTGCGGGATTTTGAGCATTGGTTATCGTATCTCCCACAGCAGTGTCGCCCACGTTTTTGATGCTTGCAGCAATATATCCGACTTCTCCCGAACTCAATACGTCGCAAGGGCGCATACCGGGTGAAAAATAGCCGACTTCCACGACTTCGAACGTCTTGCCCGACGACATCATTTTTATCGTATCGCCGACTTTGACGGTGCCGTCCACAATGCGCACCATAGAGATTGCGCCGCGATAATTGTCGTAAAAACTGTCAAAAATCAACGCTTTGAGCGGAGCGTCGTCCTCTCCCTTCGGCGCAGGCAGTTTTTGGATGATTTGCTCGATCAGATTGTCGATCCCTATACCCTCTTTTGCGGATACGAGCGGACAACCGTCGGTGTCGAGCCCTATGATGTCCTCGACTTCGAGTTTCACTGCGTCGACGTCGGCGGAAGCAAGGTCGATTTTGTTGATGACGGGCAATATTTCGAGGTCGTTTTCAAGAGCGAGATAGACGTTCGACAGCGTTTGAGCCTCTACGCCCTGCGTTGCGTCGACAACGAGCAGCGCGCCTTCGCAAGCGGCGAGAGAGCGCGAAACTTCATAGGTGAAGTCAACGTGACCGGGGGTGTCGATAAGGTTGAAGACGTATTCCTCGCCATTGTACTGATAATACAGCCTGCACGTTTGCAGTTTTATGGTTATTCCTCTCTCTTTTTCGATTTCCATATTGTCGAGAAGTTGCTCGGACATTTCGCGCGCGGAAACCGTACCCGTCCTTTCGATGAGGCGGTCGGCAAGCGTACTCTTGCCGTGATCGATGTGCGCGATTATGGAAAAATTGCGAATATGTTTTTTGCCCAACTTACCCTCTTTCCCTCAAACTTTCGCATTATTGCAAAAATTCGGAATAAATTTTGTAAACTATTGACTTTATTATAATTGAATAATAAAATTTTATCAACAAAATAAAAAACAAAACGAGGGTTAAGTATGAATTTTCAATGGCTTTTCGAC
>CAVKUX010000037.1:0-7351 GCA_963659595.1 Anaeroplasmataceae bacterium | reverse complement strand
CCCATTGCACATCGCGGTTTGCACGACGAACAGTATCCCGAAAACAGTATGCCCGCTTACGAACAAGCGATTGCGCATAACTTCAACATCGAAATCGACGTTCACGTCACAAAGGACGGCGAAGTGGTCGTTTTCCACGACGACAATCTCAAAAGGGTTTGCGGCGTTGACAAACTAGTCAGGGACTGCACCGTGTCCGAACTCAAATCCTATCCCCTCGCGAATTCCGAGTATACCATTCCCACTTTCAAAGAGTTTCTCGCTCTCATTGACGGAAAAGTCGGCATCCTCTGCGAGATAAAGGGCATCAATCCCTTCAATCACCGCATCGTGAGAGAAACCATAAAGGTTTTGAACGAAGTGGGCTACAAAGGCAACATCGCCCTTCAATCCTTCGATTTCGGCGCGGTTTTGTATGCAAAACGCCATTCCGACTACGCTGTCGGCGAACTCTGCACTTGGTGTTCCCCCGACGGAAAGCACAACAGGTGGTGGGCAACCGACTTTATGGGCAAACTATGGATAAACAAGATCACCCGCCCCGACTTCATCGCATACGACGTTCGTGCGGTTGACAGAAAACTCAAAGAAAACAAGTGGATTGTCAAATGGGGCAAAAAAGTGCCTATCCTAATGTGGACGATAAAATCGCAAGAAACCCTCGAAGATGCCACCAAATACGCAAACAACGTCATCTTCGAGCATATGGACGCTGCGCAAATGAACGACTTAGCGGGAAAGTTTATGCCCTTCCGTTGCCTTGAAAAGAATCTGCCCTCGAACAAATGACGCCCGACGTAACACGCAAATACAACGTAAAAGCAGATAAACGCTTATTGTGTTGTTTATTGCAAAATAGTTTGTTTGTTTGTCAATCAGCGAGTAATTATTAAATTTGCAATTCGGCAATCAAAAACGACACTCCCTCGAGTGCCGTTTTCGTTTAAGTTTTGCCGATTCTTATTCGACGTCTTCTTTTTTGAGTTTTGCGCCCGCTCTCTTTACAAACGCTTTCAAGGTTTTGCCGACGCTTTCGGGCATAGCCTTGATGTCGACAATCTTGGAATTGTTCGTAATCGAATAACTGACGTATGCATAGTAGCCGATGAGGATAACCGTGAATACGCAGAAGGTGATGTAGAACGCGCCCGTCGTTTCAAAGTTGGTGATTGCGCTTGACAACACGCCGCTCTTTACGAATCCGCTTTGGTTCATAAGTTGAGCGTAGTTGAGGAAGCCGAGCAAGGACATTCCGCTTGTGACGAAGTACATTCTCTTGTCGCCGCTGACCATCGTGAAGATGAACGCAAGCGCGATTGCGAGGAACAAATAGGTGTACGTCACTTTGATTGTGAACACTGCGATAACCGCAAACGTGAAGGATGCAAGAAGCAAGAGTTCTTGTTTGTTGCGGTTCTTGAAGTAAAGCGAGATGACGTACGCTTCGAGCACCAAGAGGAAGATAAGATTGAGGATATTGACGCTTTGTTGCGAGGACTTGCCGTTCATCCCCACCATTCCGTAAAGGTTGAACGCGTTCTTTACGAAGTAGTTGACGTTGGTCATTTGACCCATCATCAGTTTGAATCCGTAGAAAGCGTCGCCGGCAGCGATTTGGTGAATCGCGCAAGGAATGGTAAGCGCGTAAGCAAGGACGAAGCAAGCGGGCAAACCGAACACGATTTTCGCTCTGTTTGACGTAAACTTCTTCTTGTCGTCGTTATCCTTGATGTACATATACACGAAGTATGCAACAACAATCGGGGCAATCGCCATCGCTCTCAAATCGAGGACTGCGGCGAGAGTCATAACGAAGTAAGTCGAGATATACTTCTTGTTGATCATAAGAATGAGCGCGCCCACGACAAGAGCAATCAAGAGGCTCTCGAAGGTTGCGCTGTGTCCGCTCACCATAAGCGCGAACGGCAACATTGCGTAAACGCTTGCGTACACGGTTGCGAGTTTGTTTCCGACCTGTTTTTTGCCGTAGAAATAAATCATTGCAACAACCGCTAAATCCGCAAGCACGTTGATGAGGCGAAGCAAGATTGAAAGCGAAGCGTCGTCCATTCCCTGTCCGATAAATCCAAGTATAGACAAGATGTAAATCACGCCGGGCGAATACGTCACGGTTGTGTTTGCGGCAGCCATCTTCTCTGCGAAGTCGAAAACGCCGTTGTTTACGCCCAAATACTTTCTTGCAATATTGAGAGTATTCGACATTTCACTGCCCATACCGTACATCGTGAGCAAAATCACAAGGCGAAGAGCGGCGGCAACAAGGAGAATCATCGACACGATAAACGCATCGTGTTGATACCATTTCTTTGTAAGTACATCGGATTTTTTGTCATAAACAGCCTTTTTGCCGAAATCAACAAATGCGTCTTTTCTTGCGTACAAGCGTCTTACAAGGACGTATGCGCAGCAAAGAAGCGCAACGCCGAACAAACTCATAAGCACCGTGAAGCAAATGCCGTTTACGTCGGTGTTGGTGTTGACGGTTTTTGCCTTCTTGAAGTTTGTAAGGTCGTACCCTTCGGGAACCTCGCTGACTCTCGATACGTTCACATTGTCGAAATACACCGTGCCTTTGCAGTTGTTCTCGTTAGAGCTCAAACAAAGCGCAATCGTGAGATAATCGGTGTTCTTGGGTTTGACGTAGAACGTGCTCGTCACAAATCCGTTGGCGGTCTTTTCCGAGCGTTTTGCAAACTTATATTCGACATTTTCAAGAAAAGCGATGTATGCTCCTTGCGTGTTGGAAAGGTCGGAATCGATTCTGATATCGACGGTCACTTTATAGATTTTGTTGACTTCAACCTTGACGGATTGTTTGAGATAACTGTACCCGGCGGACTTGTTTTCAAGTTTGAGAACGTTGTCGTCGCTTTCGGAATCCGAACGTTGAACTCTTGCAAAAGTCACACTCGAAGACGATGTTGTCCAGCCCTCGAACTTGTTTTCGGACGTAAAGTTTGAAAAGTCACCGTTCGTGACGAGGTTTACGCCCTCTTGGGACTCAGCGTTGTTGCAAGCCGTAAATGCGAAAAGTGCCAGTACGAATACCAGCACCAACGCACTTATGAAAATTGTTTTTCTTTTCATTGTGTTCCTCTGAAAAATCGAGCAAGCGATTAGACTTCTTTAAGTTTTGCCGCTTTGCCGGTTCTTTCTTTCAAGTAATAGAGTTTCGCACGTCTGACTTTGCCGTGACGAACGACTTGAATGCTGTCGATCTTGGGCGAATGAAGCGGGAACGTTCTTTCAACGCCGACGCCGCATGCGATACGACGAACAACGATTGTTTCGCGGATGCCGCCGTTCTTTCTTGCAATGACGGTTCCCTCATAAGTTTGGATACGTTCTCTTGTACCTTCAACGACTTTGACGTTCACTTTGACGGTGTCGCCGATTGCGATTTCGGGCAAGTTTTGCTTCATACCCTCTTTTTCGATTGTGTCGATAATGTTCATTTTTGACCTCCTGTATTTGCGCGATGTTCACGACAAGCGTCTCTTGTTCGGCGGAACACCCGAGTCACGCGTGTTATAATATCATAAATAAATTTATTAAACAAGCAAAAATTCAATATATTTTGAATTTAATCGAATTTTTGAATTTTTACCGCATTTTTACGGAATTTTCGCCGCATTTTCGCATTATTTCGCATTACTAACGTTGTTGCGAGTCTATTTTACGGTTTCTTTCGAGGATATTTTGCGTCGTTCGCGCAAAAGGCGTTTTCTATATGGCGGATTCCCTCGTCGTCGATTGCGACTATGTCAAACCTGACGTTCGTTGCGCTTATGTGCTTTTGCGACAAATACGACTTTGCCGCAGTGACGTATCTGCCTGCCTTGTACGCCGTCACGGCTTCTTCCGCAGTGCCGAATTCTGTGCCGTATCTCGTTTTGACTTCAACGAAAACAATCGTCATTTCGCCCTTTCTAAGAGGCTGAATTCTCAAGAGTTTACGCACCTTTTCGACAAACTTCTTTTTGGCATTTCGTTTGATTAGATTGCCGTTTTCGTCGGTGTAGCACTCGCAAATCAAATCCACCTCGCAATCGCAGTATTTTGCGTTGCGCTCAATGATTTTATACCCCTCTTTTTCAAGGTAATCGGCGGCTATTTTCTCGCCTATGTCGCCTGCAAATCTCGTGTTCATTTCACAAAGTTTCCTATGAAGGATTTTCTATGAATGGGCGTTGCGCCGTATTCCTTCAACGCTGCGATGTGCTTTGCCGTGCCGTAGCCCATATTATGCTCGAAGTCGTAGTGGGGATAGACCTTTGCCATTTCTTCCATATATCTGTCTCTCGTCACCTTTGCGACGATGGAAGCGGCGGCTATCGAATACGAGAGTGCGTCGCCGTGAATGATTCCGAACGTCTTGTACGGAATGTCGAGTTGAAGCGCGTCGACGATAACCACGTCGGGTTGTACCGAGAGCGACATAATCGCGTCGCGCATACAGGCTTTCGTGGCGTTCAATATGTTAATTTCGTCTATTTTTTCGGGCGGATAGGAAACCGTACTCACCGAAACGGCTTTTGACAGTATGACGTCGTACAACTTTTCGCGCTTGCCCTTGCTCACTTTCTTGCTGTCGTTCACGCCGACGATGAGGTCGTCCAAATCCATAATAACGGCGGTGCAAGTCACAGGACCTGCAAGCGGTCCTCTGCCCACTTCGTCGATACCGCAGATATAGCGATAGCCTTGTTCGCGCAGTTGGTTTTCGTACGTCATCAAATCTTTCGGGTCAACCATAATTTATCCTTCGTATTGCTTTATATTGCTTTTTAATGTGTTTTTTCTAATGTGTATTGAGTATCTCACGTTCGATTATTTGTCGGAAAGCACGAGTTTTCTCGGCTTTTCGAGCATAATTTTGCCGAGTTTGCCTTTTCTGAACTCGTCGATAATCATCTTTGCCGTGCGCTCGTAATCGGGTTGATTGCCTTTGAGTTTGAAGCCACGCGACATGGCGATTTGCTCGAAAACATCAATGGTTTCCTCACTCAAAACGTCGAGATTGTAGCGAGTTTTGAGAGAATCGGGATAGAGTGTTTTCATTTCGTCGATAAAGTCGAACGCAAGTTCGCTCACGTCGAGAATATCTTCTCTGATAGAACCGATATACGCAAGGTGATGGGCAACTTTTTGATCTTCGAACTTGCCCCAAAGGGTACCGGGCGTATCCAAAAAGTCCACGTTGTCGACGGAAAGCCATTGCTTACCGCTCGTTACGCCAGGTCTATCCCCCGTCACCGCTTTCGCTTTTTTCACCATAGCGTTTATAATCGTCGATTTTCCGCTGTTGGGAACGCCGACAACCATTGCTCTGACGGATATATTTGCGCCTTTTTGCGCATATTTTTCGATTTTGTCGGCAACCACGCGTTTGAGTCCCGCAACTATTTGCGAGCAATCACCCGACGTGCCTATCGCCTTGACGTACGGTTTGCCTTGCCCTTCAAATTCCTTGCACCACAAATCGAGGTCGCTTTTTTCAACGAGGTCGCACTTGTTGAAAACGTAAAGCACCTTTTTGCCTTGCAAAAGTTTATTGAAAAGCGGATTATCGCAAGAATAAACCGCTCTTGTGTCGATGACGTAAATGAGCGCGTCGACAAGACGAAGATTTTCCTCCATCATTCTTATCGCTTTTGTCATATGACCGGGAAACCATTGTATGTTCATTGCGTCCTACTCTGTTGCCTATTTTTTTTTGTTACGATTTTTTCAGTCAAAACCGATTGCCGCAATAGATTTTGTTGTCTAAGTCGATTTGCGCAAGCCGATTTTATTGTCTAAACCGATTAAAGCAAACACATTGCTATAGCCGAAATCGGTATTCTATCGGTATTTTTTGTTATAATCGCAATCTGTTTGCCGATTGTATAACCTAAAACCAAAACGAAAAAATGCGTTTTCGTCTTGATTGTTTTTGTTGTAAACTTCAAAAAAAGCCGTCGATTAGCGACGGTGTTTTTTCTTCTTTTTTGGCAAATACGCTTTCAAATCCACGTCTTTGAAAAGGTCGGGACGGTTTTTCATCGTGATTTCAAGAGATTTTTCCTCTCGCCACTTCGCAATGTCCTTATGATTGCCGCCGAGCAACACTTGGGGTACGCTCCTGCCTCTGTAAACTTCGGGGCGAGTGTACTGCGGATATTCCAAAAGTCCGTTTGAAAAACTTTCCTCGCTCGTGGATTCGTCCGAGCCTAAAACGCCGTCGATGTATCGCGCAACGGTGTTTATCACGACAAGCGCAGGCAATTCGCCGCCCGTAAGAACGTAGTCGCCAATGGACAGTTCCTCGTCAATGCAGATGTCGAGCGCACGTTGATCAACGCCCTCGTAATCGCCGCAAAGAATGAGTATTCTGCCCTCTTTTGCAAGGCTTTCCACCTTCTTTTGACAGAGTTTCGTGCCTCTTGGCGACATATAGACTCGCCATGCCTCGTGGGTTGGGTCAACCGCCTCGATCGCGCTGACGATGGGGTCGGGCGTCATAACCATACCTGCGCCTCCGCCGTATGGCGTATCGTCGGTTTTTAGGTGCTTATCTTGTGAAAAATCGCGTATATTCGTTATTTCAACGCCGAATTTGCCCGAATCGATAGCCTTGCCTAAAAGGCTTTGATTCAGGACGGAAAAATATTCGGGAAATATCGTCAATACGTCAAATTTCATATCAGTCGTACACAACCACGCGCGGGAAAATCATATCGTCGAGAACTATTTTGCCGTTTTCGAGGTCAACTTGCTTAATCAGATTGCCGATTGCGGGAAAACTGAGCGATTCTTGACCGTTTTTGACAACGTATACGTCTGCCGAACCGTATTGCAACACGTCGCAAACCTCGCCTATAACCTCGCCCGCCACTACAACGTCGAGTCCTATCATATCTACGATATAGTACTTGCCGTCGGGAAGTTTGGGAAGGTCATTTCTGTTTGCGGTGATGCGTTTGTTTCTAAAAAGTTCGGCTTTTTCGACGGTATCTATGCCCGAAAGAGTGACATAACCCACCGCGCCTTCGGGCGAGATGTGTTCCACCGCATACTCGATTCCGTCGATTTTGAGTTTTTTAAGGCGGGAAAACCGTGCGGAATCGGAGGAATATATCTCGATTTTGAGTTCCCCTTTCAAGCCGCGCGGTTTAAGCACCTTGCCGATTGTCAATTCAGATTTCATCTTTTTCTTCGATGACGACGTTGTATCTCACGTTGCTCTTTGAACTTGCGGACTTGACGAGTGTGCGAATCGCTTTTGCGATTCTGCCTTGCTTACCGATAATCTTGCCGATGTCCTTTTTGGCATTCGTGATAACGATGT
>CAVKUX010000036.1:0-15586 GCA_963659595.1 Anaeroplasmataceae bacterium | reverse complement strand
AATCGGATAAATTGAATATTCCACAACCCAAACGGAGTTTGGATATCATCGTGCAGAGTTGCACGATATCATCACAGCGTGATATCATCGCCTGTGGCGATAACATTTGTTGTGTGAGGAAGGGGGAAGCTTTAATTTTGTTTTATTCTGCGCAAAGTAATTAATTATTAATTCATAAAAAAAAACAAATCCTCGCACAGCGGCGAGGGTTTGCTTTTTTACATGTTTGCTTACTTACTGCTCGATACCATAACTTCGAGCGGATTGACGTTTACGCCGTCTTTGAGGACTTCGAAGTGAACGTGGTCGCCGTCAAGACTTTCGCTGCCTTGCGTGGATGAAGTTTTGCCGAGAAGTTGACCTTGTTTTACGCTCGCACCCTTTTTGAGAGTGCTTTCCGCGTCCAAAGAGAGATATCTCGTTTCATATCCGTCGTCGTGAGAGAGGATGACGTAGTAGCCGTCGAGCGCATTGTAGCCCGTCTCTTTCACACTGCCGTCGCAGGATGCAAACACGTTTTTGTCTTCGGACGTGAAGTCGAGAGCAAGGTGCGTCGAGTACTGTTTGAGGGTGGAATTCCACACGAGGGCTGTGTCGGAATAGTTTTTGCTCACCGTGCCGTCGTTGACGGGCGCATAGAACTTTTGCTTTTCGTCGACCGGGGTGGGATTGACGGTATCGTCGGGATTGTCGACGGGGTCGTCGGTTTTATCGTCTGGTTTTACGGTCGGCTCGTCTTTCGGATTGTCCGTAACAGACGCGTCGGGATTTTGCAGAGCAGAGTTGCGAGTGACCGCGAGGGCGATGACCGTGGCAACCGAGGCTATGCACAAAATGATAAGAAAATAGACTGCGTTGCGTTTGAGAAAACCGCCAAAACGCTTCATTGCAACTGTAAATTTGCTCATTGTTTTACCTCCAAGTTGCCTCGATTATGTCCGCAATCGATAGCGTTTATACCTAAATCGATAAACTTTTTTCGATGTTGTGAAAATTTTTCAAAAACACCTTAAAAACGGCTCTTTTAAGAAAAACCGTTATTGACTACAAGTGTTTGATAATGTATAATTTTTATTATGGTTGACATACACAAAAGTTTATACGATTTTATGCGCACCTACCGCGAAAAACACGGCGACGACATTGCCGTTGTTCACGGCGCGCGAAAAATGAATTTCTCAACCTTTTTCAAAGAGATAGACAGGGTGGCAGGCGGACTTGTCAGGCTCGGCATAGGCAAAGGCGACGTAGTTATGATTGCGCTTCCAAACATCAGACAAGCGGTCGTTGCGACGTATGCCTGTTCGAGGATAGGGGCGATTGCCTCTATGATTCACCCAAAACTTTCCGCAGACGAATTCGGCGCGGCGTTTGACAAACTTCATCCCAAAGCGGTGTTTTTGAGCGACATAAATCAATGCGCGTATTTCCCCAAATCGAAGGGCGCAAGGCGCATCGTTTGCCATTTCGGAATTTACGATTATATAGGACTTCCTCGCAAAACGAAATTCGAGCCGTTTGTCGGCGACGGCGAGGAAATCGTGTTTTATATGCAATCGGGCGGCACTACGGGCGAGCCTAAAACGGTTGCCGTATCCTCTCGCGCGGCAAACGCGATGGCAGGCAATCTTTTGCAATATCTCGGCGACAAGTTTTCCGAAAAGAATGCGATGCTCGCGTCCCTCCCGATGTTTCACGGCTTCGGCTTGTGCGTGGGCGTACACGCTTCGATATCCACGAATATGCGCGCGGTGTTGCTCCCGATTTTCAAAGCGAAAAAGACGGTCAAAGTTATTGCAAAAAACCGCATAACCACGATGATAGCAGTGCCGAGAATGGTGCAAAAACTGCTTGCTCTCGACGAGTTTTCGGGGGATAACGTTTCGTGCATAGAGGATATCTACGTCGGCGGCGACCTCGTTTGCGAGGAACTTGTAGACAAGTTCGACAAGGTTATGAAAGAGTGCGGCGGCAAGGGCGTGCTTTCTCCCGGGTACGGACTCACCGAAACGGCGAGCGTATGCGCGGTGTCAAAAGGCGACTTCGAGTCGGGGGCGGTCGGCAAGCCTATAAACGGCGTGGAAGTGCGAGTCGTGGACGAAAATCTTTGCGAAGTTCCTGGCGGCACTGTCGGCGAACTGCTCGTGTCGGGCGACCAGATTATGAGCGGATACGTCGGCGACGAGGAAGCCACAGAGAAGGCGTTGATTACTCTCGACGGCAAGACGTGGGTGAGAACGGGCGACTACTTTAAGCGCGGCGAGGGCGGAAAACTGTTCTTTATGGGCAGAAAAAAGAGATTGATAAAAATTTCGGGAATCAACGTGTTCCCGAGCGAGATAGAGAGAGTTGCGAGCGAGTTGCCGTTTATCGGCGAGTGCGCTTGCATAGAGTATCGCGTAAACGGCAAGCCATACATCAAGTTGCTTGTCGAGGGAGAGCAACTCACACCCTCTCAAAAACAAGCGGTGATAAATCATATCGCAAAGCGTTTGTCGCACTGGAACAAGCCGAGCGTCGTGCAATGCGTCGAGAAATTTCCGCGTACAAAAATAGGAAAAATCGATATAGAGGGATTAAATTATGAATTTGGCAAAGATACGCAGGGCGGTCAATAAAATCGCCCCGTCCGTCAAGGTCGAGAACTACCGCGGTTGCGTAAGGCTCACGGGCGAACTCGACAACTGGGCGGACATTTACAAGTGCGGCAAGGCTGCGGTGATCAAAGGCTCGCTGGGCGTGCTGAACGATATAAAACTCAAAGGTTTTTGCGAGCAGCCGAAGCGTCCGAATTTGAAAGATAGTGCGCTCGACGGACAAAAACCCGACGTTCTCGTCATAGGCGGCGGCATAGTGGGTTGCGCGGTTGCAAGAGAACTTTCTCGCCTCGAACTCGACGTATTGCTCGTTGAAAAGGCAAACGACGTGGCGTGCGGCGCGTCCTCTCGCAACGACGGATGTATTCACCCCGGTATGGACTTGCACAAAGGACAACTCAAACTCAAATACGTGCTCGAAGGCAACAGAATGTACACCAAACTTGCCGACGAACTCGGTTTGTCCTTCAAGCGTTGGGCGCAAATGCTCGTATTCTCTACGGCGTGGGAAAACGCGCTCATTTCGCCGCTTTTCTTGCTTAGAGCAAAGCAACTCGGCGTGGAGGGCGTAAGACACGTCACCAAAGAGGACATCAAAAAACTCGAACCAAATCCGCCGTCGTGGGCGAAGGGCGGTATGTATATGGCAAGCGCGGGTATGGTTTCGCCCTATAAAACGACGATTGCGCTTTGCGATAACGCGATACAAAACGGCGCGAGAGTGTCGCTCAACACCTACGTCGAGGGTATGGAGCGGTATGGTTGCAAAGTCGTGTGCGTGCATACCAACAGAGGCGACGTATATCCGCGCGCAATCGTGAACTGCGCAGGCGTGTATAGCGATGTCATAGCGGATATGGCGGGCGACAGAACGTTCACGATACACCCGAGAAAAGGCACCGACATCATCCTCGACAAAAAGAAAGTCGGATATGCGCTTTCCTCATATGCCAGAAGTTTCTTCGCGCCCCTTCCCAAAGAGGCTCAACCCGACAAGAAAGAGGAAGTCGGACACACGAAGGGCGGCGGCGTTATGCGCACGATAGACGGCAATATTCTCGTAGGACCGGACGCTCACGAAGTGCCGTCGCGCGAGGATTATTCCACGA
The DNA here is from genome assembly GCA_963659595.1 of Anaeroplasmataceae bacterium. Lineage (GTDB taxonomy): Bacteria > Bacillota > Clostridia > Christensenellales > CAG-917 > CAG-475. Next base: position 11,880 of record CAVKUX010000036.1, on the reverse strand, counting down.
GCATTTCCGATATTAACAATATAATCAAAAAGCAAAAACTCGCCCAACCTATGCTCAACAAGGGCGATATCATAACGTATTTTTCGGGTACGCGCGCCGCGACGTACGAAGAAGATTTTGTCGTAAGACGCGGCATTTTCACCTCCAACGTTTACGAGGCGGCGGGTATACAATCGCCGGGAATCACCGCTGCGCCCGCAATCGCCGTAGACATCAAAAACTGGATAAAAGAGGACTTGAAAGCAAAAGAAAAGAGCAATTTCAACCCTGTGTACAAGCACACTCCCAGACTTGCCAATCTTCCAGATGAGGAAAGAGCGAAGTATATCGCAAAAAATCCCGAATACGGCGAGATGATTTGCCGTTGCGAGGAAGTGAGCAAGGGCGAGATTATCGACGCGCTCGAAAGTCCGCTCAAAGTCGCAACTATTGACGGCGTAAAGCGCAGAGTTCGCCCGGGTATGGGCAGATGTCAAGGCGGTTTCTGCTCGCCGCTCGTTGCAAAAATCATTGCCGAACACGAGGGCATAAACGTCGAGGACGTGCTAAAAGGCGACGAGGGCAGCGTCATCGTTTACGGCAACACCAAAGGCAACGCAAAGGGGGAAGACCGAGATGTTTAATTACGACGTAGTGGTTATCGGCGGCGGACCGGCAGGTCTGTCTGCGGCTCAAAGCGCGTGCCTTAAAGGCGGAAAAGTCGCTATTATCGAAAGAGAGGCTCGACTCGGCGGAATCTTGAAACAATGCGTGCACGACGGTTTCGGACTCATTCGTTTCGGTGAAAAACTCGCAGGTCCGGAATATAGCGAAAGATACATCGATTTCGTGAAAGAACTCGATATAGACACGTTCACTTTTACGTTCGTCACGAGGATAGAAAAGAAGGACGGCGGCTTTGAAATCACCGCAGTGTCCAAAGACGGAATACAAAAATTCTTCACCAAAGCCATAGTTTTGGCAACGGGTTGCAGAGAGCGCACGGCAAAGCAAGTGCTTATTCAAGGCACTCGCCCCGCAGGCGTATTCACCGCGGGTACGGCGCAGAATTTTGTCAATTTGCAAGGCAAACTTCCCACCAAAAAATGCGTGATTTTGGGAAGCGGCGACATCGGACTTATTATGGCAAGACGGCTCACGCTCGAAGGCGCAAAGGTCGAGGGCGTGTACGAAGTCAAGCCCACGCCGAGCGGACTTACGAGAAACATACATCAGTGTTTGCACGATTTCGACATACCCCTTCACCTTTCGCACACGGTGACGAGAGTGTTCGGCGTAGACAGGCTCGAAGGCGTGGAAGTTGCAAAAGTGGACGACAAAATGAACCCTATCGAGGGCACGCAAAGACGCATAGATTGCGACGCGCTCATACTTTCCGTCGGTCTTATTCCCGAAAACGAACTTGCCGAATCCATAGGCGTAAAGATAAATCCCTTCACCAAAGGCGCGGATTGCGACCAGACGTATATGTCGTCGATAGACGGCGTGTTTTCGGCAGGAAACGCACTTAACGTATTCGATTTGGTGGATTATGTGTCGGAATGTGCAAAAGACGCAGGCGCAAACGCGGTAAACTACAAGCCGTCTGGCAAGAGCGTGCGCATAGAAAAAGGCGAAGGACTTTTGAGTTTTGTGCCGCATAGAATCGACGTAAGCAAGCCTTGCGACAAGGTCGTATTTTTCTTCCGCGCCGCAAAGGATATGGACAAAGCAACCCTCTATGTCGGCGTTGACGGAAAGGAAGCGTTCAAAAAGAATTTTGCCTTCCTTCGTCCGCCCGAAATGCAAAGAGTGGAACTCGACTTTGCCTCGATGGGAATAAAAGAGGGTGACAAAGTCGAAGTCAGAGTGGAGGAAAGATGATGGAACTTGTGTGTATCGTATGCCCGCGCGGGTGTAGAATCAACATAGAAAACGGAATCGTCAGCGGCAACGGCTGTAAGCGCGGCGAGGCGTTTGCGATGAGCGAAACCACTTGCCCTATGCGCTCGGTTTGCTCGACGGTCGCAACGAGTTTTGGCGAATATCCCGTGCTTCCCGTAAGAACGGACGGCGAGATTCCCAAAGCGAAAATCGACGAACTAATGAAACAGATAAACGCAATCGTCGTCACGAGCAAAGTTAAGCGCGGCGACGTAATCGCAAAAGGCGTTTGCGGTACGGACGTAAATCTTATCGCAACGGCGAGCATTTATTGACGTATACAAAAGTCGCTTTGCGGACGGGAAACCGCATTGCGAAGGATAAGGAAAAATTATGAGAGAACCACTTGTTTTAACCATTGATTTCGGCACGCAGAGCGTGCGCGCCATGCTTTTCGACAAGCACGGCAAAGAGTACGGCAAAATGAAAGTGCATTTCAAAGAACCGTATTTTTCAAAAGACATAGGCTGGGCGGAACAGACGCCCGAGTTTTACTGGGACAGGCTCAAAGAGGCGACCAACGGACTCAAAGAGCAATGCGCCGACATTTGGGAGGACGTAAAGGGCGTTGCCGTCACCACCATTCGCGACACGGCGGTCGTCGTCGACAAGGACGGCAAGCCCTTGCGCGACGTCATTCTTTGGCTTGACCAAAGAGAGGTCAAAGACGCGGACAAAACGAGATTCGGCAAAGGCTTCAAGTCCTTGCTTCGTATGCTCAATCTTTACGACCTCGCCGCCGCGCAGTGCAAGGCTTCCGCTTGCAACTGGGTGCACGAGTACGAACCCGAAGTTTGGGCAAAAATGCACAAATTTCTGATGTTTTCGGGTTGGATAACTTTCCGCCTTACCGGCGTTATGAAGGACTCGGTCGCAAACCAAATCGGGCATATCCCGTTCGATTACAAAAACAAAACGTGGCAATCGTCAAAGGCAATCACCGCGCCCATATTCGACCTCAAAGCAAAGGATATGTGCGAACTTATAGAGCCGGGTACGATAGTCGGTTACATAACCGAAGAGGCGAGCCGCGACCTCGGCATAAAAGAGGGTACGCCCGTCATCGCTTCGGGCTCGGACAAAGGCTGCGAAACGCTCGGATCGGGTTGCGTGGACAGCACGGGTGCGTCCCTTTCGCTCGGTACGACGGCAACGGTGCAGATGACGACGGACAAATATATCGAAACCGAGCCGTTCGTTCCCACTTATCCGGCGGTGCTGCCCGGCAAGTATAATCCCGAAATCGAGATTTATCGCGGTTACTGGATGATTTCGTGGTTCAAAAACGAGTTTGCGCACAAGGAAGTCAAAGAGGCAAAGGAACTCGGCATTTCGGCGGAAGAACTTTTGAATAGACACCTCAAAGACGTGCCGGCAGGTTGCGAAGGGCTTATTCTTCAACCCTATTGGACGCCCGGTATCAAACATCCGTCGGCAAGAGGCGCAATTCTCGGATTTGCGGATTGCCACACGAGAATACATATATACAGGGCAATCATCGAGGGCATCGCCTACGGTCTTTACGACGGACTTTTGTCCATACAGCGCAAGACCAAAATCAACGTGAAATTTATATCCGTGTCGGGCGGCGGAAGCGAGAGCGACGAGATATGTCAAATCACTTCCAACATTATGGGCATACCCGTAAGGCGCGCCCAAACTTACGAAACGTCGTCGCTCGGCGCGGCAATCACCGCTTTTACGGGACTTGGATTTTACAAATCCTTCGAGGAAGCGGCAAAGAATATGGTGCACGTTTCGGCAGAGTTCAAACCCGATATGAAAGAGCATGAACTCTACCACAAACTTTACAGCAGAATCTATCGTCGCATTTATCCCAACAATAAGAGACTTTACGACGATCTGAAACAAATTCTTCGCGCTTCGAAAGCGGAAGGCAACAAATAACTTGAAAATAAAAAATGAATAAAACGCGGTTTTATATGGCGAAAATCGTCGGATAAACTCGCATTTTGGAGGAAAACTATGTCAAAACCCTACAAAGAATTCGAACCCGTGTGGATCAAAGACGCACCGAATCCCAGATCCTTCCGTTCCATTATGAAATGGGGCGACCCGCAAAAATACAAAGCGCCCAAAGAGGGACTTTACAAACTCATCAAGAGCATATTCTCGCTCACCGACGACGACTTCAAAACCATGGTGGACACGGGCGAACAACTCGTTGACGTGCACGTCGAAAGCGCACTCACAAAAGAGCAAATCGAAGCGATCACCGTCATCGTCGGGCCGGACAACGCAACCACCGACGACTTTGAAAGAGTGCGCCTCGCATACGGCAAAACGATGATCGACATTATGAGATTGAGAAAGGGTATTGTCGAAAACGTGCCCGACATAGTCGTCTATCCCACCGACAAAACTCAAATCGAAAACCTCATCAAATACGCAGATAACAACGGTATAAAAGTGTACGTCCACGCAGGCGGCTCGTCCGTCACGCGCGGCACGGAAGCAATGGTAAGCCCCAATATTATGATTGATATCGGCAAAAACTTCAACAAGGTCCTTGCGTTCAACGAAGTCAATCAAACCATCACCGTGCAACCCGGCATCAGCGGTCCGCAACTCGAGGACATTCTCAACCACGCTCCAGAAAACTTCGGCACGACAAAACGATACACTTGCGGACATTTTCCGCAATCTTTCGAGTATTCCTGCGTAGGCGGATGGGTCGTCACGCGCGGCTCGGGTCAAAATTCGACATATTACGGCTGTGCGGCGGACATCGTTCTCAAACAAGAGTACGCAACGCCCATCGGCACGATAAAGTCGGACGGTGCGCCGAGAAAGGCTACCGGTCCCGACGTAGACCAAATTATGATGGGAAGCGAGGGCTGCTTCGGCATCCTCACCGAAGTCACACTCAAAGTGTTCAATCTCTCCAAAAAGCACAAAAAATTCTCGTTTATGTTCCCCACTTGGGAAGACGGTATGGCGGTTATGAGAGAGGTTATGCAAGGCGAGTTCGGACACCCGTCGGCATTCCGTCTTTCGGACGCAGAGGAAACGGATATGATGTCGCATATGTACGGAATAATCGGCTCGCCGCTCGAACCGTTGCTTGCGGCAAAAGGATACAAGCAACATTCCAGATGTTTGCTCCTCGGTTTCTGCGACGGCGAAAGCGGATTGCAAAGAAACATCTATCGCAACATCCGCAAGATTGCAAGAAAGTATCACGGACTTTATCTCACCGGCTACGTCACAACTTCTTGGGAACACGGCAGATTCTCCGACCCGTATCTTCGCGACACCATTCAGGACTACGGCATCATCATCGACACTCTCGAATGTGCGGTCAATTGGGACAATATGCCCAAAGTTCACGACGAGGTGAGAGCGGTCGTCAAAGTATGGCCGAACGCAATCTGCACCTGCCATATCTCGCACAGTTATCCGCAAGGCGCAAACCTCTACTTCATCTTCATCATCAAGACGACCGACCTCGACGCATTCAAGAAGTATCACAGTTCCATCTTGGAAGCGATTATGAAGTCGGGCGCTGCGCTTTCGCACCATCACGGCATAGGCAAACTCTTTGCGCCGTACCTCGAAGGCTCGATCGGCAGCGAACAACTCAAATTGTTCAAAGCGCTCAAATCGTACTTCGACCCCAACAACACGCTCAACCCCGGCGGCACGCTTGCCCTCGACGAACATCCGAGCAACTTTTGATTCGAGTTTTGTTTCAAAAGCATAAATTTGCACAACGATTCATTGTCCGATTTTCGTATATACGGCGAAATTCGGCAGGGCGGTGAACTTCAACACAAAAATACAAAACGGCGTTTGCACATTTTGCAAACGCCGTTTTTTCAAATCCGTTTATATGCGCATATGCGAAAGTGCGTATTTACACACATCTCGATTGAGCATATGCAAAAGCGCGCATATGCGCATACATTGAAAACGTGTGTCAATGTGCGAATATGCGCATATCTTTGCAAAAGTTACGCGCGATCACAATCTGAAGATATGTGCGAAAAAGGAGAATGGTTTTTGCAAAACAAAGGATGCAAATCGCTTCGGTGTCGAGCGTTTGAAGTCGCATATCAGACGAAAATAAAAAACATCTTCATTTTTCCCTTTGGTTGTGCTATCATATATTTATTGAGGAGAAATTATGAAACAAAAGATCTTTGATTCAAAGTGGTTTTACATCTGTTTGCTGGTTTTTGCAATCACGGACGTGTTGTTTGTGTTGCATATATGCTGCTCATACGAGGCAATCATTCGCCCCATTCTGCCACGTCTTGTTGAGGAAAACAAAATAGGCAACACGGTCGGCGGCGCAAACTGGCTTGCATACTTCACGATATTGTCCAACTTGTTTGTGTCGGTTTGGTTTGTTTTGTGGGCGATTGCAAAGTTTGCAAAAAACGAGAAACTTTTGCGGTTTTGCCAAAATCGTACCGTCGCAACCTGCGTCACCCTGTACATCTTTGTCACGGGACTCTTGTATGCCGGCTCAACGGTTTTCGGCATAAGGTGGTTTGACAAGGGCGACGGTTACGCCGTCGTTAACAATGTCGTCAACGTCTATCATCACTTCATCGTGCCGCCTCTTACGGTGGCGATATATTTTTTGATGCCGTCGGGCGGCTACAAGTCTGCGCGCGACGTCGCATTTACAGCCATGCTCTTCCCGATGGCGTACCTTGCCTTTTCGCTCATTCGCGGCAGTGTGATAAATTGGTATGCCTATCCCATCTTCCGTGCGGACGCACTGTGGAATGCGGTTTTCCCGACAAAGGAGTACGATTATGCAATTGCGGTGTGCCTGCTGTTTTGCGAGATGATGGCACTCACGGCGTTCTTTTTCTTCTCGGCATACGGCATGGCGAAAATCCAAAACAAACGGTTTGAAAAAGAGGAAGTCGCAAAAGGGGAGTACAGGCGCGACATTGCCGTTGCGTCGGCGAAAGACGATTTGCCGAACGAGCAATTGTCAGCCTGATCCCAATGTAAAAAATCTCGAAATTTGAGATAATTCATTTTGCAAAAGTGTGAAAACTCATCCGCATTTGAGTGTTTTTTTGCGTTTTTATATGGATTTTCGCAAATTTTTCATATGTTTTTTGTACGGTTTTTGCGTGCTTTTCATGTGTTTTTCACATGATATCAAATGTTTGTTCTCAGTCTTGCTGCTCCGAAAGAGCGCGCTTGTACGCTTCGATAATCGTGTTTTTGAAAAGTTCGCGCGTCTCGCTGTTGATGGGGTGGACGATGTCCTTGTAGTCGCCGTCCGGCGTTTTTCTCGACGGCATTGCGATAAACTCGCCGCCTTCGCCGTCAACAATTTTTATGTCGTGGACGGCAAAACAACCGTCGATGACAAGTGACGCAACCGCTTTCAATTTGCCCGCTTCTTGGTCTATTAATCTGATTCTGACGTCTGAAATTTTCATATGAACACCTCGTTGATTTTGTTCATTGTAGCACGGCTATGCAAAAATAACAATACAAAATCGCAAATTCGTATCAAAACGACACATCGACCGCATAAATGTGTGAATATTGTGGCGAAAAATATGCTCTTTTTCGTTTTCATATGCGCAATCGAGGGCGGTTTCATATAATGAAATATGGACTTCTCGGCGATAAAAATGGGCTATTTCGTGGGGGTAGGCGGCGTAGGGGTAAACGCTCTTGCCAAATTTGCGGCGGATTTTGGAATCGAGGTCTGCGGAAGCGATGCAAAAATCAACGATTTATGCAAAGAACTTATGAAAAACGGTGCAAAAATAAGCAAAAATCCCGACTTTTCTTTGCTTGAAAAGTCGGATTTTTTGGTGTTTTCTTCGGCAATTCCGAAGGATAATCGAGAACTCGTATTCGCAAAAAAGGCAGGCATACCCATATACGAACGGCACGAATTTCTTTCGGAAGTTTCCCGTCTGTTCGGCAAGGTCGTGGCGATTGCAGGCACGCACGGCAAAACCACGACAACGGCAATGCTCGCTCAAATTCTTTTTGAAAACGACGTAAAATTTGCGGCTATGATAGGCGGCGAGAGCATAGATTTTTCAAATTATGTCAACAATACAAACGCAAGGCGTATTGCAGATTTGAAGGATTGCATATTCGTTTGCGAGGCGTGCGAGTACAAGCGCAATTTGCTTGCGCTTTCGCCCGACGTTGCGTCGGTGTTGAACGCAGAGTGCGATCATCCCGATTGCTACGATAGCCTCAAAAGCGTGAAGGAAACTTTTGCCACGTTTCTGAAAAAATCAAAACTCAAAATCGTCGAGCAAAGCAACCTCGATTTGATTGGCGATTGCAAAGGCGAAAAGCGTGACGGATTTTGCGTGTGCGTGCAAAACGACAATCAGAAGACGATACATACGTTCCTCAATCAAAGCATCGCAATTGTTTGCGACGGCAAAAAAACGTCAACGCTCAAATTGCAAGACGACGGACGATACAACTTCGAGAACGCAACGTTTGCGCTTGCCGCCGCTTGTGCGTGCGGACTCGATTTTGAAAAAAGCGTAAGTGCCTTGCAAAAGTACAAAGGAGTAAAACGCAGATTCGAACGCGCGCACGACATAGGAAAAACAAAAGTGTATTTTGACTTTGCGCATCATCCGAGCGAAATTCAATCGGTCATATCTCGCGCGGCGAAACTCGGCAAACTGCTCGTGGTTTTTCAGCCGCATACGTACTCGCGCACGAAAGCGTATCTTGACGATTTCGCAAGAGTGCTCGGCGAGAAAAACAATGGCGTGAAAACGCTTGCGATTATGCCGACGTACGCCGCGCGCGAAGTGCCTTCAAACGGCGTCGAAAGCGATGTTTTGGCAACGGCGATTTTCGACAAATATCGCAAAAGAGGCGTTTATCTTGTCAAAGACAAGCAATCAACTCTCGATTTTGTCAAGTCGCACGCAAAATGCCACGACGTTGTCTTGATGATAGGCGCAGGCGACATCTATGACATGAAAGACCTTTTCTAATTTGTATATATGCAAATATGCGCATATGAGAATGCAAAAATTTGAGAACACAAATATGCAGAATCGGCAAAATGAGAATAGCAAAAAGAGCGAGTTAAACTCGCTCTTCTACATTCTCTGCGCCGCATTTTCAGATTATGTCTTCCGCATTGAAATCGAGCAGGCGTTTGATGTTGTCTGCCATCACGATAAGCGAGCGGCACTTTGAAAGCGCGTTCTGATAGTCCTCACACTTAAGCGAGCCTTGCGTTTCGGCAAGCGCAACCGAGAAGGAACGCACGTCGGGCGAGTAGGCAAAAAGTTCCATATACATACGCTTTTGCTCCCACCACTCGAAAATCTCGTTCGCTTTGTCGAGACAATCCTCGCTTTGATTTTGTATGGAAGTTTCCAAAGACGTTAGTTTTTCGTTCAGAGCGGAAAACGTCTTGTGAATATAGAAATCTTCGAGTATGCCGCCCGTCACGATGATTATCAGAATCACGATTGCAAGCCCGACTTTTTTCATTGCTTCTCACCCCCGCGATAGGATAAAAACGCGTTTTTGACCTCTTGCGAACGGTCTTGTTCGTTGTCTTGCGCGTCGCTTTGTTGCGGCAAAGTCGAGGTGATATAGTTGCCCTTGTAGGGCTGAACAAACACGTCTTGCCCCGCGACGAGAAGCACGAGTATGTCTTGCTGTTTGAGCTTTATATCGTCGAGGTATTTAAGCACGTCCTCTTTTATGTCGCTCTCGAGCGTCGCAAGGTTTTCGGCAACGAACTCGCCTTCCATAATTACGGTTACGGGAATTTCGGCTTCGGGCGGTTTTATATCGACGTCTAAGGGCGAGAGCGGTCTGTTTTGTGACTTCTGGAGTACGCTCATATTTCCGTTGGTTTCCAAAATCGCATACTCGACTTCGGACGGATTGAAGCAACCTGCGCCGCGCAACGCTTCCATAACGTCGTCGATGTTGAGGTTGAGCTCTGTCATAACGTCGGGCAGGATGTTGCCGTTTTGTATGATAATGATGGGTTTGCCGTTGAGGAATTTGCGAAATTTTTTGCTTTTTGTCGCGAGTTTCGTGATGATGATATGCACCAAAAACAGCGAAAACACGGGGATAATTCCGTACAAAATCGGGATTGACGAGTCCGCCATAGGTATGCAAACGAGGTCGCTTGCGACGAGAGTTATCGCAAGTTCGAAGGGTTGCAATTCGCCGAGTTGACGTTTGCCCATCAAGCGCATCGCAACAAGCAATACGAAGTATAAAATCAAACACCTTATAAACAAATTGAGCATACGCATAGTTTGCTTATAAGGCGTTTTTTTATTCGTCTTTTGAATGTTATCAGGCGTTTTTTATGTGACTTTCGCACCGATTTTTCAACGATTTCGTGCGGATTTTATGTCGTTTATTTGCCGATTTCATTGCGGTTCTGTTTGCCGTTTGCGGCGAAAACATTTTGACGCAGGTTGTCACGTCAACCACGTTGAATGCGGATATGACGAGGAAGAAAAAGAAAAGTATGTATACGCCGACAACCACGATTGCCGTGATGTAGTCTGCGTATCTGCAAAGCAGTTTTGCGCCGAAAAGCCCCGTCACGGCAAGCGGAACGGACAGCAAAATCGGGGGAAGATTTTTCTTGTGATTTGCAAACGAGCCGACCTCTTTTTTTAGGACTGCGAGATTGACGATTGCGATGAGCAAAAAGCAAAGCCCCGTCGACAGAGCCATTGAGTAAATGCCTATGTACTTTGGCATAAACAGAACGCAAGGTATCATCGCGATTGCGCCTACGACCGTGCCGAGCAGGGTTATGCGCTCCTTTCCGAGCGAATTGAGCATGGGCGTGGTTGATTGAGCGGTGGCGATGGGAAAGAGCATAAGCGAGCAGTAGGATACGAATTTGCCTGCCTCGCCGTCCTTGAAAAGCAGTTTACCGAGGCTTTGACCGAGGGGCAGATATATTGCGAAAAACAAACTTGCGATTACAACGGAAAAGAGCAGTGAAGTTGACATTTTCGAGCGCACCGCGTCCATATTGCCTTTTGCTCGTAACTCTGCAACGTCGGGAACAAGCACGACGGACAGCGCGCCTATAAACGTCACGGGAGCCATAATGAGCGGCAACGCCATTCCTGCGACCCTGCCGTACTGCGCCGTGGCTTCGGCAAGCGTAAGCCCTGCCTTTACGAGCATTTTGGGAAGGATGAGGGCGGTGAGCGACGCGCCGAGCGATGTGATTATGCGTGTTGCCGAAAGGGGAATTGTTTTCAGAGTCAATTCCTTAAATCCGCTCGGTTTTGTAAGCCTTCCACCCGTTGCGAAGAACAGCGCGAGAAGTATAACAACGCACGCAAGGTCGGAAATCGTCATTGCAAGCGCGATATTTTGCGCGCCGTTGAGGCGAGAAATCAAACCGCCCGTAAATGCGATTGAAAGCGCGATTTTGACAATCTCGTCAACGAGTTCGGTTGACGAAAACGCCAAAAACTTTTTTCTGCCCCAAAACCAACTGCGAAGGGACGCATAAAGCGTTGAGGTGAGGATTGTGGGCAACATAATGAAGAATATGGGCAAGCAATCGGGATTTGAAAAGAGCGGCGAGATTCTCGCACCCAAACCGTAAAAGAGGGCGCAAATCGCCGAAGATATACCGAGCCCCATAATCACGGAAGCGGTCAAAAGCGAGTTTTGCTTTTTGAGATTGCCGCTCGATTCGGCAATCTTCCTCGAAAGGACGGTCGGCGCGCCAGCGGTGATTGTAAAGAGCATAAGCAGAACGCTCAACGCAATCTGGTAGAGCCCGACGACTTCCGCGCCGAGCGCGCGTGACATCCACATTTTGAAGATAAAGGAAACGAGCCTTGTCACGATTGAAAAACTTGTGACTATGCCGAAAGATTTTGCGGTGTTGTTCATATTTAAGAATATGTTAAAAATTAATAATTAATAATAAATAATTAATAATTGTGGGTGGGGTTG
>CAVKUX010000035.1:0-16066 GCA_963659595.1 Anaeroplasmataceae bacterium | reverse complement strand
AAGTGACCGTGAGAATCAAGCGAAGCGAAATGCGCCTACGGCTGGATTCCCACGCTGACGCTCCACAGTGATTGTGCGCATTTAGCGCAAGCCTACGGCTTTAATTTGCACAAGTGCAAATGCAATCACTCCAAAAATATCGTCGTTCGGAAACCCTTGCAAGCAAGTTTCCTCACTCGACATTGACGGAATGACGATTGGGGGGGGGAACACCCACACCCGATGTTGAATTTTCCATACGTCATTCTGAGGGAACAAAGTGACCGTGAGAATCCAGCGAAGCGAAAATGCGGCTGTTGCCTTGATTGCCACGTTGCGACTTATGTCGCGCCTCGCAATGACGATTGGGTGGGAACACCACACCCGAATAGGTATTCAAATCTTCCGCAACCCAAACGTAGTTTGGATATCATCGTGCAAAATTGCACGATATCATCACAAAGTGATATCATCGCCGCAGGCGATATTATTATACCGCAACTGCACGAAGTGCAATATCACTGTTGCATAGCAACAATATCACTGCGCCATAGGCACAATATCACTGTCCGCAAGGACAATATCGATGCGGCGTTTTGCCGCTTTATCTCAAACTTTTTACGAACTGCTTGGGCGTTATGCCGTACTCGTTTTTGAACGCACGGAAAAAGTGCGTATAATCGGAAAAGCCGCATTTTGAGTACACTTCGGTTGCGGGTTGCCCCTTTTCGAGAAGTTGTTTTGCGAGAACGAGCCGCTTTTTGAGGATATAGCGGTGAGGGGAAGTGTTGGTCGTTTCCTTGAAAACGTGCGCGAGATAGTATTTGTTGACAAAAAGCGCGTCCGCAATCGAGTCGAGCGACAAATCCTTGTCGATATTTTCGGATATATAGTCGATTGCGCGGCTTACGCAAGCGTTGGACGTGCCGTAGGAAAAGTTCTTTTGGTCGTTTTGCAAAAAGAATTGCGCAAGGGTGACAAGCAGAGTTTTTATGCGCTCCTCGTTTTCGATGTCCGCGCCGAAATTGTCCTCTTTTGATAGCGTTATGCTTTCAAGAAGTCGGCGTACTTTTTGAGAAACCGCGGCGTTTCGGATTATGAACGACTTGCTTTTGAGGGCGCACTCGAAGCAGGTGCAAAGGTCGGTTTTTTCGCTTGATATTTTTTTTATGTATTTCGAGTTTATCCACAAAACGTATCTTTCGTAGGTTTCGGCGGAATCCTTTATGTCGAGTTGGTGCAATTTTCCTTGCGGAATGAGCAGAATATCGCCCGAAAGCAGAGTGTATTTGCAGTCCTCGATTATGTAACTTGCCGAGCCTCTCAAAAAGCAGTAAACCTCGAAAAAATCGTGCGAGTGCATCTGGACGGTTTTGAAATCCTTGTCCACTTTGTAATGCACCTCGTACGTCGTTTTGCTCATCAATTGGTTTTCGTAATTGCCGCTCATACGACGATAATAGCCCAAAACAGCAAGATTTGCAAGTCTTATAGCAAAAATTGGTGTTTACTATGCAAAAATTGGGTGATAAAATAAACTTGTATAAAAAGGTGGTATTATGGGATTTTTCGATAAGAATCTTTTGCTTTCCTCAAAAGAGGCGGAGCGTATTTACGATCAAATCAAAGATTTGCCTATCATCGATTATCATTGCCATTTGAGCGACAAAGAGATAAGAGAGGACAAGCGTTTTTCTGACATCGGCGAATTGTGGCTCGCAGGCGACCACTACAAGTGGCGCGCCATGCGACTTTGCGGCGTGGACGAGGAATATATCACGGGCGGAAAATCCTTTAAGGAAAAGTTTTTCAAGTACGCAGAGATTATGCCAAAACTCATAGGCAATCCGCTTTACTATTGGTCGCATATGGAACTTGTCGAGATTTTCGGCATAGACACGCCGCTCAACAAGGATACGGCGGGCGAGATTTACGAAAAAGCGAACGCCGTTTTGAAAGATTTGAGCGTGTCCAAACTTCTTGAAAAATTCAAAGTCGAATATATTGCGACGACGGACGACCCGTTTTCCGCGCTTGAAAATCACGGCGATATAAACGGCGTAAAAGTGCGCCCGACATTCCGTCCCGACAGATGTTTTTTAGAGAACGTGAGCAAGGAAGAATTGTCCGAAAGGCTGGATTATTTCATTTCAAAAGGTTGCAAAATCGCCGACCACGGCTTTGACGATTTCGACGATACGGAAAATCTCGAATGGCTGATTGAAAAGTGCTACGAGAAAAACATCGTTTTGCAACTTCACTTCGGCACGTTCAGAAACATCAATTCGACCGCTCTTTCCGAGATAGGCAGAGACAGCGGTTTCGACGTTTTCAGAGATTATATCGCAACCGACAAACTCGCAAAACTGTTGGACAAAATGAATACGAAACTCGGTTCGCTTCCCGAGATCGTGCTTTATCCGCTCAACGACGCTTGTCTTAGGGCGGTGTGCGCAATATCGGGTGCGTTCAGAAACGTGAGAGTGGGTGCGGCTTGGTGGTTCAACGACACGGTAGAGGGCATAAAACGCCAACTTGAAACGGTGTCCGAATACGCCGTGCTCGGTACTAATCTCGGTATGCTCACCGACAGCCGTTCGTTCAGTTCCTACGTCCGTTTCGATTTCTATCGCCGCATTCTTTCCTCCTTTATCGCGGACAAGGTGCAGAAGGGCGAATATGACCGTAGCGGCGCGGTCGCGCTTGCAAAAGACATTGCCTACAACAACGTTAAAGAGGTGCTTGCTTTATGAAAATGACTTTCCGCTGGTACGGCGAAAAAGATTCGATACCCCTTGACTATATCAAGCAGATACAGGGCATGAGCGGCGTGGTTACCGCCGTGTACGACACGCCCGTAGGCGAGGTTTGGGACGTCGAAAAACTCGAACGTCTAAAAAAACTTTCAAACGAACACGGACTCTGTATGGAAGTTATCGAATCCGTTCCCGTACACGAAGACATAAAACTCGGCAAACCCACTCGCGACAAATATATCGAGGCGTACAAACAAAACATTTTAAACTGCGGAAAAGTCGGCGTGAAGTGCATTTGCTACAACTTTATGCCCGTGTTCGACTGGCTTCGCACCGACCTTTATTTCAAGCATAAGGACGGCTCTACGTCGCTTGCCTACGACCACGAAAAACTGCTTTCGCTCGACCCGAAAAATCTGCATCTTCCGGGGTGGGACGAGAGTTATTCTCAAGACGAACTCAACGCGCTTTTGAAAGAATACGAGGGTATGACTCATCAAAAGTTGTTTGACAACCTCGTGTACTTTTTGAAAGCGATTATGCCTGCGTGCGACGAGGCGGACGTCAATATGGCGATTCACCCCGACGATCCGCCGTGGGATATGTTCGGACTGCCGAGAATCATATGCAAGGAGGACGACTACGACAGATTGTTCGCCGCCGTGCCTAATATGCACAACGGCATAACTTTCTGCACGGGAAGCCTCGGCGCAGGCAGATTCAACGACCTTCCGAAAATGGCGAAAAAGTATGCAAATCGCATATATTTCGCACACCTTCGCCAACTTAAGTACGACGGCGAAATCAATTTTTACGAAAACGGACACCGCACCGATTGCGGCAACGTCGACGTGTATGCGATTGTCAAATCTCTTCTCGAGGGCGGCTTTGACGGTTACGTCCGTCCCGACCACGGCAGAAACGTGTGGGGCGAGGACGCAAAACCGGGTTACGGTCTTTTCGACAGAGCGATGGGCGCGTGCTATCTCGGCGGTCTGTTCGAGGCAATAGAAAAGGATATGAAGGAGAAGAAAAAATGAGTGTTCCTTTCAAAGTGGATTTGAGTGACAAAATCGTTGCGATTACGGGCGCAGGCGGCGTTATATGTTCGGAATTTGCGCGCGCGCTCGCAGAATGCGGAGCAAAAGTCGCGCTCTTGGACATCAACTACGAGGCGGCAAAGAACGTCGCCGACCAAATAGGCGAAAACGCGTACGCCGTCAAGTGCAACTGCCTTGACAAAGCGGATATTTTCAGGGCGAAAAACGAAATCGAATTTAAGTTCGGCAAAGTCAACTTCCTCATCAACGGCGCAGGCGGAAACAATCCTAAAGCCACCACCGACAACGAAACCATGACCCCCGATCTTCAAGGCGCAAAAGACTTTTTCGCACTCGAAGAAAGCGGACTTAAATTCGTGTTCGACCTCAACATCACATCGGCGTTTTTGGTGACGCAAGTGTTTGCAAAAGATATGGTCGGCACGGGCGGAAACATCATCAACATATCGTCGATGAACGCTTTCAGACCTCTCACCAAAATCCCTGCGTACAGCGCGGCAAAGGCGGGCATATCCAACTTTACCGAATGGCTCGCAGTGCATTTTGCGCCTTGCAAAATCCGTTGTAACGCAATCGCACCGGGATTTTTCGTTACAAATCAAAACAGAACGTTGCTCTTCAACGAGGACGGCACGCCCACTGCGAGAACGGGCAAAATCCTCAATGCAACGCCAATGAAGAAATTCGGCGAAATAAGCGACCTCATCGGTTGCCTTTTGTGGCTTGCCGACGACAAATCGAGCGGTTTCGTGACGGGTACGGTCATTCCCGTAGACGGCGGTTTTTCGGCATACAGCGGGGTCTAAAATGAAAAGCGTAATTCCCGTCGTTGTGATAAACGACGTTAGCGACACCATAAAAACGTTGTCCGCTTTGAGAGAGGGCGGCATAAACTGCGCGGAAATCACGTTCCGCACGGCGTGCGCCGAGCAAGCGATAAAAATCGGCGCAAGCGAGTTTCCCGATATGAACATCGGGGCAGGTACGGTCATCAACCGCGAGCAAGCCGAAAGAGCGGTGAGCGCGGGCGCAAAATTTATCGTTTCGCCCGGATTTTCCGACGAAGTCGCCGAGTTTTGCATCGCAAACGAAGTGCCGTATTATCCCGGTTGCGTAACGCCCACCGAGATTATGCGAGCGTTATCTTACGGACTTACCGTCGTCAAATTTTTCCCTGCGGGCGTGTACGGCGGACTTAAAGCGATGAAAGCGCTTGCCGCTCCGTTTCCGCAAATCAAGTTTATTCCTACGGGCGGCGTTGATTTGACGAATCTCAAAGAATACCTCGACTTCGACAAGGTGTACGCCGTCGGCGGCTCTTTTATGATGAAAGGGGATATAGTCAATAATTGCAAGGAGATTGTGAAGATATGCGAGTTGTGACTTTCGGTGAACTTATGTTGAGGCTTGCGCCCGAAAACTATTTGCGTTTCGTGCAAAGCGACAGACTGGAAGCGACCTTCGGCGGTGCGGAAGCAAACGTTGCCGTATCGCTTGCAAATTTCGGCGTGGACGCTTGTTTCGTCACCAAACTTCCCGAGCACGAGATAGGACAAAGCGCGGTGAATTCCTTGCGCAAGTTCGGCGTTGACACCTCCAAAATCGTCAGAGGCGGCGACAGAGTGGGCATATACTATTGCGAAAAGGGCGCAAGTCAGCGTCCGAGCAAGGTTATATACGACCGCAAGTATTCGTCGATAGCGACGGCGAGCGAGGACGATTTCGACTGGGACGACATCTTTTCGGGTGCGGACTGGTTTCACTTTACGGGCATAACCCCCGCGCTTTCCGACGATATGGCGAAGATTACGCTCGAAGCGGTCAAGGCGGCAAAGGACAACGGACTCACCGTGTCTTGCGACCTCAACTTCCGCAAGAAACTTTGGACGAGCGAAAAGGCGTGCGCGGTTATGAGCGACGTACTTAAACACGTCGACGTGTGCATCGCAAACGAGGAGGACGCAAAGGACGTTTTCGGAATCGAAGCGGAAAACACGGATATATATTCGGGCAAACTCGACGAAAACGGCTACGTTTCGGTTGCAAAGCAACTCACGGACAGATTCGGATTCAAGGCGGTCGCAATTACTTTGCGCGAGAGTTTGAGCGCAAGCGACAACAACTGGTCGGGTATGCTGTACGTTGCAAATCGTCCGTTCTTCGGCAAGAAATATCGTATGCACATCGTTGACAGAGTGGGCGGCGGCGACAGTTTCGGCGCAGGGCTTATTTATGCTCTTTCGAGCGATTTCGGAGCGCAGGACGCAATCGAGTTTGCGGTTGCGGCAAGTTGTCTTAAACACTCAATCGAGGGCGACTACAATATGGTCACAAAAGACGAAGTGCTTGCTCTTGCAAGAGGCAACGCAAGCGGCAGAGTGCAACGATAAGCGCAACGATTATCGAAAATAAAAAGAAATAAAACGAAACGCGATTGTCGAAAACAATCGAAAATTGCAAATCGAAACGAATAGAAAACGAGAGGTTAAAAAATATGGGCAAAATCACTATATCGGGGTTTTATGACGAGATAAGCGGTAGTTTATCCAAGCAAATCGCGGTTTTGCACGAACTTAATGAACATTATATGTGTCCGAGAAATATCGACTCAAAGAATATCGCCGATTACACTTTCGAGGAATTTGAAAAGGACGTTTATCCCACTCTCAAAAAAGAGGGAATCAAGTTTTCGTCCATAGGTTCGCCTATAGGAAAGGTGGGAATCGACGACGAGGAAGGCTTTGCAAAGCAAAAGAAGCAACTTGTCGAACTCGTGAAAATCGCACAACTTATGCAGTGCAAGTACATCCGCATTTTCTCCTTCTTTTACGGAGACAAAAAGATAGAAGATTGCAGCGCGAAAGTCATATCGAGGCTCAAAGAATTGCTTGCGATCGTCAAGGGCAGCGGCGTGAAACTCATGCACGAAAACGAGAAGAAGATTTACGGCGACGTGCCGTCGAGAGTGCTTGAGATTTACAACGCCATAAACGACGAGGATTTCGTGTTGTGCTTCGACGCAAGCAACTATATTCAATGCGACGTAAATCCCAAAGAGGCTTTCGATACGCTCAAAGACCTCGTGGTATATTATCACATCAAGGACTGCTCGACCTATAAGGTCGAAGTGCCTGTGGGAACGGGCGAAGGACATTACCAGTACATCATCGGTCAACTCAAAGCGCGCGACTATGAGGGCTTTATGACCCTCGAACCGCACACCTTCAAGTACGCCGTTATGAAACCGCTCGTATACTTCGTGCCGTTCGTCAAGTTCGCAATGAAGGACTATTTCAAAGCCTTCCGCCTCATCGACAAGAAGATGGGCAGAAACTATTTTGCGTGTGCGTCGAGGAAGACGGTTTTCCTCTGGCAATACAACAACCTTAAAAAATTGATTTCGGAGGCGAAATAATGGATAAAAAAGAAGTCAGATACGGCATAGTCGGCATAGGCAAGCAAGGCACGCTGTACACCAAGATTCTCACAAAACTGGGCGGGCTCGTAAAGGGCGCGAAACTCACCGCCGTTTGCGACATTTCGCCTGAAAGACGCAAATACGCAGAGGAAAACCTCAAAGGCGTAAAAGTGTTCGACAATTATCAGGATATGTTCAAATCGGGACTTATCGACGTCGTTATGGTGGAAACGCCGCACTATTTTCATCCGCAAATCGCAATCGACGCGATGAAAGCGGGCTTGAACGTGCTCTGCGACAAACCCGCGGGCGTGTACACGAAGCAAGTGCGCGAAATGATTGACGAATCCAAAAAACATCCCGAATTGCTTTTCGGAATGATGTTCAATCAGCGCACAAATCCGCTTTACATCAAGGCAAAAGAGATTATCGACAGCGGCAAACTCGGCAAAATCACGAGAATCGTTTGGATTATCACCAACTGGTATCGTCCGCGCGCGTACTATGCGCAAGGCGGCTGGCGCGGTACGTGGTGGGGTGAAGGCGGCGGCGTGCTGCTCAATCAATGTCCTCACCAACTCGACCTGTTCACTTGGCTTGCGGGGCTTCCCGTGTCCGTTACGGCAACCGCTTCCACGGTGGGTCGCGACATAAGCGTAGAAAACGACGTGACGGCATACTGCAAGTTTGCAAACGGCGCGACGGGCGTGTTTATCACCTCGACCCACGACGCACCGGGTACGAACCGTCTCGAAATCACGGGCGAGGGCGGCAAAATCGTCATCGAAAAAGGCAAACTCGTGTTCACGCAAAACGAGGAACTCGAACCCATATTTTCCGAGCATAACACCGTGTTTATGGGCAAGCCAAAGACAAAAACGTACAAGTATCGCGGCATAGGACACTATCTCAACTTCACGAAGTATCCGCCGCAACACATCGGAATCATCAAGAATTACACCGATTATCTGCTCAAAAAGACGGACAAATTCATTGCCCCGGGCGAGCAAGGCATAATCGGATTGACGTTCTCGAATGCGATACACCTTGCGAGTTGGACTCACAAGGAAGTGCAAATCCCGTTTGACGAGGATTTGTACATTGAGGAACTTGAAAAGCGCAAAGAGGAAGAAAAGAGCAAAAATCAATAAAACGAACACTTATTCGAAGCCTACTCGTAAACGGAATGTATGATTTCGAAGACGGAACGCGAGCCGCAACGGCGGCGAGGAAGCGAGCGTCGAGCTTGACGGATAGTACAAGAGAACGGGCGAGTGTGGATTTTTTTCGCCCGTGAACGAGTGGCATAAGTAAAGAACGATACTTTTTTATGCGAGCACCGAGTGTTGCCCCACGCAGAGCGGACGCCGTGGGTTCCCTCAAATTTATGCAGAGGGGGAACGGCGGTAGGGGAAACACGTGAGGAAGGGGGAAGCTTCATTAAGGAATAATCGGGATAGGATTCCGAAACCTAAACAACTACAAAACTATATGAGGGGTAATTATGTCTGACACACAAAACGTCGCGCAAGCGACAGAGCAAAGTTTCATCTCGCGCACGAGCGGACTAAAAACCAAAGACTACATCGGCTACGCTATGGGCGACACCGCATGCTGTCTTGTGTTTGGTCTCGTTACGTCGCTGTTGCAGAAATTCTACACGGATATTTTCCACCTCGAACCGCTGTTCATCATGCTTATGTTCATCGGCGCGAGAATCTGGGACGCAATCAACGACCCGATTATGGGCAGAATCTGCGACGGTATCAAACTCACCAAGTGGGGCAGATATCGTCCGTGGTTTTTGTGGGCTTCCATACCGCTTGTGGCTTCATCGATATTGATGTTTGTCAAGTGGCCGGGACTCACATATGACGTCAATCCCGTCGGGACTTGCATTTACGCAACCGTGACATACGTTATGTTCGGCATGAGTTACACGATGCTTCAAATTCCTTACGGCGGACTTGCATCCGTTGTAACCACCGACGAGAAAGAGCGCACAAAACTTTCCGTTTTCCGCTCTATCGGCGCAGGTATCGGCGGCACGCCCGTAATTTTGATTTCGTCCTTTGCGTACGCAAAACGTCTTGCGGACGCTGACTGGACGGGCGCAACAAAAACCGTAGGCAATCAAGTTTACGCCGTCGGCGAAAACGGCAAAATCCTCACGGATATGCAATACACGCCCGTTATAATCGGCGTTGTGGTGCTTTCGCTTGCCTGCTTTGCAATGCTCATTATGGCATTTGCGTTCAACAAGGAAAGAGTTGTCGCAATTCCCAAAACAAAGCAAAAAGGCGAGGGCAAAACCATCGTCAAAAACTTGTTCGGCAACAGAGCGTTTTTGGCGGTAAGCGTGGCAAGCATGCTCTTGCTCGCAGGACAAATGTTCACGCAAAGTTTCTATCTTTACCTCTTTGACGATTTGTTCGGCGCAAACTGGATGAACATCGTATCCACAATCTGCACGTATGCGCCTATGGCGATATTTATGTTCCTTACGCCGAAAATGGTTCGCAAATTCGGCAAAAAGGAAATATGCGGCGTTGGTATGATCGTTGCTGCTGCCGCAAACCTTTGCATGTTCGCACTTCGCGGCGTAAATCTCGACGTGAGAATGTATCTGTTCTTGGTGCTTTGCTTCGTCAGCGGCTGCGGTATGACGTTCATCGTTTTGCAAGTGTGGTCAATGGCGACCGACGCTATCGACGACATCGAAATTAAGACGGGCAGACGTGACGACGGCACGGCGTATGCGTTCTTTATGTTTTTCAGAAAGATAGGTCAGGTCATCTCGGCGGTTGCGGTCAACGGTGCGCTTTTGGGCATGCACTACAACACCGCAAAGGGGGCAAAACAAACCCTTGAAAACCTCAACACGATGTACGATCTCGCAACAATAATACCTGCCGTTTTGTTCGGACTTATGGCGATCGTGCTTCTTGTTTGGTATCCGCTTTCAAAGAAGAAAGTTGCGGAACTTCAAGTCGCGAAAGAAGAACATCTCAAAAATCAATTTGAGAGCAACTCGATTGCAATCGACAACACGCAAGGCATCGAAACTCTCGGCGAATCGGTTGCCGAGGCTGAGGAAGAAGCGGAAGAATCGCACGAAGCGGAAAACGCCGCAATCGACGAGGAAACGCCGCAAAACGACGATAGCGATGTCAAAAGCGAGGAATAAAGTATGAAATACGGCGTTCAACTGTTTTCGCTGAGAAAATATCTCAAAGACGAACAAGGGTATGAAAAGACCTTTGCTTTGTGCAGAGATATGGGCGCGCAAGTTGTTCAACTTTCGGGCGGTAAACCCGTAGATCCGAAGTTTCTTGCAAATCTTGTAAAGAAGTACGATATGCCGATTTGCATAACGCACGACAAATTCGACCGTCTTGAAAACGACCTCGACTCGCTTATCGCCGAGCATAAAACCTACGGCTGCAACAATCTCGGCATAGGTATGATGCCCAAAAAGTTCCGCACGGGGAAAATCGAGGATTTGCAAAAATTCGTCGACTTTTTGAATGCGACTTGCGAGAAACTTGCCAAAGAGGGTATGACGATATCCTACCACAATCACTGGTTCGAGTTCGACAAAATCGACGGCAAGACGATTTACGACTATCTCATCGAAAACACGGACAAGCGCGTTATGTTCATTCCCGACACGTTCTGGATGGTGTTTGCGGGCAAGGACGTTTGCGAGTATCTCGACAAGCTCGGCGGCAGAGTGAACACTCTTCACCTCAAAGACTACAAGCACAAGATTTTCAGAGCAATCGGCAAAGGTACGCTGGATTTCAAAACGATATTGAAAAAAGCGGAAGAGTGCGGCGTGCAAAACGCTGTCGTGGAACTCGACTTGTCGCCGAATCCTATCAAAAGTATGAGGTTTTCTATGAAAACTTTGAAGGAGATTACAAGTGGAAACTAAAACCGTCACAACGCCTTTGGGAAACGTCATAGGCGAAGTCACCGATTACGGCGCAAGATTTCGCGGCGTTAAATATGCCACCGCAAAGCGATTTGAAAAACCCGTGCTCGTCACAAAGTACGACAATCAAAACGCGGTCGAGCAGGGCGTATGCTGTCCGCAAATGCGCGCGTACTGGAACGAGGAACACAGATTCTATTATCAGGAATTCCGCAAAGGTAAATCCTTCACATATAGCGAGGATTGCTTGATTTTGGACGTATATCAGCCAAAAAACGCCGACAAATGCCCCGTCATCGTGTTCATTCACGGCGGAAGTTTCACGGGCGGTAGTATAAACGAAATGCAATTCGACGGCTCGGCGTACACAAAGCGCGGCGTTGTGTTTGTCGCAATAAACTATCGTCTCAACGTTTTCGGCTTTTACGCCGACAAAACGCACGTCAAAGGCAATCTCGGTCTTCTCGACCAGTACACGGCGATAGAGTGGGTGAGAAACAATATCTCGGCTTTCGGCGGCGACCCCGACAATATCACGCTTATGGGGCAGAGCGCAGGGGCAATGAGCATTCAGACGCTCATATGCTCGGATATGCTCAAAGGCAAGATTAAGGGCGCGGTTATGCTTTCGGGCGGCGGAAAACGCGGCGCGATGTTGCCGATTTCCAATCCCAACGCAAAGTACTGGACAAAACTCATAAAGGCGAGCGGCGCAAAGGATTTCGACGAGTTCAAAACACTCGACACAAAGACAGTGTGGACGACGTGGAAAACCAAATATCCGCTCGGCAAGGCTCTTTGCACCAAACCCGTCATCGACGGCGAACTTGTCAAGGACAAGCGTTACGACACCGACGTTCCCATCGTGTTCGGCACGGTCAAAAAGGATTTGCTTCCGCCTATCCTCAATCATATGGCGAGAGCGTTTGCAAGAGGACAAAAGAGGAAGAACGCACCTTGCTATGTCTTTTCGCTCGAACGCCTCTTGCCGCCCGACAATGCTTCTTTCCATTCCTGCGACCTTTGGTACGTTCTCGGCTCGCTGGGTAAATCCTTGCGCCCGTTTGAAAAAGCGGACTACGATTTGTCAAACGAAATCGTGGACAGAATGGCAAACTTTGCACGCACTCAAAACCCGAATATAAGCGGAAAAGAGAGGTGGAACGTCTATTCGTCAAAGAAAGATATTTTGGTTTTTGAATAATCATTCGATTGCAAAAAGCCGACATAAAAACGAAAAGACAGTATAAATCAAAAAATAAATATCAAAACTAAATACCCCAAAAGATAAACAAAAGGCAGATGGCGACGGAATTTCCGTCGCCATCTGCCTTTTGTTTATTGATTTTCTTATGTTTCAGCGCATTTTTTGATATTTTTCAGCGTATTCTTGTGCTTTTTGCGTTAATTCGATGTGCGCTTTTCAATGCTCGAATTGCGAGTTGTAGAGATTTGCGTAGAATCCGCCCTTTTCGAGAAGTTCGTCGTGAGTGCCTTTTTCGATGACGTTGCCCTTGTTCATAACAAGGATAACGTCGGCGTTCTTGATTGTTGACAGGCGGTGAGCGACGATGAAGGACGTCTTGTTTTGCATAAGTTTTTCAAATGCTTGCTGAATTTTGATTTCGGTGCGAGTGTCGATTGAACTCGTCGCTTCGTCGAGAATGAGCATAGGCGGATGAGTGAGCATAACTCTTGCGATGCAGAGAAGTTGCTTTTGACCTTGCGAGATGTTGCCGCCGCCGTCGTCGAGAATAGTGTCGTAGCCGTTTTCGAGGTGAGTGACGAAGTTGTGGATATGCGCCGCTTTTGCCGCTTCGACGATTTCCTCGTCGGTTGCGGACGGATTGCCGTAGGCAATGTTTTCTCTCACGGTGCCTTTTTTGAGCCAAGTGTCTTGCAACACCATGCCGTAACTCAATCTGAGCGACTTTCTCGTGACTTGAGTTATATCCTTGCCCTCTACTTCTATTTTGCCGCTGTCGGGGTCGTAGAAGCGCATAAGAAGGTTTATGAGGGTGGTTTTGCCGCAACCCGTAGGTCCGACGATAGCCACTCGTTGTCCGCTCTTGACGTTGAGCGAGAAGCCTTGAATGAGCGGCTTGTCCTGAACGTAGGAGAAGTACACGTCGTCGATGTTTATGTTTCCGTGCGCGTCGGTCAAGTCCTTGAATCCCTCGTCGGAAGATTGATTTTGCGCTTCCAAGAGGTCGAAAACTCTGCTTGCCGCGGCGGTTGCGCCCTGAAGTTCGGTGACTACGCCCGTGATTTCGTTAAACGGCTTTGTGTACTGCGTGGCGTAGGAAAGCACGCAGGAGAGCGCGCCGACGGAAAGTGTGCCCACTCCCGGCACCACGCCGCCTTTTATCACCAAATACACGCCCAAAACGCACACGACGGCGTATATGACGTTGTTGACGAATCGCGTGCAGGGATTGACCATTGCAGAGTAGAACGCCGCGTTTTGTCCCCAAACTTTCAAATCGCCGTTGATGGTTGCAAATCTGTCCTCCGCGCGTTTTTCATAGCCGAACAGTTTGACGACTCGTTGATTCGAAAGCATTTCGGTGACAAGTCCCGAAAGTTCGCCGCGCTTTTTTGCCTGCATGGCGAACATATTGTGGCAGCCTTTTGCGATGAAGTACGCAACAAACAGCGACAGAGGAGTGAGACACACCACCACGAGCGCAATGAGCCAGTTGTACCAAAGCATAAACGCGAGCGTGCCGATTATCGTCACGATTCCGTTGAAAAGTTGCGAGAAGCCTTGTATGAGTCCGTCGGAAATCTGGTCTACGTCGTTGCCCACTCTCGACATAAGGTCGCCGTGCGAGTTAGAATCGACGTAGGAAAGCGGCACGTCGTTGAGTTTTGCGTACGCGCTCGAACGAAGGTCGCGGATAGTGCGGAAAGAAGCGAGGTTTATGCACAGCGACGCAAGGTATTGAAACACGAACACGCAAGCGATAAGACCTGCCAAAATGCCCGCGTTTTTGAGGATTACGCCGAAGTCGACGTTGTTTTCGCCTATAATGTAGTCCACCGTTTTGCCGATTACGACGGGCGCGAGAAGGGTGGCGGCGATTTGAAGAGCGGAAAGCGCGAGCGCAAGTATAATGACAGGCACATACGGGCGCGCGTACTTAAGCAACTTTTTGATTGCCGCAAAGTCGGTTTTGTTTTTTTGCACGGTATTCGAGGAAGTCTTTTTCATTTTGTTTCTTCCTCCTTGTTTTGCGAAAGGCATATTTCTCTATACACGTCGCAGGATTTGATAAGTTCGTCGTGAGTGCCGATTCCCACGATTTTGCCCTCGTCGAGCACGACGATAACGTCGCAGTATTTTATGCTCGTGGCGCGCTGAGAAACGACGACGGTCGTAAGACCTCGCTCGAGGCGCAAATGCGACAAAGCCTTGCGAAGTTTCGCGTCGGTCGCAAAGTCGAGAGCGGAGGACGAGTCGTCCAAAATGAGAATATCGGGATTTGACACCAACGCTCTCGCGATTGTAAGACGTTGACGTTGACCGCCCGAAAGATTTTTTCCGCCTTGCGAAATCTGCGTGTTCAACCCCTCTTTCAAAGCGTTTACGAATTCGGCGGATTGCGACGTTTCGAGGGCGTTTTTAATGTCATCGTAGGTTGCGTTTTCGTTTGCCCAAAGCAGGTTGTCCTTTACGCTTCCTTCAAACAAAACCGCCTTTTGCGGCGCAACGCCGAAGATTTGACGAAGTTGCGCGTTGGTGTAATTTTTGACGTTTTCGCCGTAGATTTTCACCTCGCCCGACGTTGCGTCGTACAGCCTCGACATAAGCGAAACGAGGGTGGTTTTGCCGCTGCCCGTACCTCCCAAAATGCCCACGCTGTCGCCTTTTTGCACGGTTAGATTCACGTTTTTGAGGAATGGAGTGCCGTTTTGAGCATATGCAAACGAAACGTCGTTCATCTCGATTGCGGGTGCGGTTTCGTCAATAATCGCGCCGCTTCCTTCCTGCATTGACGACGTGACGTCAAACACTTCGTTTATTCTCGCCGCCGAAGCCGAAGCCTTCGTGAATGTCACAAGCAGGTTTGCAAACACGATGAGCGCGTTGAGGATTTGCGTCATGTAGTTGACAAGCGCGATAATCTCGCCTTGCGTGAGGTTGCCCATGTACACGCTTTTGCCGCCGAAATACAAAATCGCGATGACGGCGAGGTTGAGCACGGAATATGTGAGAGGATTGAGAAGAGCGGACACTGCGCCGACCTTTATCGAGGTTTGCGAAAGGGATTGCGCCGCATTGTCGAAAATTTGTTTTTCTCTCTCTTCCGCGCCGAACGCCCTTACCACTCTCGCGCCCGAAAGGTTCTCTTTTGTGAGCCTCGATACATCGTCGAGTTTGGATTGAACGTCCTTATATTTGGGCATCGTGGTGAGCATTATTATTGCAAGAAGTACGGCAATCACAAGCGCCGCCGCCACGAAAATCAAAGAGAGTTTGAGGTCGATGAGCATTGCCATGACGATTGCTCCCACAGCGATGAACGGTGCGCGAAGCACGAGGCGAATGAACATAGCGACCGCTTGTTGCGCCTGATTGACGTCGGACGTAAGACGAGTTATGAGCGACGTTGTGGAAAACTTGTCGAGTTCCGTGTAGGAAAACGTGTTTATGTGCGAGTAGAGATCGCGGCGAAGGTTCGTGCCGAATCCGAGAGAAGCGCGGGACGCGAAAAACTGCGCCGTAAGCGAGAACGCAAGCCCGAACACGCCGAGCGCGAGGATAATCAATCCGCCGTAAATCAAGCCCGAAAAATCGCCGTTTCTGCCCATAGGAATGGCGTTGTCGATGATCCAGGCGACTACGACGGGCGTAAAGAGTTCGAACACCGCTTCAACGAGTTTGAATAGCGGTCCGAACACCGTTTTGAGC
>CAVKUX010000034.1:1320-16727 GCA_963659595.1 Anaeroplasmataceae bacterium | reverse complement strand
GTTAGATTGACAACGTTCCATCAATCTATTGTAATGAACAAGTTTTTTGCGTATTATATCCTTTGGATTATAACTATCTTGCGGCGGATTCCAATACTCCTTATACATACGCAGATAACTTTTCCAACAATATGCGCGTAAGCCTTGCTTTGCTGCACGCTTACAATATCTACGCCAACAAAGTTTTACAGATGAACCGTGTCTGCGCATTTGAAGAAGTTCCCATTCAAAATCAGGTATAAGATATCCGTGTCCTTTTCTTACACGCTCCGGAAAAATGATGTATGACAATTCTCTATTGTTAATTCCTTTTACATCTACCAATTTTATTTGATAAAAATCAATGCGCTTCAAGACTTGCAAAACCAATGCGCGAGAGCAACCGCATAGCGTTGCAATTTGCGTCTTATTATTGCCCTTCTCATAATATTCTATTATTAACTTATAATCTTGCATACAAAATGTCTCCTTTCGTCGCCCCTAATTACCTATATTAGTACATACAGCAGTGTGTTCATTTTTTAGCACCCACCATAATTTCAGGGGTATTTTTGAGTTATCGATGACATTTTGAAAACAAAAAAGCAGTCACTCTGTTGCAAGAATGACTGCTTTTATGGAAATTTAACCTAAAAAAGTGGTTTTTAGCCGTTTAAGGACTTATTTTGTCGCCCTCGGATTACGGATGTTAGCCTGTGCTGCTGCAAGTCTTGCGATAGGCACTCTGAACGGTGAGCAGGACACATAGTCAAGTCCGATTTCGTGGCAGAATTCGATGGAAGAAGGATCGCCGCCGTGTTCGCCGCAGATTCCGCAATGTAAATGGCTGTTTGCGCCTCTGCCGAGCGTGACTGCCATCTTCATGAGTTTGCCTACGCCCACAGTGTCAAGACGTGCGAACGGATCGGATTCGTAAATCTTTGCTTGATAGTAACTGGGCAAGAACTTGCCTGCGTCGTCACGGCTGAAACCGAACGTCATTTGAGTGAGGTCGTTCGTGCCGAAGCAGAAGAAGTCAGCCTCGGTTGCGATTTCGTCCGCCGTGAGGGCCGCTCTGGGGATTTCGATCATCGTGCCGACTTCGTATTTAAGGTCAACGCCGCTTTCTTTGATGACTGCGTCTGCGGTTTCGACAACCGTCTTCTTGCAGAACTTCAACTCTTTGACTTCGCCGACGAGCGGAATCATGATTTCGGGCATAACTTTCCAATCGGGATGACGTTTTTGGACGTTGATAGCCGCTTTGATGACCGCTTTGGTTTGCATAACGGCGATTTCGGGATAAGTGACTGCCAAACGGCAACCTCTGTGCCCCATCATCGGGTTGAACTCGTGCAAACTGTCGCAAAGGATCTTGATTTCGGAAACGGATTTGCCTTTTGCTTTTGCAAGCAATTCGATGTCCTTTTCCTCGGTGGGAACGAACTCGTGAAGCGGCGGATCCAAGAAACGGATGGTGACAGGCATACCTTTGAGGGCTTCCATAAGACCTTCGAAGTCTGCTTGTTGCATAGGCTCGATTGCGTCGAGTGCTTTGACACGCTCTTCGACTGTTTCGGAGCAAATCATTTCACGGAACTTGTCGATTCTGCCCGGACCGAAGAACATATGTTCGGTACGAACGAGACCGATGCCTTGCGCGCCGAGTTCAGCCGCTCTTTGAGCGTCTTGAGGGGTATCCGCGTTGGTGCGAACGCCGAGCGCTTTATACTTGTCGGCGAGTTTCATAATTCTTCCGAAGTAGCCGCTGTTGGGGTCTGCGGGAACGGTCTTGATGATTGTGTCGTAGATGTTGCCCGTAGAGCCGTCGAGGGAAAGACCGTCGCCTTCGCGGAACGTCTTGCCTGCGAGTTCGAAGTACTTCTCTTCTTCGTGCATCTTGATGTCGCCGCAACCTGATACGCAGCAAGTGCCCATACCGCGAGCAACGACCGCCGCGTGAGAGGTTTGACCGCCACGAACGGTGAGAATGCCTTGCGCATATTTCATACCTTCGATGTCTTCGGGTGATGTTTCGAGTCTGACGAGGACGACCTTCTTGCCTGCCTTGCCTTCTTTAACGGCGTCCTCAGCCGTGAAGACGATTGTGCCTGCCGCTGCGCCCGGAGAT
This sequence comes from Anaeroplasmataceae bacterium, assembly GCA_963659595.1. Classification (GTDB taxonomy): domain Bacteria; phylum Bacillota; class Clostridia; order Christensenellales; family CAG-917; genus CAG-475. The sequence goes on along the minus strand of CAVKUX010000034.1, from coordinate 14,617 downwards.
GCCGCGATGCCCTTGCCGACAACGTTTGCCTTGTCCGCTTCTTTGAGCGCTTTTGCGTCGAATTGCGGGTGGAGCAACATATCGAGAGTCTTTGCGTCGATTTGCAAAAGTGCTTCTTGTTCGGTGATCATACCCTCGTCGATGAGGTCGCAAGCGATACGGATTGCCGCCGCCGCGGTACGCTTACCGTTTCTTGTTTGAAGCATATAGAGTTTCTTTTGCTGAATGGTGAATTCCATATCCTGCATATCTCTGTAGTGGTTTTCCAAAATCTTGCAGACTTCTTGGAATTGTGCATAGACTTCGGGAAGAACTTCTGCCATTTGAGATATAGGCATCGGGGTGCGGACGCCTGCGACGACGTCTTCGCCTTGTGCGTTCATAAGGAATTCGCCCATAAGACCGGGTTCGCCCGTTGCGGGGTTACGCGTAAACGCAACGCCCGTGCCGCAATCGTCGCCCATGTTGCCGAATGCCATCATTTGTACGTTGACCGCAGTACCCCAGCTGTACGGGATGTCGTGGTCCATACGATAGATGTTTGCGCGCGGATTGTCCCAAGAACGGAAAACGGCTTTGATAGCCTCGAAAAGTTGTTCCTTCGGATCGGACGGGAAGGGTTTGCCGATCTTCGATTGATATTCTGCTTTGAATTTGCCTGCGAGTTCTTTGAGGTCGTCTGCGGTGAGTTCGACGTCATAGGTGACGCCTTTTCTTTCTTTGAGTTCGTCGATGAGAGCCTCGAAGTATTTCTTGCCGACTTCCATAACGACGTCGGAGAACATTTGAATGAAACGTCTGTAACAGTCCCACGCCCATCTGGGGTTGCCGGATTTCTTTGCCAAGACTTCCACAACGTCGTCGTTGAGACCGAGATTGAGGATTGTGTCCATCATACCGGGCATAGACGCTCTTGCGCCCGAGCGAACGGAAACGAGAAGGGGATTTTCTTTATCGCCGAATTTCATACCCGCTTGATTTTCGAGTTTTGCGATGTTTTCCATAATTTCCGCCTTGATATCGTCGTTGATTTGCTTGCCGTCCTCATAGTATTGAGTGCATGCTTCCGTCGTGATGGTGAAACCGTAAGGAACAGGAAGACCGATGTTGGTCATTTCTGCGAGGTTTGCGCCTTTGCCGCCGAGAAGTTCACGCATTTTTGCATTGCCTTCGGCAAACTGATAAACGTATTTTTTGCCCATTTAGAATTCCTCCTAAAAGATTTTCAATATAGTCATAAAGTATAATAACAAAAATTTTTTGCGTATGCAAGAAAAAACGCAACATAATTATACAATTATCCTATTTATTCGATTCGACAGAATTTTTTAAGAATTTTGTTTCGAATCGGCAAAATGACTTGCGCCCGCCGTTTTTTTTTGCTAAACTCTGTTTGTTAATTTTTTTAGAGGTGCAATATTTATGGACGCTGACCCTCGAAGTAGTCAACATCTCCGCTGAATACGCACACGTTTTAGGTTCTCCTACGTGGCGCGTATCGCTATGCCCATGGGAGGATAAAATGATCCAAGTCTACAAAAAAGTCAACAAATCCGTCATCGAAGTCGACCCCGAACTCATCGTCGAGGGTTATGACTTTACCGAGCAATGGATTCATATGTCAAACCCCACCGACAAGGAAATCGAGTTGGTATGTTCCTCGTGTCGGATTCCCGAAGACTACGTCAAGGCGGCGTTGGACTCCGAAGAGCGCGCTCACTGCGAAAAAGAGGACGGCATATTTATGGCGGTCACCGACATCCCTATCACGGAGGAAGACGACGACCGCTACACCTACGCCACCCTGCCTTTCGGCTGCATCACTACGGAAAGCACGATCGTGACCGTTTGCTTGAACGAAACGTCTATCATCAACGACCTTATGGCAGGACGTTACGTCAAAGACTTCAACATCCACAAACGTACTCGTTTCGTGCTGCAACTTCAATACGTCATCGCAAAGAAATATTTGCAATACCTCAAACAAATCGACAGAGCCAGCCAGCGCGTTCAGGCGGAACTGGAAAAGGCGATGAAAAACGAGGGGCTTATCGAAATGCTTTCGCTTGAAAAGTCGCTGGTGTACTTCTCCACTTCCCTCCGTGCAAACACCGCCGTTCTCGACAAATTCCCGCGTCTTGTGAAATTCTTTGAGGAAGACGACGACTTGTGGGACGACGTTTTGATTGAAAACAGACAGGCAATCGAGATGTCAAATATCTACCGCGACATTTTGAGCGGAACGATGGACACCTATGCGTCCATAATCTCCAACAACCTCAACGTCGTTATGAAGACGCTCACCGTTCTCACGCTTTTGGTCGACACCCCTGCCATGGTGGCGGCGCTTTGGGGCATGAACACGGGCGTTCCTTTTGAGGGTAAACTGTGGGGATTTTGGGTTGTCGTCGGCATAAACGTGCTTATCTGCATTGCGCTCATCATCGTGTTTATCAAGAAAAAGATGCTCAAATGATTTTGGCAAGCAAACCGAAAAATTCGTTTGGTTAGATGTTCGAAAATCGCAATTTAGGAATAAAAAACAAACGTTTGACGGCATATCAAAAACGGAAGCGAGTCGCTTCCGTTTTTTCGTTGCTTGTTTTCATAAAATCAATCAAAACCGATATTCTATCAGCCTTGAATGAGAGATTTCATAACTTTTGCCATGCATTGAATGACAATCTTCTTTTCTGCCGGCACGTCCTTGTACTTGTTGTACGTCGAAAGCAACAGCGTTGCGATGTTCATCTTCATTTGCTTGGACATATTTTGAGAAAGCATATAGTCCACGAGGTTGGGAAGTTTGACGAGTTTTGCGGGTTTGACGATTTCGTCGTCGTCCTCGCTCGGACCGTCCACAACATAAACGACTTCTTCCTTTTGCTCCTCGGTTGCAGGTGCGGTCTCTTGCTCGCTCTCTTCGCTTTCTTCCGTTTCTTCGCTCTCGTCTAAATCTTCGACTTCTTCGAGGGATTCTTCGGCGGTTTCTTGCGCCTTAGGCTCCTCGACGGCTTCTTCGAGAACGGGCGCGGTCTTTTCGGGTTCTTCCTTGACCTCTTCTACGCTCTGTTGCGGCTCTTGTGCGGATTGAACGGGCTCGTCATCGCCGACAGGCTCTGCGACAAGGTCCTCACCCTGTTCCTGCTTCAAAATGTAAGCGATTGCCTCGTACTCTTTGGGAAGCGCGTTGTCGTCCTCGGCGGAGGGTTGAGCGGCGGTGTCGTCGTCATCGTCGTCAATGAGTTCGCTTTCAAAAAAGATTTTGTCATCCGGCTCTTGTGCCTGCTCTACGGTCGGAACTTGTTGTTTTTCAAGTTCTTGCTTTTGCAAGCGCAATTCTTCTTCGCGGCGTTCTGCTTCGAGTTTTTTCTTCTTTCCAAACATCTTTACAATCCTCGCAATGATTTTTTATTTTGCGTCGGCTCCCCGACTATATTTTTAATTTTCCTGTTGCAAATCGCGCATGACTTTTCCGAGACAAGACACGACGATTTTGCGATCTTCCTTGCTGTCCTTAAACTTGTTGTATGTGCTTATAAGCATAGTGGCGATTTGGATTTTCATTGACTTCGGCATATTTTTCGACAGCATATAATCAACGAGATTGGGAAGTTTGACGAGTTTTGACGGTTTTGCGTTCTCTTCCTCGTCCTCTTCGTCTACGACGTAAACCACTTCGGGTTCTTCGTCCTCTTTCGCCTCTTCGACTTCTTCGGATTCGTCCTCTTTCGCCTCTTCGACTTCTTCGGATTCGTCCTCTTCGACTTCTTCGACTTCTTCGCCGTCGGTTTCGGCGGATTCCGCCTCGTCCGATTCCGCATTGTCTTCGGTGTCCTCGTCATTCGCCTCTTCGGCAGACTCCTCGGCAGACTCCTCGGCAGATTCCTCGACGTTTTCCTGTTCGTCTTCGGTTTCTTCCTCGGCGGATTCTTGCTCGTCGCTCTCTTCGGGTTCTTCCTCTTGAGCGTCGGTTTCTTCGGTTTCTTCCTCTTGAGTGTCGGTTTCTTCCGATTCGGTATATTCTACGTTGTCTTCGTTTTCGACGTTTTCTTCGATTTCCTCGTTTTCGACGTCTGCGGCGTCTTCGTTTTCCGCTTCGTCAAGAGTTTCGGATTCGACCGTTTCGGGTTCTTGCTCCTCAACGTTTTGTTCTTCTTCGCTCTCTTGCGGCTCGTCGGCAAGCGTTTCGTCCGCGCTCTCGATTTCGAGTTCGGTTTCATCGGATTCCTCTTGCGCTTTTTCCTCGAGTTCCTCTTCCTGTTCTTGCAAAAGTTCGTCGATATTCTCCTGCTCCTCGACTTGCTCGTCTGCGTCCTCGATTGCGGTTTCTGTTTCTTCGGATTCCTCGGCAGCAGTTTCTTCGACTTGCTCCTCTTGCTCTTGCAAGAGTTCGTCTATATGGCGTTGCTCGTCGTCGGATTCGACGTCGCCGTCCTGAGCGTTTTCTTCTTGCGCTTCCTCTTGAGCGGAAACGATCTCGTCGATATTCTCTTGTTCGTCCTCGTCGTCGAACTCGTTTTGCTCTTGCAACTTCTGCTCGATAAGCGCTTCGATGGGGGTCTGCTCGTCGTCCTCGTCCACGACTTTTGCCGTGTTGCGAGCGATGATTTCCTCAACGAGGGAATTGAGTTCCTGAAGCGGCGAAGAATCCGTTGCGAAATTGCTGTCTATCTGCAAATTGACTTTTGCGTCCAAGTCCTCTTGCATAGCCTCGAAGGTCTCGAGGCATCTTTGATTTTGCTTGCGCGCGAGAATGACAAGCACAAGATACATCACGCCGATGAGCGCAAGCGCGGCAAGATGAACCACGCCCATTTTTGCGGCGGGCAAAACGCCGTAACCCCAAAATGCGAAAAACGCAAGCAACACGAGAGATATGCCGATAAACACGCCCGAACGAACGTCCCTGTTCTTCTTGACGAATTTGTCGTACACCGCGCTGTCGCTGACGATGTCGCTGGGATAGCCGAAACGCACGCCGAGATATTGCACCCACGCGTCACGCAAAGGCTGCGGTGTGTTTTTGGAGAAACAATGCGCCGTAAAATCGCTCACGTTGTCGTCGTCGACGGCGTCCACGTTTGCAAGATACTTTCTGATTTTTCTTGCCGAAACGAAAAGTTTGCGAGCGCGAGAGCCGAGCAAGGTAAAAGCAATGACGATTCCCAAACCGAAAATCACCGCCAAAACGACGATGAAAAACAAATTCGTATCGACTGCGGGAAGTTTTTGCGACATGTCCGCAAGCCATTGAAACGCCTTTTCAAAAAAGTCCACGAATCCTCCGCGCACGCAACGTGGTGCGCCAGCAAATTTTATATATCTATATGATTATACCTAACGCGCAAAGAAAAATCAAGGATAATTTCAAACAAACGCACAATTTTTTTATACAAAATATCCGCGACTGGTCAAGAGGTTGTTTTAGGGTTTCCCTTTGCGAGCGTTTTGCCTTGAGGTTTTTACAATTTTACGGTCTTTCCTGTTGCGAACGAATACAACACTATTTCGTCAACTTTTGCATTAATCGCACTTTCAACTGCCGATTTGTATAGATAAAGTTGCTTTTTGTACTTTTCAAGCGTTTTTTCGTCTTTGAGCGAGGATGTCTTGAAGTCAACGATAATCTTCCTTTCGTCGTCGATAAACAAGTCTATCACGCCTTGCACGAGCACTCTGTCGTCCGACGTGAAATCGTCGCTTACATCCCTCGCCTTTTTGTACATCATAAAGGATTGCTCTCTATGGCACTTTCCTTTCTTTTCCGCTTCGAGTGCGACTTTCATAATGTCGCTTTCAAGGCACTTTGCGATGTCTTGCGGATTGACGGATTCTCTTTCCTCTTTGGTGAGAATATTGCGGTTAACGAGCTCGTCCATCTGCCTTTCGACTTCCACTGCTCCTCTTGTCGAATAGTCGATATACTGCATAACTTTGTGATACGCAGTGCCTCGTTTTGCCGCCTCTTCGAACACCTCTACCGCGTCGTCGTCCTTGCTGTCGAGAGCGGAAACGCTGTACTTCATCGCAAGCGACGTCGCTTGCTTGTACGGATATTCGAACGCTTGCGCTTTCAATGCGGCGTTTACGATATTCTTGTCGGGTATGAGCCTTAAGGAGTCGGGTTGCGCGTTCTGCACGTCGTCCTCGTCCGCATAGTGGCGGAAGGGTACGCACTTGACCGTACCGTCGAAAACAGCGGAAGATATAAAATCCAAATCACACCCCGCGCCGCCGAGTTTTGTCGTAACGCCGAACCCCGCGCTCTTTGATTCGCTCACGGTGGCGGTGACGTACATCAATTGTTTCGCGCGCGTGAGAGCGACGTAAAACAGCCTTATTTCCTCTTTGAGTTGGTTGTCCTTTATGCACTTTGCAACCGCTATTTTGGACAGCGTGACGGAATTTTTGGTCTTTTGTTCGAAGTCGAAAGCGTTCATACCCACAAGCCCCTTGTTGTTGCCCTTGTCGCCGCCGAGACCTTTGCCCGTGAGAATGAGGTCGCCCGAGCCTGCCTCGTAGTTGAATCCGAACGCCGTATCCGCAACGAAAACGACGGGATTTTCAAGCCCCTTGTAGCCGTGAAAAGTGGAAATAACCACTCTGTCGCCCCCCGTCGCGCCTCTCTCGCCGCCGTCGCCCTCGCAGTAGTTTAGCAAGAATTTGCCGAGCGAGTCCTCCTCGTCGGGGCTTTCGACAAACGCTTTGAGACCGTATGCGTCGCCCTCGCCCGAGCGCATGAGATAAGCGTCATAGCAATAGTCTCCGACGATTGTGCGCATAAGTTCTTTTACGCTCCGATAACTCGCTTTGAGTCTGTACTCCTCTATAGTGTCGAGAGTTGCTTTCGCCTTTGCTTTGAGCGAGCGATACGCATCGTTTTCCGTCGCGCGTTCGTCGTCGTTTGCAATCGCCAAAAACTTGTCGTAAAGGCAGTCGCCCTCCACCGACGCGACGTACGCCAACTCGCTCTCGTCGTAGCCGCCGAAAAAGGACAGCAGATACCCTGCAAACGGTATATCCTGTCGAGGATTGTCCAAAACACGCAAGAACGCAATCAACTCCCTTTCGGGAAGCGAGGGAGATTTGCCGAACGCACCCTCGTTGACGGGTATGCCTCGCGCTTTGAGGGTTTGCACGATTTCCTTTGCGCCGGTCGAGCGCGAGCGGAAAAGCACGGCGATGTCGCCGTATCCGATATACTTTCCGTCGCCTTTGGCTTTGCCCACGAGTTTTTTGATTTCGTTTGCAATGAAGTTGCCCTCTTGTGCGCTGCCTCCCTCGTCGTCGCCGCACGCCTTTTCTATGTCGTAAAGTCCCGTCGAAACCTGCGCCTCTTCCTTTTGCTTCACAAACAAATGCACCTGAACGTACCCCTCGGGGTTTACGCCTTCGAGGCGCACGGGCGGCACGTCTTTAAGTTCGAATCTCGCGTCCTTTTTGTAGTTTACGTCCGCGCTGTCCTCCGTCATCGCGCTGTCGAAAACGCCGTTGACAAAATCGAGTATGCCGTACGCGCTTCTGAAATTGCGATTGAAAAATATGTTCGTACCCTCTTTCGCACTCGTTTCGTAAGCGTTTTGTCGGGATATGAAAATCGCGGGGTCGGCAAGACGGAAGCCGTATATACTTTGCTTTACGTCGCCCACCATAAAGCACTCGCCCTTGACGAGTTTGCGGATAATCGCTTCTTGCGTGGGGTTTACGTCTTGGTACTCGTCGACGAACACTGCGTCGAACTCGCCCGTCACGCCGCCGCTAAGCAAATCGAGAGCCTTGTGCTGTAAGTCCTCGAAAGACAACACGTTGTCCTCTTTTTTGAGATTGTCGAGAATTTCCGCAAAATTTTTTGCGACTTCGAGCAACTTTTTGACGTATTTCGCGTTCTGCTCGTGCGATTGTTCTAAAGCGTCTCCTCTTTGGGCAACCTCTCTCATTTCGTCTATGACGTCGCTCAACTGTTTGAGGTAGTCCTTAGCGTATGCGGTGACGAGTTTTTCCTCCTCGCTCGCTTTGGAACTTATCGCCGCGCGCGGTTTTTCGTACTTGGTTGCCAAAGCGCACATATCGAAAAGTTTGTTTTCTCTTTCGATTTCGGCGCAGAACGCTGTCGCAACCGCAAGGCTTTGAACGTACTTCGAGGTCGGCGCAATCGTTTCCAGCCGCGCCTTGACTTGCAAAAGCGCGTCGTTTGCCTTTGCGAAAAAGGATTTATAGTAGTTTTGCAATATCTCGAAAAATTTACTTCTGTCGTAGGAGCCGTAGCACTCCTCAACGCACTTTTCGAATTCGTCCTTATCGGGTTGTATCTCGATGAGGTTGTAAAACTTTATGATGTTGCTTTTGAGGTTTTCCTCTTTTCTCGATTGCGAGAAGATGTCGGCGAGTTCGCAAAACGTTTCGTCGCCGTCTGCGGCGTACTTTGCGATGACCTCGTCGAGAGCCTTGTTCATGTACGACGCGTGCCTCGTTTCGTCAAGCACCTCGAACGTCGGGGATATGCCGAGTTTGTCGAAGTTTTCTCTTATCAACGACTGGCAAAAAGCGTGTATGGTGCAGATATGGCAAAACGGCAATTCGTCGATTTCTTGTCTGAATCTGTCGCGCTTTTCGCCGCTCGAGGAGCAAGCCGCCTTGAAAAGTTCTTGGTGCAGTCTTTCTTTAAGTTCGTCTGCGGCGGCGTTGTTGTATACGAGCACGAGCAGATTTTTCAAAGACGCACCCTCCGACAGCATAACGATTATGCGCTTGACCATAGTGGATGTTTTCCCCGAGCCTGCGGATGCGGAAACGAGAATACGTCCCTTTTCGAGCACGGCTTTTTTCTGGTCGTCGGTGAGAAGAATATTCCCCTTTTCGTCGCGCAGAATTTCAAGCCTTTCCTCTGCGTTTTTGCTGAATGTCACAACTGTATTTTCGCTCATTTTTTTCCTTCCGTATCGAAACTTTCAAGCCCTTTCACTTTGGGCGTTTTTCTTTCGTTTGTTCCCTTGTACGCGCATATCGCGGCAAAGTCGCACTTCTTGCATTTGTCTTTGAGGGGCGAGGGTTTTATATACCCGTCCGCAATCTTGCTTGCGCCCTCGCCGGCAATCGCGACGGCATAATCGCCCAGTTTGTCGAATCCATCTTTGGAGAGGTGTATTTCGGGATTGAGATTCTCGCCCTTTCTGTCGGTCTTGAACGGCACGATAGCGCAATCGGGGTTTGACGTCGCCATTTCGTCGATTAAACCCAGCGTTTCGCGACTGTCGCACGCTTGCCCTTTGTATTTGTAGCGGTTGCCGCTCTCGTCGGTAAAACTTGAGAATACAGGGAAATAGAACACGCCGCACGGCGTTGCGTGAATGCTTTGCTCCACCGCGCGCATATAGATATAAAGTTGGATTTTTTGTCCGCTGTACAACTCTTTGAGTGTCAAATCCGCGCTCTTGTAGGTCTTATAATCGATGATGATAAACTTGTCGCCAAGTTTGTCCACTCTGTCGATAGTGCCCTTGAGTTCCACTTTCTTACCGCCGAATTCGAGGGACATCGGCTCTATTCTTCCTTCCCCTATTTTCGCTTCGAGCAAAAATGGTCTGAACGCCGAGCGTTGCTGCACCTTGAACAAGTCCTTGCAAAGCGTCGCGCCCTCTTCTTTTAGGCGAGCGAGGATTCTGCCCGTGTCCGCCTTTTCGAGCAACACTTCGAAGTTGTTTTCCTTTATCGCGCGGTCGAAATACTCATATGCTTTCCCCTTTGCCTCGTCCTCGTCTTTTACGTTGCCGTCGCGCACGTCGCCGAAAAACTTTTCAAGCACGAAGTGCAAAATCGTTCCGTTTTCCGTACCCTCGAACGTGCCGTCTTTTCGCTTGCGCAAGGACAAAATATAATTGAAATAATGCGCGTACGGACAGCCGAAAAAGGTTTCGAGCCTGCTTACGCTCGTGCGCCCCGCAAAATAGGATTTTTCTGGCAGAGCGATTTTCACCGGCGATACGAACGACTTGTTTATAAGTTTTTGCTCGTCCTCGTCCAAAAGCGAAAACGCCGAGCCGTACACTCCTATATCGTTTGCGTCGCAACGTCCGCTCACGCCGTTTTTAAGCACTTCGTTGAAGCATCCTTTCCTTGTGGACAGCGCAAGCGCGGCTTTTTGCAAATCCTTGCCGTCGAGAGTGGTGTAATGCTCGAAATCTATTCTCTCTATTTCGAGCGGTTTGCCGTTTTTTGCAAGCATATTTTGAAGTTCGAACACGACGGTGGAGGGTCTCAGTGCTCCGCCGTCGCCGCTGTCGGGATAACTCACCACGAGTCTGCCCTGCGGTTTTTTCATAAGGTCGCAAACGGCATACATACCGTCGAGTGCCTTTTGTCTTTCGCAAGGCGTAATCTCTATGCCGAGCGCGGAGAGCGTCTGCTCGTCTCTGTCGGTAAGCACCACGCCGCCTCCGCTTTGAGAAGGCAATTTTCCACTGTTTGCACCAAGAACGTATATGTCGCCGTTTCCCGAAAATCTCGACTCGCCGTCGCCGACGAACACGCAATCGAGATAGGTCGGCACGAGCGCGATTTTCAGCGTCTTTATCATGGACTTGAACACGCTTTCGAATTTGTTTATATCCGCTTGCTCGTCGAGCACTTCTTCTATCTCGTCGAGCACGGCTTCGAGTTTTGAATTGACTTGCTCGGCGCACTTTCTGAAATACTCGCTTTGGCTTGCGATTTTATCGACGTATTTTAGATAGCAAGGGTCGATTTTTTCAAGCAAATCCCTTGTCGATTTGACAAAAGCCTTTATGTGTTTGTTTCCCTCGAAGAGTTCGGGAGCAAGCAAACTCACAATCTCTTTTCGCACCGCTTCGGGAATTACGTTTTCAACGGTGTTATCCAAAATCTCGACTTTATCGTCTATATTTGCATATATAAAACCGTTTTTTTGTTCTTTTGCGTTGAATGCCTTCCTTCCCTCGCACTTCTTGAAGCAATCTTCCGCCGAGGTCGGCACAAAGCGCACGTTGTATTTAAGGCAGTAGTTTTCAAACAGATACGCGCCCTCTTCGCCGTATTGCGAATAGATTGCAAACAACGGATTTTTTATAAAGTCGCACACTTCGCCGAGTCTGAAATTCGTGCGATAACAGGCGATTGCCTGCAATATGAATCTCGCTTTCGCTTGCTCGGAAAGCAACTCTTTTTTGTCTATAAAGTATGGTATTTCGTATCGCGCAAACGTGGATTTTATCTCTTGCCCGTACGCGTCCAAATCGCTTGCGTACACCTCGAAATCTTTGTAACGTCTGCCCTCTCTCACGCCCTTTGCCACGTCGAGAGCGAGGCGCATAACCTCGTCGCTTCTGTCATTTGCCGAACGCAAGAAGACTTTGCCGTCATTTTCGGCTTTTTCGTACGCGCTTGTGGAGATGTAGGAAAACAGTTTTTTTGAAATTGCGTCAACCGAATCGGGTAGGCTTTCGTCGTTTCTTTCAATCTGCACTCTGCCCTCGCAAAGAGAGGCGAGTTTCTTTGACACGCGGTCGGGATATATGCGCTTGTTCGGATTTGAATATCCGCTCGTTATGCCGACACTCAGCGACAGCGCGTTGTTTGCGATGCTCTTTATGATTTCGAGTTCGGGAGCGGAAAAATCGTATATATCCGTGATGTAAAAATTTGTGGAAGCAATCGCGCTCGGATTGTTTTTCAAAAATTCGGCGAGGGCGTAGAGTCTTGTTGACGAATCGCTGTGCTTGCCCTCGAGGGCGGCGAGGTAGCCGTCGTATATGAGAGCAAGGTCTTTCGCTTTCATTTGAAGCGACACGTTCGCTCTTTTCGAGGATTCGAGCAAGTCCTTTGAGGATATGCCGCTGTTTCTTATGGCGGTAAGCGCAGCGTAAAGTTCGCTTGCAAATCCCTCTTTGAGTGCGACTTTTTGATAATAGCAAAGTTTGTCGCGATTGTCGGCGATAACCTTGCCTATCAGCATAACCGATCCTTCGGGCGTAAGGCACTTTTTGATGTCGTTGCCTATGAGTTTGCTCGCAAGCCTCGTGAACGACATAACTTCTATGCCAAACGTGCTTTCGATGCCCAATGCCGAAATAAGCCCCCTTTCCACCGAAGCGGTAAATCTGTCGGGCGCAATAACTACGTTTTTTGAAGTTCCGTCCATATTTTTGCCCAAAATCCCGACCACGCCGAGATATGCGCCTTTGGACGTGTTTGAAGAGATAATTTTCATAATTTGAGTATATCACGTTTGATGTACCGTTTCAATCCCATAGATTAAACAAATAAAAATTAACAATTTTTATTTGTTTCAATCGGATTTTTTCTTTAACTTATTAAAAACACGGCGTTTTTTATTGCGAGAATATATTTTTATGCTATAATAAACAAATTATAAAAAAAGTTATTCTCACAATATCCGTAATGCTCATCGCACTCGTCGCGTGCCTCTCTATGACGGCTTGCAACAACACTGCGACAACGCAAGGACAGTTGCGCAACATTTTGAGCGACCACAACAACGAAACGTTCGTGTACGACGTTTTTGCAAAAGGCTCGGACGGCAACAAAGTCGAGGGCTATGACGGCACATACACCGTGACGCTCAAAGCGTATTCGGACGGCTCGACAATCTCGAACTTCGGCTCTCAAGACACCAAACTCGAAAATCTTTCCGCCGGCGTTTTGGTCAAAGGCTTGCTCACGGTCGGCACTCAAACCTACGACACGGGTTGCTATTTCACCCTCATCAACGGTTCGAGTTATATGGTTCCGACATACTCGTACAGAGTGCAAAAAGACGGTGAAAACGAAACTTTGCGCGTGTTCGGCTCGTACAACGGCAAGAAGTATTCCTACACTCGCACCGTAAACGGCGAAAAGAGCGAAGGCACTATCGAGGCAGGAGGCACAACCTATTACGACAACAACGAATTCCACCAAGCGTTGCGTACAATCACCACTTTCAGCGATTCCCTTTCCTTCGGATTTTCCGTGCCTTTGGTTTCGGCAACCGAAGCGAGTGCGGTCAGCCTCACTGCAAAAGTGAACGGAAAGGCAAAAGTCCAAACCGCTTTCACTGCGTCCGACGAGCAGTATGCGGCAGAAGGTATCGAATGCTACAAAACGAGCGTTTCTCGCGCAACCCAAGTCGCGGGCATTTCGCAAACTCTCTATTATGCGACAAACGACGTTCTCATCAACGGCTGGGCAATGAAACACGTCCTCGTCAAAATCGAAGAGCCTTTCAAAAAGGACGGCCAAACTTTCTATATGAACTACGAACTCAAAACCGCAGAACTCA
>CAVKUX010000034.1:0-1310 GCA_963659595.1 Anaeroplasmataceae bacterium | reverse complement strand
GAACTCAAATAATCGCATTTGCGGATTAAAACAATCGCATTTACGATTAAAATCAGTATTGAAAAGCACACCGCAAAGTGTGCTTTTTTGATGTTGTTTTCTGCGTTTATTTCTGCGTTTTTGAATAAAACCGACTCAAAAACAAACTCCGTTTGTTGCAATAACCCGACAGGTCAAAACACCACAACCAAGAGCATTTTGAAACGCTCTTCGCCGTACACGGCGTGCGGATGTCCTGTCGGCATAACGATGCTTTCGCCCTCTTTCAAGATGTATTCCTTGCCGTCGATGGTTATTCTTCCCACGCCGTCCAAGCAGGTCACAAACGCGTCACCGCCCGACTTGTGCGCGCTGATTTCCTCGCCCTTGTCAAAGGAGAACAGCGTAATCGAAACGGCATTGTTTTGCGCAAGCGTCTTGCTCACCACCTGCCCTTGCTGATAGGACACTTGCTCCTTGAGAGTAAGCACTTCGGCTTTCGATATATTTTTCATTCTCGTAAACATAAAATCGCCTCCGAGATTTTTTATTGATGTCTCATGACAGAATTGTTCACCCAAACGTGCAAATGAAACCTTCAATACAAATATGTATATTTTGCCCTGTAATGCTCGTACATTTTCTCGCGCATTTCGTCTTCGGAACTGCCTACGGCAAGTATTTTGCCGTATTTTGAAAGGAAATACTTATCTTTTGGAACGTAAACATAATCGAACTCGCCGTCCGCCTGTGCCTCCGCCGGCGTTTTGTATCGCTTGTCGGTATTGTCGCGCGAGATATAACACTTTTCGCCGTCGTTTTTGACAACGGCATAGTTGCGATAGATATACGCAATTTTCTCAAGTGCCTCTTCCTCGTTGTCCGCTATGTCGTAAGTCATATCGTTTTTGAGAATAATTGCGAAATTTCGATTTTCAATCGCATATTCGAAAATCTCGTCATCCTCGCCGTCGAGATAAGGCAGCAGGTCTTCTCTCTCGCCGTACGTCCATTGCTGATGCAGTTTTGTCATGTAAATCCGCGTTTTCATGTAATTAATATATCATACCTCAGTCTAAATTTCAAGAAAACATTTTATATCCCACGAAATAAATCTCCCCCCCCTCCTCACAGGGCATGCTCTTCCTCTACAAGAGTTTTAGGGCGTGTACTCTAAATAGAAGCACCCCCTCTTTCCCTCTCGGGCTTTTCTCTTACTCTACAAAAGTGTAGGATTGTGGCTGGACTTCTTGTCCGTCTTATTCGGGAGAGCAAAGAGGGCTTGCGCGGTTAGTGATTGCGAGAACAAGTGCGGTTTTTGACAATCGCCC
>CAVKUX010000033.1:0-16896 GCA_963659595.1 Anaeroplasmataceae bacterium | reverse complement strand
CGACAAGTTCGATTGTTTTGAAAATGCGACCGAAAATCAAAAATTCGGTTTTTTGTCACTTGCAAGCAATTTGAGCGAAAAGGAAAACCTTGACGAGTTTATGTACGCAATCAGGGTAGAAAAGTATATGCAAAGTGCGTCGGCAGGGCATAGCAAAGTGAAAAAAGTCGTTTTTTTCAATAAATCGATATGTGTTTTGTCTCACAAAAAAGACATCGCAATGCTCGGCGCTGCGTTGAGTTCGGATTTCTTTATGCGAGTGTTTTTTGACAATAAATCATCAAAAAGCAATAAAAGTATTTCAAAAATTGTCGATTTTGAGAATAGTTTTGAGCCTATATACAAGTTTAATAATTTAAATTTCGGAATTTCTACACTCGGCGACGTGCTGCGCATATCGCCGCATTTGCCCGACAATATCGACAGCGCGGACGTCGTGTTTTCAAACGGCGGAATTAAGCATAAGATGCATATAAACCGAGGCGACGATACGAAAATATATCTCGGAAGCACTCGAATCGAGGGAACGAAATATATCCGACTTGCAAACAAACCCCTCGACATCACCGTCATAGTGAAGAAATGACTTTTTATATCTTTATGGCAAACGGCAAATTGCTACGTTTTTTAGGAGATTTTGCCGTTTAGTAATGAAAGATAAAAACCCCACATATTTCTACTTTGTTTGTGCGGTTTGAAAGATTATAACGGCATTTTGGTACAATTTTCGACGTTTCGACACCGTTTTGGCACATTTTGTTGACTTCTTATTTTTATATTGTTATTATTTTTTAGATGTTATCGTGCGCGTACGGCGCGTGCGAGAATTTAGGAGTAATTATGAAAGAAAAAATGGACGCTATCAAAAACGTCGCTCTCGAAATGATCGAGAAGGCTCAAACGTCGCAAGATCTCAACGACGTCAGAGTCAAATATCTCGGCAAAAGCGGCGAAATCTCTATGCTTATGAGAGATATGGCAAACGTACCCAAAGAGGACCGTCCTATGATGGGCAAACTTGTCAACGAATTGCGCTCGGCGGTCGAAACCGTGCTCAATCAAAAGACCGAGCAAGTTGTAGAGCAAGAGAAACTCGCTCGCCTCAAAGCGGAGGAAATCGACGTTACATTGCCGTCAAATCGTGAAAACCTCGGCACTTTACATCCTCTCACGCTCATCACGAGAGAACTTATAGATATTTTCTCGGGTATGGGATTTTCCGTCGTGGAAGGACCGGAAATCGAAAGCGATTTGTACAATTTCCAACTTCTTAACGTGCCAAAAGACCATCCCGCACGCGATATGCAGGATACTTTCTATATCAACGACAACATCGTGCTTCGCACGCAAACTTCCGCAGTTCAGGCGCGCGTTATGCAAGCAGGCAAGCCGCCTATCCGCATAATTTCGCCCGGGAAAGTGTACAGAAGCGACGACGACGCGTCCCACAGCCCGATTTTCAATCAGTTTGAAGGTCTTGCAATCGACAAGCACATCACTATGGGCGATTTGCAAGGTTGTTTGCAAACGTTTGCCGAAAAACTTTTCTCGAAAGATACAAAAGTCAGACTTCGCCCGTCCTATTTCCCGTTCACTGAGCCGTCCGTCGAGGTTGACGTCACTTGCTCTATGTGCCACGGAAAAGGTTGCAGAGTTTGCAAAGGCACGGGTTGGGTGGAGATTCTCGGCGCGGGTATCGTCAATCCTAACGTCCTCGATATGTGCGCCATAGACAGCAGCGTATACGGCGGCTTTGCGTTCGGATTCGGCATCGACCGTATCGCTATGATAAAATACGGCATTCCCAACATCAAAATGCTCTACGAAAACGACGTGCGTTTTCTCAAACAATTCAACTGAGGTGCGAATATGTTAGTTCCTATTTCCTGGCTCAAAGATTATGTGGACATCAACGTTTCAATCCCGACTCTCGCAAAAAAACTCGTCGGAATCGGTTTTGAAGTGGAAGATATTATATATCAAGAAAAACAAGCGACAAACGTCGTCGTCGGAAAAATCGTCAAGGTCGAAAAACACCCGAACGCAGACCGTTTGCGCGTAACTCAAATCGATATCGGTTCAAAGACAATTCAAGTCGTGACGAACGTTCCCGTTGAGGGCGGCGAAACCATTGCGGTCGCGCTTGACGGCGCGCACCTTGCGGACGGTCACGACATCAAAAAAGGCGAACTCAGAGGCGTCGTCAGCGAGGGTATGCTTTGCGGTCTCGAAGAAGTCGGCGTGACAGAGGACGACGTGCAAAACCAAAAGACGGGCGACATTATCCGCTTTGCGGACGGAACCGTTCTCGGTCAAAACGCGCTCAAAGCGCTCGGATACGACGATATTATCCTCGACGTGAGCGTCACCGCAAATCGCCCCGACTGCAACAGCATTTACAAAATGGCAAAAGAAGTCGCGGTTGCGCTCAACACCGATTGCAGAGAACCCGTCATCGACTATAAAGTTTGCTCCTGTGGCGCAAAAGTCACCGATATGGTCAGCGTCGACGTGCAAAATCAAGAACTTTGCCCCAGATATATGGCGGCAGGCGTAAAAAACATCAAGATTTTCCCGTCCTCGCAGACGATTAAATCGAGATTGAGAGCGGTGGGTATTCGTCCGATAAACAACATCGTCGACATCACCAACTACGTTCTTATCGAAATCGGTCAACCGATGCACTCGTTCGACAAGAGAGAACTCACCGGCGACAAAATCGTCGTGCGCAACGCAAAAGAGGGCGAAGTTATCGTCACTCTCGACGGAAAAGAAAACAAACTCAATCCGAGTATGCTCGTCATCTGCGACAGCGACAGACCCGTTGCGGTGGCAGGCGTTATGGGCGGCGCAAACAGCGGTATTCAAGACGATACGAACGAAGTCGTTTTCGAGGCGGCAAAGTTTGCTCGCGACAACGTGCGCCGTACATCTCGCGCGCTCAATCTTCGCTCGGACAGTTCGGCAAGATTTGAAAAAGGCATTGATTTCGCTTCGCAAGAATACGGAATCAAACGCGCTTTGACCCTCGTGTATCAAAGCGGCTCGGGCGACATCGTAGACGGTCTTATCGACGTTAAAGTGGATTATCAATCTCTCAGAGAAATTCCGTTCACAACAAAGAAAATACAAGAAATTCTCGGTTGCAAAGTGCCTAAAAACACGCTTATTTCCATACTCGCACGTCTCGGAATCGAGGTCAGAGAGGACGGAAAAACGCTCGTCGCGCTCGTAAAAGAGGACAGAGAAGACATCGTCGGCGTGAACGACATCGCGGAAGAATTTATCCGCGTTTACGGATATTCGCATATCAAACCGACTTTGTTCGAGTTTGCGGGACTCGCAGAGGGCGGACTTCCCGACAAAAACAAGTTCGTGAACGTCGTGAAAGACACTTTGCGCGCGTGCGGACTTATGGAAAGCGTGACGTATTCGTTCACGTCGCCAAAATTCGCAACGCTTTTGAATCTCGACGAAAACGACGAGGCAAGAAACGCAATCCGCCTCAAAAATCCGCTCGGCGAAGCGCTCAGCGTTATGCGTACAACGCTTACGCACAGCATGATCGAAACGCTCGTTTACAACGCGACCCACTTCAACAAGAGCGCAAGACTTTTCGAGGTTGCGAACGTGTACTTGCCAAAGAGCCTTCCGCTCGAAGAATTGCCCAATGAAGAGTGCAGACTTTGCATTGGCGAATACGGCGACGGCGCGGATTATTTCGAACTTAAAGGCGCAATCGAGCAAGTGTTTAGAGCGTTGCATATCGACGTAAAATACGCAAGAGCAAACAAGCCGTTCTTGCACCCGGGCAGAAGCGCGGAAGTGTTCGTAAACGGCAAGAGCATAGGGTATTTGGGCGAATTGCACCCCGACGTTCAAGAGAACTACGGCATGGACAATACGAGAATCTACGTTGCCGAAATCTCGATTGACGGCATTTTCAACGGCGAAAGCCTTGAAAAAAGCAAATGCGTTCCCTTCGGGAAATTCCCGAATATCGACCGCGACCTCGCAGTC
Organism: Anaeroplasmataceae bacterium; assembly: GCA_963659595.1. Lineage (GTDB taxonomy): Bacteria > Bacillota > Clostridia > Christensenellales > CAG-917 > CAG-475. The sequence goes on along the minus strand of CAVKUX010000033.1, from coordinate 12,876 downwards.
GTTGTGGACGAGAGCGTTCTTGCGCAAGATATCGTAGATGCGGTTAAAGGCGCGAAAATCAAATTCCTCACCGATGTAAAAGTGTTTGACGAATACAAGAGCGAACAAATCGGCAAGAATAAAAAGAGCGTTGCAATGAGTTTTGCGTTCTCGTCGCTCGAACGAACGCTCACCGACGACGAAATCGCCGCAGAAATGGCAAAGATTTTGTCCGCGCTCAAACGCAAAGTCGGCGCAAAAATCAGATAATTATATCAAATCGCAAATCGGTGAGGCAGATTTCCTCGTCGATTTTGCAAATAAATAACGACATCGCTAAATCGCACATATTTGAATGCGCAAGTGTGCTATTAGCCGCAGAATAACAACAAATACCGACAAAAACGGCAAAATATAAGTAACGTTATGTTTGACCAAAAGAGTTTGAATACGCTCGAATATCCCAAAATTCTCGACAAACTTGCCTCGTTTGCGCAATCGCAAGGCGGAAAAGATAAGGCAAGGTCGCTTGTCCCGTTCGAGAAAATCGCGGACGCAAACAATGCTCTCAACGAAACCGCTGAAGCGGACAGAGTGCTTTTCGAGTATTCTTTGCCGCCGAATTTCGCGGTTGACGACATAAGCGAGATTCTCGTAAAAGCGAAAAAGGGCGCAACGCTCGCAATCCCCGATATTATGAAAGTCGGAAGGTCGCTTCGCGTGTCGAGAAGGCTCAAATATACCATTGACAAAGTGAAAGATTGCCCAATACTTGCCGATATGGCGATGGGGTTGTTCGAGAACGAAACCCTCGAAAAAAAGATTTTCGATGCGTTTTTGAGCGAAACGGAAGTTGCCGACAACGCCTCGAACGAGTTGCGCGCGATTCGTATTCGCATCCGCAAACTCAACGACAACGTAAGAAGCAAACTCCAACTTTTCATCACGTCGCCAAAGTTTTCGAAATATCTTCAAGACAACATTATAACCGTGCGCGGAGACAGGTATGTCATACCCGTAAAAAGCGACTGCAAAGGCACGATTCCCGGGCTTGTTCACGATCAATCGGCTTCGGGTTCGACGCTATTCGTCGAGCCTATGCAAATCGTCGAACTAAACAACGAACTAAAAGTCGAACTTGTCAACGAACAACTCGAAATCGAAAGGATTTTGAGAAATTTTTCAAATCAAATCGAAAGTTGCGCGGACGGCATAACTTACAGTTACAACACTATCGTCGATATGGATATGGTGTTTGCAAAAGCGCAACTTGCAAGAGAGTATAAAGCAGTAAAGCCCGAGCTCAACGAGGCGGGTATTATCGACATCCGCGCAGGCAGACATCCGCTTATTGACGGCAAAAAGGTCGTTCCAGTGTCGCTCGCTCTTCAAAAAGACGAGAAAATGCTGTTGATTACAGGCCCGAATACAGGCGGAAAAACCGTTACGCTCAAACTTGTCGGTCTGTTTACGATTATGGCAATGAGCGGATTGTTTATCCCGGCAAAGAGCGCGAATTTATCAGTTTTCGACGGCGTGTACAGCGACATCGGTGACGAACAGAGCATAGAACAAAGTTTGTCTACGTTCTCGTCGCATATCAAGAATACAATCGGGATTTTGGACGTTATCACTTCAAAATCCCTCGTTTTGTTCGACGAACTCGGCGCAGGCACCGATCCGGGCGAAGGGGCGGCTCTTGCCGTAAGTATTGCCGAATACTTGCTCAAAGTCGGCGCGAAAGCGTTTATCACGTCGCACTTCAACGACCTCAAAGAGTTTTCGCTCGTGACAAATGGCGTCGTTGCGGCTTCCATGGAATTTGACAACAACACGTTCTGTCCGACGTATAAACTCGTGATGGGCGCGATAGGTTCGTCGAATGCGCTCGCCATTGCAAAGAAACTCGGACTTTCAAACGAGATTATCGAAAGCGCAAAGAGCAAAATATCCGTTGAAAAACGCCAATTCGACAACGTTCTGACAGCGGCGGAAAAGACGAGAATGAAAGCCGCCGAACTCGTAAGCGAAGCGTCGATAGACAGAGAAAACGCCGCAAAAGCGTTGAAAGACGCCGAAATCGAGAAGAAACGTATCGAAGAAAAGCGTGAAAAACTCGACGAGAGCATACGCAAGGAAACCAAACGCCTCATTGAAAACAGCGTTGAAGAAGCAAACGATATTCTTGCGCAAATAAAGGACATTCTCAACAAGCCCGAAGTCGAGGACAAGGATTTGTTCGAAGCGAGAAAACTCAAAAAACAACTTGAAAATATGTCCGCCGACTACGAAAAAGAAGCGGTCGTCGAGGACGTTCCGGACGATTCGCCTTTGAAAATCGGCGATAACGTGTTTGTCAAATCTCTGCAAAAGAAAGGCAAACTCACATCCGTGAATCAGCGCGGCGAAGCGGTCGTTTCCTTTGGAAAACTTACGACGAAAGTCAAAAAAGACGACTATTTCAAGGTGAAGTGATATGACCGACCACTATACGCAAACAATCGACGTCGAAGTGTCGCAAAAAATGCGCCAACTGCAATGGGCAGGAATAACCATGATTCTCGCATCGCTCGGATTTATACTGATTTCGGCGTTTTACAATTGGTATTTTATGTTCGGTTTTGCGACGTTGCTCGTGGGCGGCGCGGTCTGCATACATTTTTACAACAAGACCGCAAAAGAGTACACCTATGAATTTTCGCCGTCGAGATTGAGAGTTGTCGAAAAGGACGTCGTGAACAGACAACGAGTGTATCTCGATTTGCTTTGGAAAGACGTTTACGGCTTCGAGATAATGAACGACGTATACGACGAAAAATCCGATTTACTCTGCGCTTCGAAAGCGTACGATAGCGGCGTATGGCAAATCGTGTTCAAAGTCGAAAACGAGAAAAAACGACTTTTGTTTGCACCCGACGACTATCTCGTGCTTCTGATAAAAGAAATCGTAAACAACGGCAAAACCGATAAATAAATATGACGATAACGCAAAAATCGGCAATCTAACAATGTATATGGACAAACTTATATATCTTGACAATGCCGCAACGACAAGGATTTATCCCGAAGTTGCCCAAACGATACGCAATGAAAGTGTGGAAGACTTTTTCAATCCTTCCGCACTTTACAAACCGTCCGTCGCATTGTCCGTCAAAATCAAAAACGCGAGAGAAAGCATAAAATCCGCGCTCAAAGCACCCGACGGCGAGTTGTATTTCCTTTCGGGCGGAAGCGAAGCGGACAATACAGCATTGTTCTGCACGAGAAAACCAAAAGGAAGCAAAATTATCGTAGGCGAGGGCGAACACGACGCGATTATAAACAGTGCGAATCAACTTGCTGGGCAAGGTTTCGACGTAAAGTTTGCGCCCATAAACAAAGACGGTTCGATAAATGTCGAAGAGTTTGAAAAACTGCTCGACGAAAGTGTTTCGCTCGTGTCGATTATGCACGTCAGCAACGAAACGGGTGCGGTGAACGACATCGCAAAACTCGTTCGGCTTACAAAAAAACATTGCCCGAAAGCCGTGTTTCATTCGGACGGCGTACAGGCCTTCGGGAAAATCAAAGTGAATTTGCGCGCGCTCGACGTTGATTTGTACACGATTTCCGCACACAAAATTCACGGACCGAAAGGAATAGGGGCGTTGTTCGTCAAAAAAGGGGTTTCCGTAAAGCCGCTCATCTATGGCGGAGGGCAGGAAAAAGGTTTCCGTTCGGGGACGGAAAATGCGCCTGCGATAATCGGTTTTGAACAAGCGGTGAAGATATGTTTTGATAATTTCGATGCCGACTATTCTAAAAAAAAGCTTTTTAGAGAACAGTTGGTATCGAAACTTTGCGAATTTATCGACGGAATCGAGATTATATCGCCCAAAGAGAATTTTGCGCCGAACATATTGACGGTTGCGTTTAAGGACGTAAGGGGCGAGGTTTTGCTGCACGATATCGAAGATTTCGGCATATTGGTCGGAATCGGCTCGGCGTGTTCGTCGCACCACGAATCGAGATTCAAAGGCTTGCTCGGACTCGACGAAAGTCATAAAGACGGAATCATACGATTCAGTACGTCGTATGAAAACGATATTTCGGACATCGATTATATCGTTTCTACCATAAAAACCAGTCTCAAAAAGCTCACCGCATACAAGAGAGTTTGATATTAAGTCGAAAAAGACTTATATGAAATGAAAATACACTACGGAACAAATATGGAAAAAGTTATTATCATCAGATACGGGGAAATATTCCTCAAAGGCAAAAACCGCGACTATTTTGAAAGTCTGCTTATAAAGAACATAAAGCAAGCGCTTGCGGGATTGAAATTCGACTTTTCTCGCTCCCAAGGCAGATATTTTGTCGAAAACTTCGATGTTGACGACGAATTCGAGTTGGTGGACAGATTGAAAAAAGTGTTCGGAATCTATTCGTTTTCGGTTGCGTACAAGGTCGAAACCAAAGCAAACGAGGATTTTTGCGACGTTAAAGAGTGTATAAAGCAACTTGCAATCAAAACGAAGGAAGAAACTTTGCTCAAAGCGCCAAAATTTAGAGTCACCGTAAAACGTGCCGACAAGCGCATACCGCTTGCGTCCTATGAGATTGCGGCAAAACTCGGCGGCGTGGTGCTTGCAAACACCTCTTTTAAGGTGGATTTGAAAGAATTTGACTATGATTTCTTGGTGGATATGCGCGAAAACGGCTATTCGTTTGTGTATAGCGACGTGATTCAGGGTGCCGGCGGTCTTCCCGTCGGATGTTCGAGCAAAGGACTTATGTTGCTTTCGGGCGGTATCGATTCGCCGGTTGCGGCATATATGATGGCAAAACGCGGCATGAAACTTTGCGCAATCCATTTCTGCTCGCCGCCGTACACGTCCGAAAAAGCCAAAGAAAAGGTGGTCGAACTTCGCAATATCGTCGAAAAATATGCAACGGACGTAAAACTTTACGTCGTTCCGTTCACCGAAATTCAAATGGAAATTCACAGAGTTTGTCCTGCGGAATTTTTGATAACAATCATGCGCAGATTTATGATGCGCATTTCCTCGATTGTCGCAAAACAAGCGGAATGCAAGGCGTTGATAACGGGCGAAAGTCTCGGACAAGTCGCTTCGCAGACAGTGGAAAGTATGACTTCGACGGAAGATTGCGCAAGTTTGCCCATTTTCAGACCTCTCATTGCGTTCGACAAGGAAGAGACGATGAATCTCGCGCGTAAAATCGGCACTTATGAAACCTCAATCGAGCCGTTTGAGGATTGCTGCACGGTTTTCTTGCCGAAAAATCCTGTAATTCACCCCAAACTCGAAAAGGTGAGAGAAGCGGAAAAGGCAATGGACATAGATCTTTTGGTTGCAAAAGCCGTCGAAGGAATCGAGATTCTTTGAATTTGAGCATAATGCAATCGGTTTTTAGTTGACTTTTCGCGATATATAGCGCATATTGATATCGTAAGCGATGCCCTCGTCTGCGGAATAAGCCCCGTTTTGGACATCGCTTTTTTTGTTGACTTATTGAAATTATGTCATATAATGACATTGCAAGCGGCACCCACACCTTCGGATTAAACCCCGATATGGGAGTCGCTATTTTTTATGTCATTGACAAGTTGTGCAGTTTTGACATATAGGCAAACGTGTTTTACAACTCATTGTTTTGGCGCAATTAAATTAAATTCGCCATCTACATATATTTCCTTTTCCGTAGAGGCGTTTGCCAACGGATTAGACGTGACGAAACATTCGACTTTGTAGCGAACGATATCCGAAAAAGTGTACGGCGTATCGCAAACGGTTATATTTCCATTTGAAGTTTTGCCGTCTATTTGCGATATTACCGTTTCGCCGAAGATGTCGCATTTTGTTATTTTGTAGGTGTAAATTTCCTCGCAAGGCAATGTTATCGTGACTTTGCCGTCTATATATTTTACCTCGAAGTCCGCCTTGTCTTGCGAAACGCAATCGAAACAAGATGACATCGGATAAATTTGTTCGTTTGAAAATATTTCTGTTTTTCGATATTCTATCGGGGTGTTTTCACTTGCAATCGTTACGCTTTTGTTGCGCTTTGTGGCGTACAAATCGACGTCGAGCGTAAAAGTGGAATCGCTCTTTTTCATTTGCTTGCTCATAATTTGATTACCGTTTGAATCGAGCGTCTTCCACGATTCGAGGCATTGTTTGGTTGCAAAACCACCGCCTTTTTCGCTCATTCCGTCGTCCGAGCCGTGCCATACGACGACGGTGTATCGGTCGTTGTAACTTGCGCACCAAGCGTCGCTGTTTTTTCCGTCGTTTCTCTCGACAGTGCCTGTTTTGGCGCAAACCTCGAAGTTTAACGCAGAGAGAGTGATTGCCGTGCCGTCTTTGACAGTGTCGGAAAGTGCGGAATTAATCTGGTCGCAAGTGGACGCCTTGAAAACTCGGTTTTGCGCTATATCCCGTGACGACAGTATTTTTCTATCGCCTTTTAGGACATAGTCAACAAAACTTGCGCTTCGATACATTCCGCCGTTTGCGAAGATTGCGTATGCGTCCGCAATTTGCTTTATTCCAACGCCGTTTGAGATTGCGCCGAGGGAGAGGGCGTAGTTTCTATCGTTTTCTGTCGTATTTATGCCGAGTTTTTGAAGATATGCAATGCTTAAGTCAACTCCGATGTAATCGAGCGTTTTGACGCTTACGCTGTTCATAGATTTCTTGATTGCTTGTCTAATCGTCGTATCGCCGTAATATATTCCGCCGTAATTTGAAGGCGAATAATCGCCGAAAGCGACTTTTTCGTCAACAATCGGCGTTGCAAGCGTGATGACATTTTTATCGAGAGCAGGTGCGTAAACCGCAAGAGGTTTCAGCGACGAGCCTGCCTGCCGTTTGACATCGTATGCAAGATTCGACCAGTACGCCGAAACGGCGTGCGTTTCGTTGTCCAAAACTATAATCGCGCCGTCGATTTTGTCGGTTGAATACGAACTTTTGTCGCTTCCGATTTTTGCGATTTGTTTTTGTATTTCCGAATCGACGTTGAGGTAAATTTTTAGTCCGCTGTTTGAGAGTTCATACTTTGTCATATCGAGTTTGTCGCAAACTTCATTAATTGCGGATTTTATATATAAATCGTAAATTCGTTTGTTTAGATTGCCGCTTTTTTGCTGATTCTTCGTTGATTCGAGAGGAGCGTTTATCGCCGTATTATAAACGTTTTCGTCAATATAACCCTCTTTTTTCATAACCGACAAAACGAGGTTGCGCCTCGCCACGCAATCGTTTTCCGCTGCAAACGGCGAGTATTTTTTAGGATTTTTCACTATGCCGGCAAGCGTTGCGCATTCTTGTAGAGTTAAGTCCTGAATATTTTTGTCAAAATACAATCTCGCCGCTTGTTTCACGCCGTATGCGCTGTTGCCGAAGTATATAACGGATAGGTACATTGCAAGTATCTCGTCTTTGGAATATTCCTTTTCGATATTTGTGGCGATTGCAATCTCTTTGAGTTTGCGGCTGACGGTTTTTTCGTGGGTCAAGTGCGTGTTTTTGACGAGTTGTTGAGTGATTGTGGACGCGCCTTCTTTGAGCGTACCCGATTTTATGTTGTTTGCGAGCGCGCCGAAAATGCGCACAAGGTCGTAACCTTTGTGCGAATAAAATCGTTTGTCTTCGAGTGCGACGAAAGCGTTTTTGAGATTGTCGGGGATATCCTCGATTGCGATGTAGTTTTCCTCGGTGTAGGGCAATTCGTTGCCGCTCGAATCGAAAAATACGGGCGTTGCGCTTGCAGTCGGAAGCAAATCCTCGTTCGGCTTTTGCGTGTTCGCCCATATTGCGAATCCGCCTATCGCCACCGACGCTGCGACGACGGGAAGCAGAAAGACGACGGATAACGCAATCGCAATCTTACGTTTTTTGCGTTTTTTGACTTCGGGATCGACTATTTTCGTTTTTTCGGATTTTTTCATTGAATTTATTATTGTTTTATGCGCTGAAATTATGTATAATATGATTTTGATAAATATAAAGCGCATTATGCGCGCGTATGGTCGAGGCAATTTTCGACTGCAACGCCACGCCGTAAACGACAATATCTTGCCAATGGCAAAAGCATAAAGGATGCAAATGACAAAATTTTACAAAATCAACACATACGGCTGCCAAATGAACGTTCACGAAAGCGAAAAAATCGCCGGCATTCTCGAAGAAATGGGCTATATCGATTGTTCTGAAGAGGAAAATCCCGACGTAATCGTTTTCAACACTTGTTGTATTCGCGACACTGCGGAACGCCGCGCGCTCGGCAATATCGGCGTGACGAAAGCGGAGAAGAAGCGCAATCCGAATCTCATTTTGGCGGTTGTCGGCTGTATGCCGCAACAAGACGGCGTGAAAGAGAACATCAAAGAGAGATTTCCCTACGTCGATATAGTTTTGGGCACTCGCAACATTTCCTCGCTCAAAAATGAGATTGAAAAAGTCATCGAGGGCAGAGAGAAAATCAAAAAGCGCAGCGACAAAAAATATCGTTGTTTCGACGTAAATCAGCCGTCCGATTATCTCGATATCGACGAGAATACGCCGCAAACCCGCACAAGTTATCCAAACGCGTGGGTGAATATAATTTACGGATGCAACAACTTCTGCACATATTGCATAGTGCCGTACGTCAGAGGCAGAGAGGTTTCGCGCGATATGCAAAACGTTCTCGACGAGGTGAAAAAGTGCGTCGAAAACGGATATAAAGAGATAACGCTTCTCGGTCAGAACGTCAACTCGTACGGCAACGACGTAGCCGACGAAAAGGTGAATTTTGCGAATTTGTTGCGTGAAATAGACAAAATCGACGGCGATTTCCGCGTGCGTTTTATGACGTCGCACCCCAAGGACCTCAACGACGATATTATCGACGCTATGGCAACGTCGAAGCACGTTTGCCACAATCTGCATCTTCCCGTTCAGGCAGGCTCGGACAAGGTGCTTGCAAATATGAACAGACGCTACGACAGCGTGCATTATCTTCAAATCATCGAAAAACTGCGCGAGCGTATTCCCGACATCGGCATAACCACGGACATTATGGTCGGATTCCCGACCGAAACGGAAGAGGACTTCCAAGACACTCTCGAAATCGTGAAAAAAGTGCGTTATTCAAACGCTTTTACATTCATTTATTCGCCGAGAAAAGGCACGCCTGCCGCTAAAATGGAGCAGATACCGTATGCGGTCAAGCAAGAGCGAATCGCGCGCCTTATCAAACTTCAAAACTCGATAACCAAAGAGATTTCAAAAACTTACATCGGCGGCGTGTACAGAGTGCTTTGCGAGGACATCGCGCCAAAACTCGACGGTATGGTCTGCGGCAGAGAAGACGGCGGCAGACTCGTCACTTTCGAGGGCAGCAAAGACGATATAGGCAAATTTTTCGACGTAAGAATAACCGAATCCAAATCGGCGTCCCTTTTCGGACATAAGGAGGAAAAATGAATATCGACAGAGATAAACTCTCACCGATGATGAAAAGATATTTTCAAATCAAGGACAATTATCCCGATTGTCTGCTTTTCTTCCGCCTGGGCGACTTTTACGAGATGTTTTTCGACGACGCGGTAACTGCGTCGAGAGTGCTCGATTTGACATTGACGGGCAGAGATTGCGGACTCGACGAGCGCGCGCCTATGTGCGGCGTGCCGTATCACGCGGTCGACAACTATATTAGACGGCTCATCGAGAACGGCTATCGAGTTGCAATATGCGAGCAGTTGAGCGATCCGGCTACGTCAAAAGGACTTGTCGATCGCGATGTCGTGCGAGTGGTGTCGAGCGGCACGGTTATGGAAGAAGATATTCTCGACGAGAAAACTTCCAACTATCTTTGCTCGATTTTTACGAGTTCATCGACTTTCGGCATTGCCTGGACGGATATTTCGACGGGCGAATTCAACGTCTACGAGTACTCGTCTGACGACTATTTAGAGCGACTTTCCAACATTTTGGGAAGCATTGCGCCGAGCGAGATTATCTCAAACGAGGACTTTGTGTCAAAATACCAAAAGGTCAAATATTTCGTATCCAACGAGAAGCGCGCGCATTGCTATCACGACTTTGCCTACAACGTTTCGACGGCTACGAGAAAAATATTGTCCGCTTTCAAAGTCGGCTCGCTCGACGTGTTCGAGTTGACGGACAAAAACGCCGCGGTATGCGCCGCCGGCGGACTTTTGGAATACCTTGCGCAAACGCAAAAGAGAAGCCTCGGACAACTCACGAAAATCTCGTATTTGCGCGATAAATCCTTTATGATGCTCGACAACGCAACGAGGAGAAATCTCGAACTTACGCAACGCGCACGCGACGGGAAAAGACAAGGTTCGCTTCTTTGGGTGCTCGACAAAACGTCCACCGCAATGGGCGCAAGAACGCTAAAACGCTGGATAGAACAGCCTCTTCAGGACGCAGACGCCATCAATAAACGCCTCGACGCTCTCGACGATTTGATGGGGTCGAAAGCGTTGCGCGAAAGACTCGGCGAATCGTTTTATTCCGTTCGCGACCTCGAAAGGCTCAACGGACGTCTTGCCTACGGCAACGCATCGCCCAAAGATTTACTTTCTATAAGCGACACGCTCGAAGCGATTCCGCAAATCAAACAACTGCTTTCGGGTGCGACAAGCGCACTTGTAAAAGGTATAAATCGTGCGCTTTGCTCGCTCGAAAACGTTTGCGCCACGCTTCGAAGCGCATTGGATCGCGACGGAGTAAGCAGTTACAAAAACGGTGGCTACGTCAAAAAAGGATTCGACGAAACCCTCGATCAACTGCGAGATATCAAAACTTCCGCAAAGGATTGGCTTGCAAAACTCGAAGCGCAAGAGAGGGAAGAAACGGGCATACGCACGCTCAAAGTCGGATATAACAAGATTTTCGGCTACTATATCGAAGTGTCGAAGTCGTTTGTCGACAAGGTGCCGTATCGCTATCAGAGAAAGCAAACCCTTGTAAACGGCGAAAGATATATAACCGACGAACTTAAACAACTCGAAGAGAAGATACTTTCCGCCGAATCAAACGCAACTGCGCTCGAAGACAAGATTTTCTGCGAACTAAAAAATATGTGCTTTGAAAATCTTGCCAAACTACAATCAAACGCACAGGCGCTAAGCACGCTCGACTGCCTCGTGTCGCTCGCAAACGTTTCTGTTGCAAACAAGTACGTCAAGCCCGAAATCAACAAGAAAATCAAGTGTATAGACATCGTAGAGGGCAGACATCCCGTCGTCGAAACCTTGCTCGACAGAGGCTCGTACGTTCCAAACGACACGCTGCTCGACGACACGGACAACAGAACGATGATTATCACGGGGCCGAATATGGCGGGCAAATCGACGTATATGCGGCAGGTTGCAATCATCACGCTTATGGCTCACATCGGGTGCTTCGTGCCTGCAAAATCCGCAAAAATTGCCTTAACGGACAGGATTTTCACAAGAATAGGCGCAAGCGACGACTTGAGCGGCGGTCAAAGTACGTTTATGGTCGAAATGATAGAAGTTGCAACCATACTCAACTATGCCACTCAATCGAGCCTTCTCGTTCTCGACGAAATAGGCAGGGGAACGTCTACGTTCGACGGATTGTCGATTGCGTGGGCGGTGCTCGAATACATCACCAAAAATATCAAAGCCAAAACTCTGTTTGCAACGCACTTCCACGAGTTGACCGAACTCGAAGATTTGGATGGGGTAAAGAACTACCGCGTGCTTGTGAGCAGGGCAAACGACACGATTGTGTTCCTTCACAAAATCGTCAGCGGCGGAGCGTCGCAAAGTTTCGGTATAGAGGTTGCGTCCCTCGCAGGCGTTAGAAAATCGGTTATCGACCACGCAAAGAGCATAATGCACTCGCTCGAAGAAGACTCGAAAAACAGAGATACAAACGAAATGCTTTTGAGTTCGGCAAAAAAGAACGTGACGGCGCAGGTGAGTTTGTTCGATACGCAATCGAGCAAGATAGAGCAGCAAATCAATGATCTCGACGTTGACAATCTCACGCCGCTTCAAGCATTGACAGTGCTTTGCGACCTAAAAAAGCAACTTGACGAATAAAACTATTACAAAAAAACGTAAAAATTGGAATTGTTAGGTAGTTATATGAGCAAAATTAACGTACTTGAACCAAACGTATTCAATATGATCTCGGCAGGCGAGGTTGTCGAAAGACCCTCGTCCGTCGTGAAAGAACTCATTGAAAACTCGATAGACGCCGGCGCGAGTGAAGTTTCCGTTTACGTCGAAGACGGCGGAATCCGCAAAATTCAAGTCAGCGACAACGGAATCGGCATAGAAAAAGAGGATATGCGCAAAGCATTCTTGCCGCACGCCACGAGCAAACTCAAAAATATTGTCGACCTCGACAGTCTTTCCACTCTCGGCTTCAGAGGAGAAGCGCTTGCAAGCATATCGTCAGTAAGCGAAGTCACGCTTTCGTCAAAGAGTAAAAATCAAGATATCGCTTCAAAAATTATGCTTTCGGGCGGAAAAGTCACGTTCGAGGGCGAGGATTCGAGAGCGGAGGGAACAGTCATAAGCGTTGAAAACTTGTTTTTCAATACCCCTGCGCGCCTCAAATTCCTCAAAAAGAGCGTAAGTGAACTCAATTACGTAAAAGATGTCGTTAGAATGCTGATTTTGGCAAATCCGTCAGTCAGAATAGAACTCTCAAACGAGGACGGAAAATTGCTTTGCAACGAGGGCGGCTCGCTTGCCGACGCAATTTTCTCGGTTTATGGCTCAAAAACCGCCGACAATCTTTTGGAAATTTGCGACAACACGGTCAGAGCGATAAAAGTTTCGGGATTTACGTCCAAAATCGACTATACAAGGGCTAACAGAACTTATCAGACAATCAT
>CAVKUX010000032.1:0-16948 GCA_963659595.1 Anaeroplasmataceae bacterium | reverse complement strand
GATTAAAGCAAGCGATAAATGGTTGTATGATACAAAACTGTTTACAGGTGATGCAAACGCAGCTGCCGTTGATAATACAAATCAATCTTCTGCAGACAAGATTATATCCAAAATGGTTGAATTGGGTATCGAGATAGAGGAATAACGTAAGATTATTAGAAGAACAATCAATAATTAGGTAATCAAAAGTCAACTATTATTTTAAGTAATGTTTATAGGAGGAAATAAGATGGACGGTTTTTCGAGTTATGAAGGTGATGCTGTATTGTGGAAAGTTGTGCACAATCACGGAACAACTTTTGTGCATGCAAAAAGCGAGGCAATAGCATTGCAAAGGTTTATGGCAAAATATCCAAATTATAGTGTTAGAGATATTGTAAGAGTTTAGTTCTTGTAGAAATTGTTTCGAACAGTATACAACAGAGTTCTTCTATGTTAAGATGAGGGTAGTTCATACTGATTCTTCTTGGGAATCTTGTTGTGGTAAACTAATTGTCCCAGAGATTCGTATGAACTGTTTTTTATTTTTAAAGGTGTTGCACTTGAAAATGCAAGCCACCAAATAAAAGCAGAAACGCCACCGATGAGGTGGCGTTTCATATTGCGATTTGGTGCTTGATTAATACTCGAACTGCTCGGTGAAGTAACCGACAAGGCTGTCGATGGGGATACGAACTTGCGCCATCGTGTCGCGTTCACGCACGGTTACGCAACCGTCTTCTAGGGTGTCGAAGTCAACGGTGACGCAGTAGGGCGTGCCGATTTCGTCTTGACGGCGGTATCTCTTGCCGATGGAAGCGGACGTATCGAAGTCGCAGGCGAAGTGCTTGGAAAGTTCTGCATAGAGTTCTTCCGCTTTCTCGTTGAGTTGTTTTTGCAAGGGAAGCACTGCGACTTTGACGGGTGCGAGCGCGTGGTGCAAGTGAAGCACGACTCTCGTATCGTTTTCGCCGACTTGTTCTTCGTCGTACGCGTCGCAGAGGAATGCGAGGAACACGCGGTCTGCGCCGAGTGACGGCTCGACGACGTAAGGAACGTATTTCTCGTTGGTCAAGGGGTCGATATAACTCAAATCCTTGCCCGAAGTTTTGATATGTTGATTGAGGTCGTAGTCGGTGCGGTCTGCAACGCCCCAGAGTTCGCCCCAACCGAACGGGAATTTGTATTCGAAGTCGGTCGTCGCTTTTGAATAGAAGCAGAGTTCCTCTTTTTCGTGGTCGCGAAGTTTGAGGTTTTCGTCCTTCATACCGAGGTCAAGCAACCATTGATGGCAGAAGTTCTTCCAGTAGTTGAACCATTCGAGGTCAGTGCCCGGTTTGCAGAAAAATTCAAGTTCCATTTGCTCGAATTCGCGGATACGGAAGATGAAGTTGCCCGGTGTGATTTCGTTGCGGAAACTCTTGCCGATTTGACCGATTCCGAACGGGATTTTCTTGCGGGTGGTGCGTTGCACGTTCTTGAAGTTTACAAATATGCCTTGCGCGGTTTCGGGGCGAAGATATACGGTTGACGTGGAATCTTCGGTAACGCCGATAAACGTTTTGAACATAAGATTGAATTTTCTCACGCCTGTGAAGTTGCTGTTTCCGCAAACGGGGCAGGGGATTTTATGTTCGATGATGTATTGTTCCATCTGCTCGTTTGTCCAACCCGAAATATTCTCTTCGATGCCGTGCTTTTGGTTGTATTCCTCGATGAGGTCGTCGGCGCGGTGACGAGATTTGCAAGATTTGCAGTCCATCAAGGGGTCGGAAAAACCGCCGATATGACCGCTTGCCTGCCACGTTGTCGGGTTCATAATGATTGCGCTGTCAAGTCCGACGTTGTAGGGATTTTCAACCACGAATTTCTTCCACCAAGCCTGCTTGATGTTGTTCTTGAGTTGAACGCCGAGAGGGCCGTAGTCCCAAGAGTTGGAAAGACCGCCGTAGATTTCACTTCCGGGATAGACGAATCCGCGGTTTTTTGCGAGGGCAACGAGTTTGTCCATAGTCAGTTGTGCCATAAAGTTTTCTCCTTTCGCACTCATCCGGATGATGAGCCGATAAATATTGTGTATAAATAATAAAATAATGGAGCGAAAAAGTCAAAGATAATCGTTATATAACATAAATTAGGATATATTCACAAACCGTGCGAGCGGGAAGCGGATTAAACAGCGGAAGGCGTTTCAAAGCTTAAATGCGATTAGGAACGAAAAGCATAACGATTCGCTTGTCCGAAATGGGAGCGGATAACCGAAACGAATGTGGATAATCAAAACGAATGCGAGTCGAAAGCGGAACATGCCTGTAAATCGGAAGCGGCGCAAATCAAACGCGCCACCTCGCTCGAGATGACGCGTTTGCGACGTAGATACAAAAACGCAACTTCGGGCAATTTGCGCTTGCGTTATGCCCGCGCGACGCTTGTTATTTGCAGCAACCGCAGCCGCCCGTGCCGCCACCGCAAATGCAGGAAAGGATGAGAATCAGCCACACAATGTCGCAAGAATTGCATCCGCCCATCGTGCCGCCGCAGTTGTTCAAGAGCATCAAAAGCAAAATAATGTCGCAACAATTGCAGCCGCATCCGTTTGCACCGTTTGTAAAGAATCCGTTCATTTTATGTACCTCCTTCTATATTCGGATTGCTCCTACATTACCTTACGCAACCTTTGAAATTTGTGTTACAAAGGCATTGAACGGATTTGAGATAAATATATTTTTGTGTGAATCAATTGAAGCGAATGATAGGAATAGTTGCGGGATTGCTGCTTGCGCTCGTGGTGTCGGGGTTATGCTCGCTTTGCTTCAACATCGACTTAAAGTGGTGGATTGCGCTCGATAAACCTGCGTTTGTGTTGCCAAACGTGTGGTTCAGCGTGTTCGTATGCGTGAGTTATTTGTCGTCGGTGCTTGCCATATCGAGGCTTGTCGAGTACAAACATATTTTTCCGTCGATGCTTTATTTTTTCGTTTTGGGAATATTTTGCGTGTTGTTCGTATTCTCGTTTTTCACGCTGAAAAATTTGCTCGTCGCACTCATATCGATGACGATAGTGCTTGCGACGTCCTATGCGCTGTTCGTCCGCTTCCTCACCAAAGAAGTGAAAATCGCCCTTGAATTTCTGCCGACGTTTCTATTCAACGTCTACGGCTTTTTGTGCGTCCTCTGCATTTTTATGAACAATTAAAAAATGAAATCAATATCGTTTATCTAAAATAAAGCGCAAGACGAATAAATCGACTTGCGCTTTATTTGCGTGTGGTTGGCGATTTTCGAGAGTGCGTCGGACGATAAGTGTTTTTTAATGTATATATAGGCTTTTATAGTTTCGCAAGTTTTACCATAATCGACTGAGGGAATATCTTTGCGGCGAGGCGATAAAACTTGTAAAATGTTCCGGGCGTATAAACCGCGTTGCCTCTCTTTGCATTTTCCAGCGACTTTTTGACAATCGTTTCTACGTTCAGCCACGGCAAATTATTTGCGCGAGAATGGGTTTCTTCCGCCTTTTTCTTTGCGTTCATTTCGGTATCCATATTTCCGGGGCATAGCGCAAGAACATTGATTTTCCTTTCTCTCAATTCTTCGCGAAGCACACGGGACAGATACAAAAGATAGGTTTTCGTCGCACTGTACACGGCGGCGTTCACGTTCGGAACAAACCCCGATACGGAACAGGTGTTGATTATATATCCGCCTTTTTCTATAAACGGCGCGCATTCGTGAATCATCGCGGTTGTGCCCGACACGTTCACGTCGATAATGTTCTGCAATACGTCGAGCGGTAAATCTATAAATTTGCCTTCTCTTTCATATCCCGCGTTGTTTATAAGCACTTTTATTGTCGGGTTCAGACTTTTCATTTCGTCAAAAAAGGCGGTTCTTGAATTTTTATCCGACAAATCGACAGCAAACGTTTTGATTTTCACGTTTTTGTAGTTTGCGGCCATTTCGTCGAGCCTGTCTTTTCTGCGGGCAATCAGCCAAAATTCGTCGTCCTGTCTTGCGTTATTCAACAGATTCTTCGCAAATGCTTTTCCGAGCCCAGAAGATGCTCCCGTGATAATCGTTACTTTCATACCGATCTCCTTATAGCTTTACCGTTCTGTTTACGAACTGCCCGTGTGTGTTTTTGCACTTGTAATTGATTGCCGCTTTTGGGCAGCGATGCAAACAACCGAGGCATAGCGCGCATTGATCTTTTACCCAAGTCGGTTTTCCGTCCTTGATTTCTATCGCTTTTACGGGGCATTGTCTTGCGCACAAACCGCACCCTATGCAGTTTTCGGTAACGAAAAAATATTTTGTCTGCCGGAATTTATCGTAATTGCGATGGTAGCAGTTTACGAGCGGCAAAGGCAATTTTGCCGCAACGAAATTACCCTGATCTCTGTTTTGTATCTTGTTTGCAATCTCTTCCGCTTCTTTCATTGCGACGGCGGTAATCCGTTCGTTTTTCGACTTGTCTTTCAGATTAAATACGGGAACCCACGTATCGACGGTTTTCACGGAGTATGCGGCAGATATCGAAACACCTTTTTTGCGTAATAGGTCGGCAAGGAATTTTGCCGATTGTCCCGTGGTTGTTCCATAAGCCGAGACCGTATATGCGTAAACGTTTTCGGTATGTTTTATATCCAAACGGTTGACAAAATCCAATACGATAGAGGGTAGTCCCCAAAAATAAGTAGGCGTCACAAATCCAATCGTTTCGCCTTCGCCGCAATCAAACGAAAAATCCTTATTCAGCATACAGTCTTTGATTGCCACGGCTTTTTCGTTCGTCTTTTTTGAAATCGTTTCGGCAATCATTTTGCAGTTGCCGGTTGCGGAAAAATAGAAAATCATATAAACCTCCGGAATCATTGTTTTTCGCCAGCAAATATTTTTGCATTTGCAAAATTTCTTTTTTCGTGTCATAATATAATTATAAACAAATAAAAAAGCAAGTACCGTTTTTTATATCCTTGCAAAAACTTGGACATTCGCGGGTAAAATGCAAAAGGGAAAACAATGAAATACGATATCACAAAGCCACAGACAAAGGGCGCAAAGAGAGTGTTGGATTCCGTCGGTTCGGCTTTTTTCAATCTGCTTACCGAAAAAGATTTCGCGGATATTTCCATAAACGAAGTGTGCGACCGATCCGGTTATCCGCGCGCTACGTTTTATAATTATTTCGACGACAAATACGACCTTTTGAACTACCTTTGGTATTCCGTTACGAAGGAAATCAATCTTGAAGAATACGCGGACATCGCCCCTCAAAACAGATTGCCCGTATTCTTCGACAGACTCTATAATCTGTTCGACAAATGGTCGGAACATATACAAAGAATCGTCGAACACAATCAGACGGACGACTATTTTATGAGCAGTATTCGCATTTACCTTAATTCGCAAATAAAAACGATATGCGAAAGTTGCGTTGAGCCGCTACACGGGATTCCGAGCGAAATGCTTGCCGAGCATTATGCAAATACGCTTTATCTTGTGATGGAATGGCGTTTTTTGAAAGGCAACGATACACCGAAGGAAACATTATTCGGATATCTGACCACGTTGTTAGAATTGTAATTATTCTCTAAACGTTACAGCGATTGTTACCGAAGGTCAATCGCGTGCAGCCTGACCGCAGGGCAGGGCGCAACGTAGTTGCGGTGCGCAATAGCGCACGTTTGAATCCCCTATGCGAATAAAACAAAAAAACATCTTGTTAGACTTGCGCTTTATTTGGCGTGGCATAGGGATTCGTTCAACAGCGATTGTTACCGAAAGGTCAATCGCGTGCAGCCTGACCGCAGGGCAGGGCGCAACGTAGTTGCGGTGCGCAATAGCGCACGTTCGAATCCCTTATGCGTAGAAAACAAAAGCCCAACTCGTTTGAGTTGGGTTTTGTTGGCGTAGCATAAGGGATTCGAACCCCTGACCTTCTGGTCCGTAGCCAGACGCTCTATCCAGCTGGGCTAATGCTACATTCGATAGGGCTTTCCTTTAAGCATAGTTATTATATTGTTATCCAAAAGAAAAGTCAACCGTTTGCGGAAACATCTTTCACAAAAAATCACTTTGCCGTTTCTTAAAGCGGCGTCGGTTTCACTCGGGTTTATTCTCGAAGTCTTTGAGGATTCCGTTTATGCCGTTGAACGAGAGGGTGGCGACCATTTTTGCCAAATCGTCGATGGAACGCTCTCTTGACGAGTTGAACCAGTGTTGAAACACGGTGAACATACCCGATACGACGTAGTCAAGCACGATGTCGAGGGTGGATTCGTCAAGTATACTGTACTGCGAGATGACTTCTTTGCCGCGCGCTTTGAGGGTTTTGAAGAGTTTTGTCACGAGGTTGGAGTTGCTCTCGATGGATATGAGATGTTGATAAAAGTCGAAGTCGCTGTTGATGATTCTCGTAAGTTCGGCAAACATCTGATAGGGGTTTTGAAGCAACTCGTTGACGCTGTGTTCGCGCACGACCTGCTCGAAACTTTCGATGATTTTGTTCTCGATTTCGTCGGTGAGGTCGTAGATGCCGCCGTAATAGTTGTAAAACGTTTTGCGGTTGATGTCGGCTTTGTCGGCTATATCTTTGATGGTGATGTCGTTGATATTCTTTTGCGAGAGCAGTTCGGCAAAGGCGCGGTAGATTGCTTTTTTTGTTTTTGCGATACGTCTATCTGTTTTTTTCTGTTCCATATCGGCTACTATTTTCGGCATTTTCGGGGTATAATACACATTGCTGGCGAGAAATGTGTAAAACAGACATTCCCTTGCAAGGTGAATTTTCTTGAAAATGTCAAAAATTCCTTGTTATTTTTCTTGTATGTATTATAATACACATATGAGGCATAAGTCAAGATTATCCGACAAAATAATCTGCCATAAAAGCAAAAAGACAAAGTGCAAAGAGAGGATAATATGAAAGTCGCAATCGTTATAGACATATTCCACGACAAGGGCAACGGCACGTCGATGTCGGCAAGGCACCTTGTCGAAAATCTTGTGGAAAGGGGCATCGAAGTCAAAGTCCTGTGCGACAACGCAGGGCAAAATACCGAAACAATGCAGGGAGTGGAGTTTGTCACGTTTCCCATACAGCAAGTGCCGTTATATCAAAAGGTTATCGAGCAACAACACGCTTGGCTCGCTTCGCCCAACGACGCAAGGATAAGAGAGGCACTCAAAGGCGTGGATTTGGTGCATATTTATATGCCGTTTGCACTCGGAACGCATTGCGCGCGCATAGCGCACGATATGGGAATACCCGTGCTCGGTTGCTATCACGTTTCGGCGGAAAACATCACTTTCAACGCAAATATGAAGTACGTCCCCGGCGCGACCGGCGCAATGTACGAACTTCTCAAAGTCTACCATTATAAACCCGAATGGATCAACAACATACATTGTCCGTCGAGGTGTATAGCGTCAACGCTTATGGGACACTTGTACAATCAGAATCTGCACGTCATATCCAACGGCTACGACCCTGAGTTCAAGCCTATCGAGGACGTAAAAATTCCCGAAGGTTGCGAGGACAGAGTAATTGTCACGAGCGTTGGCAGACTCACCGAAGAAAAGAGGCAAGACCTCATCATAAAAGCGGTTGCAAAGAGCAAATACCGCAATAGAATCACGCTTTTCCTCGCGGGAAAAGGACCGAAGCAGGAAGAATACGAGCAACTCGCCAAAGATTTGCACGTCGATTTGCGCATAGTGTTTCTCACTCAACCCGAACTTGTCAACTTGCTCAACGCGTCCTATCTTTTCGTGCAGGCGAGCGACGTCGAAACCGAGTCCATATCCTGCCTCGAAGCCATTGCGTGCGGCACTGTTCCCGTGATTTCCAATGCGAGAATGTGTGCGACAAAACAGTTTGCGCTCACGCCGCAATCCACGTTCAGAAAGGGCAGTTATCTCTCACTCGCTGCAATGCTCGATTTTTGGATTTCAAACCAAAAAGCGCATGACGATATGAAGCCCAAGTACTGCGAATTTGCGCAAAAATTCAGCCTTGACAAGTGCATCGGATATATGCTCGAACTCTACAATTTCCTGCTCACCGACGATAAGAGCAAGTATATCGTGAAGGACTACAACAATCCCATGCTTTTTCAACTCGAGCGCGATTCGCTGGGACTTATCTCGCCCAAGAATAACCAGTTCCGCAAGTTGGACCGCCAGAGAAGGTATATGGAAAAGAATTAGTCTTTGCAGATGAATTGCACTTTGTGCAGTGATATTGTGCCTTCGACACAGTGATATTGTTTTGCGACAGTGATATTTTTGGCTTGCGCCAAAAGTGAAATTGCACACTGTGTGCAGTTGCGGAATATTTGAATATTCCAGATAATAAAAAAACGTGCCGTTAGGCACGTCACCAAGCAGAAAATTTGGCGAAACTGCGGTTTGAGTATTTATCCGTGTTTGAATTGATAGCGCAAATTCTCTGTGCGGTAGAAAAAATAAAATCGAGCAATGCTCTTGACAACACGCAGATTCTGCGTGTTGTCATTGCGTTAGCGACGATTTTATTTTAGTTTGCCCAAGCCAATCGAATAGCCTTGCGCTTTGCCGAGTTCCTTTGCGCTCTTTTTGTCGAGAAGTTCCACGCAACGAATGAACGTGCAGATTTGCTCGCAAGCGAGGGCGGAATTGTATTTGTCCATATGGTGATTGTCCGCAATCGAGCAGAGATAGTCGGGGGCGGTGACGAGTGCTATTTCGGGAATATGCTTGTTGAAAAGGGGTTGTCCCTCGCCGAAGTGAAGCATATTGTGACCGCGAAGGGTCATCGTGCGCACGACGTCGCGTTCTTTTATCGCCTCGTAGTAGATGTCGTCAACGGTTTTGTTTCCCGTGTAGACGATTTCCACATCGACGGGATTGGTTTGCGTGTACACGCCGTCAACGTCTTTCCATTCGGTGCAGCCGAGATGTTCGACCGCGCAACCCGCAACCGCTTTCAAGCCGCCTTTTTTGCCTTTCCAAACTTGCTTGTTGTCGGCAAGGAATTTTGAAGTTGCTTGGTCCGTACCAGTGCGGAAAGAGGGCAAGCGGAAGTGCCCCGTGACGAATGCGAAAACGAGATTTCTGTCGGTGGGATGCTTTGTGAAGTATTCCATCATACGCAAAAGACCGATTGCGCCGTTTTCCTCGCAGAAGTTGCAACCGTCGGTGTGCGTGTTGATTATGATTGCTTCGTCGGTGTCCTTTTTGCCTTTGATAACGGTGTAGAAAGATTGAGTTTTTGCGTCTTCGAGCGTGCCTTCGAGGGTGAGCGTCGCACTCTTTTTGGCTTTTGCGGCTTCCAAAACGGCTTTTCCGTCCGTTTGGTTGACCCAAACCATAGGCACTTTGAGGTAGTGAAGAATGAAGTTGAGCACTTGCCCTTCGACCATTTGGTCGGACATATCTTCCCAAATGCAAATCATACCTTTCATACCCGAAAGTTGCGCCGCCCAGAACGTGAGTAGAGTTTTGACGAAAGAGGTGCTTACGGGGCCTCTGTAACTCTTTTCGATTTCGAGGTCGCTCGGCAAGGATTTGCGCTTGTCGAATGCGATTTTACTGCTGATTTTCGAGAGATTTCTGATGTGGCAGACTGCGATTTTGCCCCTTGCTCTTTGAAATCCGAGAGGGTGATTGCCAACGACTACGAGTTTGCCGCTCACGCCATTTTCGGTGGTAAGTCCGCTGTACGGAAAGGGTGAGGAAACGTGAACGGGCTTTCCGTCAACCACGAGCGAGCAATTTTTTGCTTCCCAACGTTTGAAAGTGTAGGGGGTGACTACGGTCTTTAACCCCATATCCGCGATTTGCGCTTTTATCCACTCGCAAAACTCGTTTTGCGCGTCCGTACCCGTGAGGCGGATGCCGAACGCATTCATAGTGTTCATATCTTCGTCCACTCTTTTGGGGTCGAAATATTTCGTTACGTCCATAATTTTCTCCTTCCGTATCCGATTGCCGATAATTTATAAAAATATATCGATATATAATTGTAACACATTTGTAGGATATGTCAATGTCGGATGTGGCATAACTTGTATGAAAAATGACCGCAAATTTGATAAAAAACTAAAAAAAACGAGTTGAAAATCAACCCGTTTGCATATGGCGATATTGCTTTGATTGGAAGCCTATCAAGCGGCTTCGCTTACGGCTATGCGGTTGTTCGGCATTAGGCGCATAAGGAAGTACTGTATTGTCAGCGTAAATCCGATCGAGCAAAAAACGTGTATTTGCGCAATGGAGGATATGGGGTAGGGGCGTTCGATAACGCCTTTGAGGTTTGCGTCCTTGATCATAAACAGCGATGAGATGAGGACGTATGCGATCATACCCACCGAAATCATACCCTGTCGCGGGTTTCTGTACAGCGTGGTGAGGAAAAACAATACTTCCGTGATGAAAAACATTATGAATCCCACCATAGCGACGATGTTGTGAATCTGGCGCAAACGCTCGTATTTTTCGGCAAGTTCGCCCTCGACTTCGAGCCACGGCACGCTGATACCCGCCGTGAGAATCGCCGCGCTTATGAAGCTCAACCCCAAAAACAGAATACGCAACTGCTTGGAGTATTGCCCTGCATCGAGGCACATTTTCATTGCGAGAATAAAGCCTGCAAGGAACAAGAAGCCGTAAAAGAGAATGAGGGGCATATGATCCTCTCTATACGCGACGTATGAGAGCGATTTGAAGATTGGACGTTGTCCGCCGAGCGTGCAGAAAACTGCCGAAATCATCGGGAAAAGCGCGCACCAAAACGCAATAAGCACGAGTTCCATCACTTTTGAATGGTTCTTTAAGTATTTAGGAAGGGAAGTGTTGTCGTCAAAAACTTTCATAGCAAATCACCTTACGAATACAAATTTATATATTATTTATAGCATACGGGCGTGCGAAATTCAACGAAATGTGCAATTTTTTCTACATTAAAAGGCTTTTGTGTGATTTTTTTCGACGAATTTTACAAAAATTTAGTTGTTTTTCGAGACTTGCTCAACAGCGATTGTTACCGAAGGTCAATCGCGTGCAACGGACGGTGCCGTCCGAACAATGCAAAGCATTGTTATGTGCAAATACGTTTGCACATAAGTTCAAGACACGGTGTGCCGCACAAAAAGAAACACGAGTCGTTTGACCGTGTCCTTGTTTTTGCCGCTTTTCGAGACTTGTAGCGAGTGAAACGAGCGTGATAGCGGAGCGAGGTGAGTTTACTTACCAAAGCGAAGCGTCTACGCTACGCAAATGGCGCATTTGCGCCTGCGTGCAGTCGCACGCAACACTTCGTGTCATATTTGCTTGCTATGTCCACTGCGCACGATTTCCGCAAATGCTACGCGCTTGCGTCTCTCTTTGCTTGTGGTCACAAAAGTCTCGTTTCCTTGCACACAAAAAAAAATAAGCACAGAACAATCTGTGCTTATTTTTTTTGTGGTGCGGTCACCGAGACTTGAACTCGGACGGTGTAACCATACGCCCCTCAAACGTACGCGTCTGCCTATTCCGCCATGACCGCTTAACATTGCCTATTATATGATTAAAAGTCGGACGTTGTCAAGGAGTTTTACATCTAATTTTGCTAAAAGGCAACATTTTTTTCAAACTCATATATTGTCATTATGAGCGACAGAAAAAGTGGCGGCAACATTCGATTTGACGGCGTGGCGGCGACGTTTTCTTGCGCTGTGAGCGACCCTTTGTCGCAAAATGTGCTTGCGAGCGTGCTTGCGGATTCCATTTGCAGGGGGAAATCGCGCGACGAGATTGCAAACGTATTGCAGTTTTTGCAAATTTTGTCCTGCCTTATGAAAAATTATTTGATTTGAGAATTCTTGCTATTGAATCGAAACGTCGAGTGTGGTATATTAATTATATTGTTTTTGCGCGCGCGACACGAAAAAATACACTGCGAGCGCAACGTTTTGCACAATGACTGACAGTTTCGGTTTCAAACATAAAAGCGGAATGCTTATGGCTGTAAGTTCGCTTCCGAGCGAGTGGGGCATAGGTACATTCGGCGCGCCTTGCAAGCGATTTATAGACTTTTTGAGCGCGACGAAAACCAAATGTTGGCAGATTTTGCCCCTCAATCCCACCGCATACGGCGATAGTCCCTATCAATCGCCTGCGTCTTTTGCGGGCAATCATTACTATATAAACCCTCAAACGCTGTTTGAAAAAGGTTTGCTCGACGAGAGCGAATTGAAATCCGCTCGCCATATCTGCGAAAAAACCGATTACGGCTGGCTCTTCGAAAACAAAACGGAACTTCTCAAAAAAGCGTACTCTCGTTTCGAGCATACCCCTGTTTTCGAGCGGTTTTGCGAAGAAAACGCGGCGTGGCTTGACGATTACGCTTATTTTATGTCGCTAAAAGAAGCGTTCGGCTACAAGGCGTGGAACGAATGGAACGACGAGTTCCGCATATACGACAACGCGCAACTTCGCAAGAGAGAATTTGCACGAAATATCGATTTTTGGAAGTTTGTGCAGTTCGAGTTTTTCACACAATGGAACTACGTGCGCAAATACGCCTGTTCAAAAGATATAACTATCGTCGGGGATATGCCCATTTACGTCGCATACGATTCGGCGGACGTATGGTGCAATCCGTCCATGTTCCTATTGGACGAAGATTTGAATCCCACCGTCGTTGCAGGTTGTCCGCCCGACGCATACTCCGAAGACGGTCAACTTTGGGGCAATCCCATCTACGACTACGACAAAATGCAAGAGGACGGCTACGAGTGGTGGATTGAGCGCATAAAGCAGAGTTTCAAGTTGTACGACATCTTGCGCATAGACCATTTCAGAGGTTTTGCAGGATATTTTGTCATAAAAAACGGCGAAAAAACCGCAAAAGACGGCAAGTGGAAAGTGGGACCGGGCGAAAAACTTTTCGACGAGGTGAACCGTCGTATGCCCGGGGCGAAAATCATTGCGGAGGACTTGGGACACATCACCGACGACGTGCGAGAACTGCTTGCGTACTGCGGCTATCCCGGAATGAAAGTCCTGCAATTTGCGTTCTCAAACGACGACAACGAGTATCTGCCGAGAATGTACAAGGACGGCAACTGCGTGGTGTACACCGGCTCGCACGACGCCGATTGCACGTATTCGTGGTGCAAAAACCTCGAAGGCGACCGACTTACCCGATTCAAAAAGGAATGTCTTCGCCTCTGCGGCGGCGCGAACAGAACGTACGCAATGATAAATCTTGCGTTCGGTTCAATCGCAAATCTCGCAATCGTTCCGTTGCAGGACTGGCTGTTGCTTCCCAACGAGAAGGGAAGAATGAACACGCCGTCCGTTGCGCAAGGCAACTGGGTGTGGCGCGCCCCGAAAAACTACGACAGCCCCGAACTTATCGAGAGAATAAAAAAGACGAACAAGCAATTTCACCGTGAAGCGTAAGTTCTCGATACATCGGTATGTCATTCCGAGGAAACGAAGTGACCGTGGGAATCCGACGTAGCGAAATGCAAATCGGGTGCGGGTGTTCCCGCCCTCATGTCATTTAGAGGAGCGGAGCGACGTAGGAATCCAGCGAAGCGTTATGCGGCTTACGCCTTGACCTACACGTCGCAACATTCGTTGCGCCTCGCAATGACAATCGGATAAATGAAATTTGAATATTCCATAATCTGCGGTCATTAAAGCAAAAAATAAAAGCACTCGGCGAGTGCTTTTATTTTTGCGTTTATGCGTTTAGATTCTTACATTTTTGCGATGTACGCCGCAAGTTCGTTGAAGATTACGTCAAGACCGTGTGCGCCTGCGTCGGGATAACCGATTGAACGCTCGCCCACCGTGCCCGCTCTGCCGAGAGTTGCAACGTGAGTCTTGGTTGCTTCTGCGCCGTCGTGCGCCGCCTTTGCGCCGAGGTCGAGACCTTCTTGCAATTTCTTGCCTTCTTCCGCCGCTTTGGTGAGAGCCATTGCGCAAGGTTTGAGAGCGTCGACGAGCGTCTTGTCGCCGATTTCCGCGCCTTTGCCGAAAGACTTTTTGCCCGTTTCGTACACGCCGCGATTTGCTTCGGTGAAGAGAAGCGCGATATCCGCGAGGTTGACTTCTTTCTTGCCGAGCATTGCTTTGCCTGCGTATTTGAATGCGGAACCCCAGATAGGACCGGACGCGCCGCCGCAGTACTCTTTGATGATTTCACTGCAACTTACGAGGAACTGACCGATGTCGCCTTTCTTTCTGGTTGCCCAGTCTGCTTTGAGTTGTCTGAAACCTTTTGCGATTGACATACCGAAGTCGCCGTCGCCCATTTTGTCCGCTTCGCAGAAGGGAACTTCGTTTTCGATGACGATATCTGCCATCTTGTCTACGATTTGAACGAATGCCGCCGTATTGATGGTTTCGCCCACGACGGGTTTACCTTCGACTTCGTAAACCGCAACTTCTTCGACTTCCGCTTTTGCGGCTTTCTTGCTTGCTTTTGCTTCGACGTGTTCTTGCGGAACGTAACCGAGTGCTCTGCCGATTGCTTGTACTGCTTCGAGAGCCGCTTCCGCTTGTTCGCTCATTGCCGCGCCCCAAGTGAGTGCGGGTGTGCAAACGGGATAGTCAACGAGTGCTTTGAGTTCGCTGTCCACTCTCAACACGGAAATAGACGCGCCCGCCATATCGATGGACGTCATAAAGTTGCCGACGATAGTGCGGTGAATCTTGATTCCGTCCGCGTTCAACGCCTTCATGACGGAATTGTTGAGGATATAGAGTTCTTGAAGGGGCGTGCCGCCGAAACCGTTGATTAGAAGCACGATTTCTTCGCCCTTTTGAAGTTTGAGGTCCTCTTCGAGGTCGGTGAGGATGCGTCTTGACAAGTCGTCGCAGAATGTGCCAGTCGAGTAGTCGATTTTCTCGCGGAAACGACCGGGTTCGCCGTGAATGCCTACGCCGAATTCCATTTCGTCGTCGCCGATTTCAAACGTGGGATGACCTGCCGCCGGAACGGTGCAACTTGTGAATGCGAAGCCGAAAGAACGAACGTTGTCGATAACTTTGTTTGCAACCGCTTTGACTTCTTCGAGGCTCTTGCCCTGTTCAGCCGCCGCGCCGGCGCATTTATGCACCAAAACCGTACCTGCAACGCCTCTGCGACCGACGGTGTAGAGAGAGTCTTTGACAGCGATATCGTCGTTGACGTACACTGCGTCCACTTTGATTCCGTCGTCTTGAGCGTCGCTCATAGCGTTGTTGAAGTTCATGCAATCGCCCGAATAGTTTTTGACGATGAGAAGCACGCCTTTATCCGTTGCGCATTGTTTGATTGCGTTGTAAACCTGAACTTGCGAGGGGGAAGCAAAAACGTCGCCGCAAACCGCCGCGTCAAGCATACCTTTGCCGACGAAGCCTGCGTGAGCGGGTTCGTGACCGCTGCCGCCGCCCGAAATGAGGCTGACTTTTGCGTCGTTGATGTCTTTCTTTTTGACGACTTTATATTTTTCGACAAATTCGAGTTCGGGATGTGCTGCGGCAAGTCCGTGACACATATCGTACACGAAACTTTGAGCCGTATTCATAATTTTCTTCATAATAATCTCCTTATTTGCCGCGCCGATAGGGAAGAATGTTCAAAAGAAATATCGATTTTTCGTGTTATACAATAAACATATAACGACGATATTCACGCATAAGTATTACGCATTGGGTGCAAATATCGATATTCTATCCGTATATTCTGCGCTTTAGCACGGTTTTTTAGACACACCCTTGCATTTGCAAGGGTGTGCGTTTTTCAATTAGTGGCAGCATTCGCAGTCGAAGCCGTATCTGAAATCGTGACCGATTTTGTCCGCCGCTTTGATTGCCGCAATAACCATATCTTCCGTTACGGGGAAGGGCATGTTGTGGATGGATTCGTCGGGGATGCAAGTCTTTGCGGCGACGATCTTGTATTCTTCTTCGGTGAGTTCTTCTCTGATAACTTCGCCCGTGCGAGGATTTGTCATAAGGTCGTGCAAGCAGACGGGAAGACCCACTTCGTCGCAGAAGTTGAGAACTTCGTAGAGTTCTTCCTCGGGGCTGTTTTCAAGCACGAGTTGGCAGATTGTTCCGAATGCGACGACTTCGCCGTGCATGCAGCAAGCGTGAATGTCGTGAACTGCAGTCAAACCGTCGTGGATTGCGTGCGCAGCGGCAAGACCGCCCGATTCGAATCCGAGACCGGAAAGAAGGATGTTTGTTTCCACGATTTTTTCAAAAGCGGGGGTTACGACGTTGCAGTCGCAAGCAGCCTTTGCCTTTGCGCCGTCGCTGATGAGGTTGCGATAGCAAAGTTCGGCAAGTGCCGCTGCTGTGTATGTGCCGTAGCCGAGAAGGGTGCCTTTCTTTCTGTCTGCGCCGCAGGGAAGACCCGCGTTGACGTTGGATACGCTGTTGACGTTTGCTCTTGCCTCGAAGTAGGTGGAAAGAGCGTCTCCCATACCGCTTACGAGGAAGCGAGTGGGTGCGTTTGCGATGACGTTGAGGTCGATAAGAACGACGGACGGGCTTTGACGGAAGTATGCGTAATCGTCAAATTCGTGATTGTCGGTGTAAAGAACTGCGGAGTGAGAAGTCGGAGCGTCCGTTGCCGCGATGGTGGGGCAGATGATGAGAGGATTGCCTGCCGCAACGCACTTTGACGTGTCGATTGCTTTGCCGCCGCCGAGACCGATGGTGCAGTTGCACTTGTTTGCTTTTGCAAATTCTTGCAACGCTTTCACGACCGTGCGTGAACATTCGCCTTTGAAGAGGTCGCAGGAAACGAATTCGACGCCGTATTTCTTTTGGGTCGCTTCGAGTTTTTCTTTGACGAGGTTGAGAGCAAACGGGTCAGCGATAAGAAGCGCTTTCTTACCGAAGGTTTTTACAAAATAACCGAGGTTCAACAATTCGTTTTCGCCTTGAACGTACTTTGTGGGACAAATAAATGCTTTTCTCATAACAATCTCCTTTATGT
>CAVKUX010000031.1:0-17053 GCA_963659595.1 Anaeroplasmataceae bacterium | reverse complement strand
TCTGCATAAATTTGAGGGAACCCACGGCGTCCGCTCCGCGTGGGGCAACACTCGGTGCTCGCATAGATAGGGACATTTCTCTATTTATGCCACTGCGCTTTGTGCGCCAGCTTCGCACCCAAACGGCGCAGTCGCTTGTACTATCCGTCAAGCTCGGCGCTCGCTACGGTCGCCGCCTTGCGGCTCCAATTCCGTCTGCGAATTAGCACATTTCGTTTATAAGTACGCCTTAAATGAGTGTGCGTTAGACCTCGGCGCACTTCGGGCATTGCCGTTTGAAAAAGGTTGATTTATTTTTCGAACACAAGTGTGCCGTCTTTAAAATCAATAGTGACTTTGTCGCCTGCCGCAATTTCCGAACGAATCAGTTTTTCGCTCAACTTGTCCTCGACAAGTCTTTGAAGGGTGCGACGAAGCGGTCTTGCGCCGTATTCGGCATCGTAGCCCTCGCTCACAATATACTCTTTTGCACTCTGCGTGATATGCGCCGTTATATCCCTCGATTCGAGGCGTTTTTCAAGCGAGGCGAACATCAAATCCGCAATCTTGAACAAGTTTTCTTTGTCGAGTTTTTTGAACACGACGATTTCGTCGATACGGTTGATAATTTCGGGTTTCATTGCGCCTTTGAGTGCTTGAATGTGGCTTTGGCGCACTCTTTCGCCCTCGCTTTCCACGCTTTTTTCGCTTGCAAAGCCAAGCGTTCTTTGCGGTGTTGCGGCTTCTTTCGCGCCGATGTTGGACGTCAAAATTATCACCGTGTTTTTGAAACTTACCGTGCGGCCGTGACTGTCGGTGAGTATGCCGTCTTCGAGGATTTGAAGCAAGATGTTGAAGATGTCGGGGTGTCCTTTTTCGATTTCATCGAAAAGCACGACGGAATACGGTTTTCTGCGCACCTTTTCGGTGAGTTGTCCGCCTTCTTCGAATCCGACGAGTCCGGGTGCAGATCCTATGAGCCTCGACACGCTGTCCTTTTCCATATATTCGCTCATATCCACTCTGACAAGCAAATCTTCGTCGCCGAAAAGCGCGCTTGCGAGCGCCTTTGCAAGTTCGGTTTTACCTACGCCCGTCGGACCTAAGAAAATAAACGAGCCTATGGGGCGTTTGGGGTCTTTAAGTCCCGCCCTTGCGCGTTTTACCGCCTTTGCAACCGCCGTGCAAGCCTCGTCTTGTCCGATAACCCTCGATTGCAACGTCTTTTCGAGATTTACAAGTTTTTCGCTTTCGCCCTCGGTGATACGCTTTACGGGGATACCCGTCCAGTTGCCCACGACTTCGGCGATTTCGTCCTCGCCAATGGACAAATCGGTGCTTGCGCACTTCTCCTTCCACTCGATTTCGGCTTTTTCTTTCTGCTCTATATAATCGTCGCGAAGCGCTTTATACTTTGCGCAAAGTTCAAAATTATCTCTGCGCTTTGCCTCGCACAAATCGAGGTCTGCTTGCTTGATTTTGTTTTCCAAATCTCGGATTTCGCTCGGCGTGGTGAAGGAAAAAATCTTCTTTCTCGAAGCCGCTTCGTCGATGAGGTCGATCGCCTTGTCGGGAAGGAATCTGTCCGCAACGTATCTGTCCGACAAAATCGCCGCCGAAGATATCGCCTCGTCGGTTATGGTTACGCCGTGATGCGCCTCGTATTTCGGCTTCAATCCCTGCAAAATTTCTATGGTGTCCGAAACGCTCGGTTCTTCCACTAAAACGGGTTGAAAACGGCGTTCTAACGCACTGTCTTGCTCAAATTGCTTGCGATATTCTTCAAGCGTGGTCGCGCCTATCGTTTGCAGTTCGCCCCTTGCGAGCATAGGCTTTAGGATGTTGGCGATGTCAAGTCCGCCCTCGCTCGAACCGGCTTTTAGTATGGTGTGAATTTCGTCGATAAACAGAAGCACGTTGCCTCTTTGTTTTATGCCGCCAAGCGTTGCTTTGAGCCTTTCCTCGAAGTCGCCTCTGTATCTCGTGCCCGCAACGAGCGAAGTAAGGTCGAGCGAGAACACGATTTTGCCCCTAAGCGCGTCGGGAACGTCCCCCGATACTATGCGCTGAGCAAGTCCGTCGATAACCGCGCTTTTGCCGACCCCGGGTTCGCCGATAAGCACGGGATTGTTTTTCGTTCTGCGGCAAAGCACCTGAATCACGCGCTCGGTTTCCTTGCCTCTGCCTATAACGGGGTCGAGTTTGCCCTCGCGCGCTTTCGCCGTCAAATCCGTGCCGAATTTCGACAAATCGAAATCGGAATTTTCGTCGTTTTTGCGTGATTTTTCATAGAAATTATCGGCTTTTCCGAACGTGTTTTCATTGCTTGCAAAGCCGTTTCGCAAAGCATTTTCGCCGCCGTTTTGTCCTTGACGATTTTCTCCTTTCTTTTCGCTTTCGCCGAAGAAATCGGATATGTAACCGCTCAAAACGTCGTTTACGCTCTCCTCGTTTCCGTTTGTAAGGCACATAGCCGCCCTACCTCCGCCGCTCGATACGATTGCGCTGTACGTGAGCCGTTGCAAATATTCGGGGTCGATGCCCTTTGCTCGCAATATCTCGCTTGCAACCGACGACGTTTCGTCGAGTATGGTGTACAAAATATGTTCGGTTCCCACGACTTGCGAGCCGAGCCTCGTTGCGACGTCTTTTGCGCTTTGCACCGCTCTTGCCGCCCTTGTAGACATCTCGACGTTGGGGCGAGTGGGCATAGGCGAAAACATGCGGATTACGTCGTCCTCGTACACGCCGCATTGATTGAGCAATCTCTGCGCCGCAGAGCCGTCAACGTCCAAAAGTCCGAACAAAATATGTTCGGTGCAAACAAGTCCGCCAGTGCGCACTGCAAGTTCGCTTGCCCTTTGAAGCACAAGTCGCGCGTTATCGGAATAGGTTATCATTTTTCCTCCGCCAGAAGTTCTCTCACTATGCGAGCGCGCATTTTGTCGCTCTCTTCCTCTGAACTTCCGTTTGTCAAAATCTGCAAGGACGAGGCGGAACACGCCCATATCATTTCGTCCGTTATCGCAGTGGATTTTATGGGCAAAATGCCCAGTATAACGCCGATTTTTACGTCGACGAGCAGTTTCATAAGTTCTTGCGCCGTGAGAGCGTATGCGCCTTTTAGCACGGCGTAACTTCTCGATATTCCGTCCAGAAGTTCGGTTTGCCTTTCCTTGACGAGTTTTTCAAGCGCAACCCTTTCGCAATAGCACATTCTTACAACCGCTTGTTCGACCTGCGAAATAATCTCGTCCTCGCTTACGCCGAGCGTCAAAGAGTTGGATATCTGATACATATCGTAAGCCGCCTCGCTCCCCTCGCCGTACACGCCTCTGACCGTCAATCCGAACTCGCTCTTGAAGGTTTTGAGTGCGTCCTCGATTGCGCCCGCGCGTTTCAACGCAGGCAAAAACAGCATACAAGAAGCCCTCATACCCGTGCCGAGATTGGTGGGGCACGCCGTCAGAAAACCGAGTTGCGAATCATACGCGATAGGCAATGTGTGCAAAAGCCTTTCGTCGTAAACTCGCAGCCTTTCGTATGCGCGTTTAAGGTTGAATCCTTCCTCGACGCATTGCTCCCTGATGTGGTCTTCCTCGTTTATCATCACGGATATACCGAATTTTTTGTCGCCTTCGAAGATTGCCGCGCCGTTTTGAGTGTTGTTTGCAAGAGCAAGTGATATCAAATGCCGCTCTATAAGTGCCTTTTTCTGCTCTTTTTTGAGTTTGTTCATAGGCAAAAGCCTTGCCTCGAACACCCCTTGCGCCGCCGCATAAGCGCCGTTCATCAAATCTACGACTCGTTGGTCGGTAGTCTTGATATTGCGAGGAAATTCAAGCCCCGTAACGTTTCTTGCAAGACGTACGCGAGAGGAAACGACGTTGTTTTTGACGAGTTCGTTTATCGTGCAGTCCTTTGCCGATTTCAAAAGTTCGCCGTTTGGGCGCGATTGAAAGCCGCTTGAGCGCGATAATTCGCCGTTTGAGTGCGATAATTCGCCGCTTGGGCGCGATTGCGAATCGCTTTCGCCAAAACGCTCGGAATTGCCACTTCGATTGCAGTTTCCGTCTTCATACGCACCGTGCGCGCCTTTCAAATCGAGTATGGTGGAAACGGTGTTCTTCGGGGCGTGAGCGTGCAAAAACTCGGCGTTTACGCCCTGCGCATTGCTTGCCGCTTCGATGGCGATTTTCCGCATTTGAGAATAGCAATTCGCACAACCGAAAAGGAAGTTTTTTTCAAAATCTTCAACCGTATATCCGCAAATTTTACATTCTTTATCTCGGCGAGAAAGTCTGAAATTCGCTTCTTCGTGCGGATTTTTGCCGCATTTCAAAGCGTTTTCGTAGCACTCGCGACAATAGCCGTACTCGACGGGATTATTGTCGATAATCACGCTTTCAAAAAGAGTCGCCTCTCTATCGCCGCAGATGTCGCAAGTCCTTTGCATACTCTTTCCCTTTCAACTGTTGATTTGCCGTGTTTTTATCTTTTCTTCATTCGGTAAATTTTGAACATTTGCGGCAAAATCGATATTCTAACCGCATATTTTCAAAATCTATTTGTTTTCGAACTCCGTTTTATACACAAAACGGTTTGTTTGAGGAATCCTCTTTTCAAAACGTTCGCTTTATATATTCCGAAAACTCGTCTTTGAGGTCTTTGTTTCTCAGCGCATATTCGACGGTTGCTTCGAGATAACCTTCCTTGTTTCCCACATCGTAGCGGCGAGCGGAAAACTCGTATGCGCAAACCGCCTTTTCTTTTGCGAGAATGCCGATTGCATCCGACAAATAAGCCTCTCCGTTCACATAGGGCGTGCGCTCGATCGCCTCGAATATGGAGGGCGCAAGCACAAATCTGCCGAGAGATACGAGTTCGCTTGGCAACTCGCCCTTCGGCTTTTCGATTATGCCGTCGAGCAAGGTTGTTTTTTCGTCTATGGCCTTGTTTTTTATCATAACGCCGCAACGTCTTGCTACTTCCTCGCTCGTGCGCTGACAGCCCACGATAGTCGCGCCGCCCGTTGCGTAATATGCGTCGATAAGTTGCTTCGTGACCGGTCTTTCACCCTCGCCGACATACATCAAATCGTCGCCGAACAGCACCGCCACAGGTTCGCCGTTTGCAAACTCCTCGCAGATTTTGACGGCGTTTGCGTTGCCGTTCATAGTCCTTTGCACCACGAACGTGATTTTTGCGCCGTAGTCTCTGTTTGCAAGTGCCAACTCCGCCGTTTTGCCGCACGCAGACAACTGCTCGTTGAGCGCGACGTTAGGCTCGAAAAGGCGTTTTATGCTCTCTTTTTGAGGTGAAATGACGATTGCGATTTCCTCGATACCGCTCTTTACCGCCTCGTCCACGATGTAGCAAAGCGCAGGCGTATCCACAATCGGCAACAGTTCTTTGGGCAACACTTTTGTCGCCGGCAAAAATCTCGTGCCGAATCCGGCGCAAGGTATAATGGCTTTTCTAACTCTCATATCTGCCTCCCTATCGTCGAAAATCGAGTGATTTATTGCATTTGTATGCAACGAAATTCGACATTGCGATGCGACGAAAACGTCTCATCGTGCGTATTAAAATATATTTGAACAAAGCGCAACGACATATTGTCGCCTCGCTTTGTCAAA
The DNA here is from genome assembly GCA_963659595.1 of Anaeroplasmataceae bacterium. GTDB lineage: Bacteria > Bacillota > Clostridia > Christensenellales > CAG-917 > CAG-475. Next base: position 11,435 of record CAVKUX010000031.1, on the reverse strand, counting down.
AATCATTTCAAAGAAAGGAAAACTTATTTTTCGAAGCCGTGCGGATGAGCGGAATGCCACTTCCAAGCCGACGAAACTATGCTTTCGAGGCTGTCGTATTGCGGCTTCCAACCGAGTTCTCTCTTTATCTTTTCGCTCGACGCAACGAGCGTTGCGGGGTCGCCTGCTCTGCGTGCTTCGATAGTTCTTTTTATGTGACGACCTGTCACTTGCTCGGTGACGTCGATGACCTCTTTGACGCTGAATCCGTTGCCGTTGCCGAGATTGTAATAGGTGGATTTTCCGCCGTTTCTGAGATAATCGAGCGCGCGGATGTGTGCGTCGGCAAGGTCGGTGATGTGAATGTAATCTCTCACGCAAGTGCCGTCGGGCGTGGGATAGTCGTCGCCGAAGATGCCGATGTGGTCCCTCGTGCCGTTTGCAACCTGCAAGATGATGGGAATGAGGTGGGATTCGGGATTGTGAGCCTCGCCTATTTCGCCGCTTCTGTGTGCGCCTGCCGCGTTGAAGTAGCGAAGAGCGACGTATTTAAGACCGTACGCCTTGTCGTAGTCCTGCATAAACTGCTCCATCATAAGTTTGGTTTGACCGTACACGCTGGTGGGACGTTGCGGACTGTCCTCGGTTATCAACCCGTCGCCGCAATCGCCGTATGTCGCCGCAGACGACGAAAACACGAGGTATTTGACGTTTTCGCCAATCATAGCGTCCAAAAGCGAGAGAGTGCCTGCGACGTTGTTGTGATAATACTTGGCAGGGTTGGTCATACTCTCGCCCACAAGCGAGTACGCCGCAAAGTGAATTACGGAATCCACGCCGTACTTTCTGAAGGTCGAACGCAGCAGTTCGACATCAAAGATGTCTCCCTTGACAAAAGGCACGTCCGACGGAACGGACTCGATGTGTCCCGTGACGAGATTGTCGTAAACAACGACGTCCATATTTCTTTCTTTGAGTTCTCTTACGCAATGGGAGCCGATGTAGCCCGCTCCGCCCGTAACCAAAATCATATATCTCTCCTCGCGCGCCGCCGCGCAAAAATTATTTCCTATAAAATATTATAAACTAGAACCTCTTGTTTTGCAAGGCAAAATTGTGTATAATCAAATTGTGGGAAAAACAATACTGCATTGCGACTTGAACAACTTCTACGCTTCGGTAGAGCAAAAACTGCATCCCGAATACGACGGGATGCCTCTTGCCGTTTGCGGAAATCCCGAAGCAAGGCACGGCATAGTTCTTGCAAAAAACCAACTCGCAAAGAAAGCGGGCGTTCAGACGGGCGAAACGCTGTGGTCGGCAAGGCAAAAATGCCCCGACATCGTGTTTGTTCTTCCGCACTTTGACGAGTATGTCAAATATTCCAAGCAGGTTTTTGAAATTTACACGCAATTTACCGACCGAGTGGAAAGATTCGGCATAGACGAGTGCTGGCTGGACGTGACCGGCTCCGAAAAACTTTTCGGCGACGGCGAACAAATCGCAAACAAGTTGCGCGCGCTTGTAAAAGAAAAGACGGGGCTTACCATTTCAGTCGGCGTGTCTTTTACCAAAACTCTCGCAAAACTCGGAAGCGACCTCAAAAAACCCGACGCGACCACCGTTTTGGACAGGGAACATTATATGGACGTCATCGGCGATATGTCGCCGTCCGAGATGATTATGATAGGTCGTCAGACGTCCGAAAAACTCACAAAACTCAACATACGCACCATACGGCAACTCGCAAACGCCGACCGTGACGCTTTGCGTCACATTTTCGGAATTGTCGCCGACAATATGGTAAACGCCGCCCAAGGGATAGAAACCGAAGAGGTCAAGCATTACTATGACGTTCGCATTCCCAAAAGCGTTTCAAACGGCACTACCACGCCTCGCGACATAAAGAATTTGCAAGAGGCAAAAATCGTGATATACGCACTTTCGGATATGGTTGCGCTGCGCCTTAGAAGTTACAATCTCGTGGCAAACGGCGTGGGACTTTCCATAAAAAATCCCGCGTTGCAATGGACGACAAAGCAGATTCCGCTTTCGCCTGCGACGGCAAATTCGGGCGCGATTGCAAAAGCCGCGATAGGCTTGCTCGAAAAAATACACAACTTCGGCGAGCCGCTCAGGGCAATCACGGTTGCCGCAATAAGGCTTGACAACAAGGACGGAATGCAAATGAGTTTGTTTGACGAGCAAAGCGACAAAGCCGACAAACTCGAAAAAACCATCGACGAGATACGAGCAAAATACGGCTATCATTCGGTTCAGCGAGGATTGTTGCTCGAAAACGACTTGACGGGCAATTTGCACGAGGACGACGACTTCAGACCATTCCATCAGTCCAAAACAACCTAAGTCGGTATTTTTTTATTGTATGCAAATTTTGAAATTTTGGTTTATTTATCGCACGATTCATTGCACGAATCGTGTTTTATTTTTGCCTTTTTACTGCAAAATAACCTTAAATCCGTAATTTTCGTCTCTTTTTCAACATGTTTATACACGATTCGTGTTGCATATGTGTATAACACCTATCGTGTTTTATGTGTGTTTTGTAGAATTATGCAGCAAGTTGAGCATTCCGTTTTACAATCGTTTGATTTTTATTTATAATTATCAAAGACAATAATCGGATTGTAAGAAGACGCGGCAAAAGCCGCACGGGCATCGCTCACACGCACGCATAGGCGTGCAAAATACAACTTGTTTATGACACCCGTCCAAATCGCAACGGCAGTTTTATCTCTGATAGCAGGCATTGGCGTTTTCCTCATCGCATGCACAATGATGAGCGCCAACCTCGAATCGGTCAGTTCAAACAAACTCAAACAACTCTTTGCCAGAACGTCCAAAAGCAAACTCGTGGGCGTAGGAATCGGCACAATCGCAACTGCGGCAATTCAATCTTCGGGTGCGACCTCGGTTATGGTCATCGGTTTTGTCAATGCGGGCATTATGTCGCTTATGCAAGCCGCAACAGTGATTTACGGCGCAAACATCGGCACGACAATCACGGGTCAAATCACCGCGCTCGGTATGTTTGAAAACTCGATATCCACCGGCGTTGTGTTTGCAACCTTTGCGGGTATCGGCGCATTTACGATGGCTTTTGCAAAAAAGGACATCGTAAAGAAAATCGGCGGCATCCTCGCAGGCTTCGGCATGCTTTTTGTCGGTCTGGATATGATGAGTGCGTCAATGGAAGTCTTTGCCGCTCTCGATTCAGTCAAAAACTTCCTCGCTTCCATCTCAAACCCCATTCTCCTCGTTGTGATAGGCGCAGTCCTCACCGCCATAATTCAAAGTTCGTCGGTTATGACGTCCGTTGCAATCACCATGGCGTTTACGGGGCTCATCAACCTCGACCAAGGCATCTATCTCACCATGGGATCCAACATCGGCTCGTGCGTCGTGGCAATCATTGCGGGTATTACTTCGAGCACCAACGCAAAACGCACCGCGCTTCTTCACCTTTTGTTCAACATATCCGGTGTGATTATCTTTATGATTGTAGGTCTTATGATGCGAGAGATCTCAAAAGCCGTCAATCCCGAAAAAGTCATCACATTCGGGTATTTGTTTGAAAAGATGTTCCCCGGCGTTCCGCAAACGCAACTTGCGATGTTCCATACGATATTCAACGTCATAACCGTCATAATCATGTTGCCGCTAACAAACTTGTCGGTAAAACTCGTTTGCAAAATTCTGCCCGACAAGAAAAAAGCGGAGAAACAGCCCGCAGAACATATGTTCTACATCGACGAGCACATGCTCAAAACGCCGCCTATCGCCGTTCAACAAACCAAAAACGAAATCGTGAATATGGCGGAGATCGCACATCACAACTACGATATCGCCTGCGACATAATCTGCACGCTCGATTATTCGGATATAGAGCAATTCCGCAAAAACGAAAACGAACTCAATTTCTTGAACAGGGAAATCGCAAGATTCGTCGTCAACCTCTCCAAACTCGAGATGAACGACGCCGACCACAACTATCTTGCAACCACGTTCCGCACGATAACCGACCTCGAACGAGTGGGCGACTATGCGGAAAACATCGTCGAATACGCCGACAAGCTCAAAGAATCAAACCAAACCTTTTCGGATGTCGCAATTCAAGAGGTTCGTCAACTTCAAAGCCGCATAGACGATTTGTTCCAAAAGGTTATGAAGGCATATGTCAACTGCGATTCGTCATCCTTTGACGAGGCAAACGAAATCGAGGACACCATCGACGACCTCACGGAGGAGATGGGCGCAAACCACATCGCAAGACTCAAACAAGGAGATTGCACCCCCGACGTAGGCGCGCAATATCTCTCGCTCGCTTCGGATTCCGAGCGTATCGCAGACCACTTTATCAACGTTGCAAAATCCATAAATCGCAAGGCGTAAGGACTTATTATGAAACTCGCAATTGCCACAAACAACGCCCACAAACTCAGCGAAATCAAAGCGATTCTCGGCAACTCTTTTGAGGAATTGCTCTCTCTCAAAGAACTCGGCATCGACATAGACGTCGAGGAAACAGGCACCACACTCGAAGAAAACTCGTACCTCAAAGCACGCACCATTTGTGACGTTTGCAATATGCCGACTCTTGCCGACGATACGGGGCTTATGGTGGACGCGTTAAACGGCGCGCCGGGCGTCTATTCCGCTCGCTACGCAGGCGAGACGCACGACGACAAGGCGAATCGTCTGTTGCTTCTCAAAAACCTCGACGGCGTTGAAAACAGGCGCGCGCATTTTGCAACCGTAATCACCATTTGTTATCCTAACGGCAAGTTTATCACCTCAAAAGGTCGGGTTGAAGGCTCGATTCTGACAGAAGAACGCGGAAACGACGGCTTCGGGTACGACTCGCTCTTTTATAGCGACGAACTTCACAAAACGTTTGCCGAAGCGTCGCAAGCCGAAAAAAATTCCGTCAGTCACAGAGGCAGAGCATTGCACGCTATGCTCGAAAAACTCAGCGAGCGCAACTAAAATCATGAACACGATCGTCGCATTTTCGGACAGCCACAATATGCCCCTTCCGTGCCGCCTTATAGACGTTGCAAACGAAAGCAAATATGTTTTCTTTCTCGGCGACGGATTGGGTTCTCTCGACGATTTGATGTGCCACAAAGGCTTTTGCGGCGTAAAGGGCAACTGCGACAGATACGACTTTTGCGACGAAGAAGTCGTCGATGTGGACGGCGTGCGCATTTTGCTCACTCACGGCGACAAATACCACGTCAAACGCGGTCTTTTGGAACTCGATTTGAGAGCGCGCGAACTCGGCTGCGCCCTCGTTTTTTACGGGCATACGCACTTTGCTCAAATCGACGAAAACGCAGGAATTACGTTTGTATGTCCTGGCTCGATTTACTCGCCGCTTTCGGGCGCGCCGTCATATGCATACGCGGTCATTCACGACGGAAAATTTACGGTCAAAATCGTAAATCTAATCTAAATTTTGTTGACATAAATACGCCGATGTGGTAATATTGTCAAGCATTGAATTATAGATTGCTCCAAAAGAGTGCAATTTGAGTCCGTGCGGGTGTAGTTCAATGGTAGAATGTCAGCCTTCCAAGCTGATTGCGTGGGTCCGATTCCCATCACCCGCTCCATTACCGTCTTTGACGGGAATTGGACGGTCCGCATCGAGCGCAAAGCGAGATTGCCGCATCGTACAAAACTTGTCAAAAAACGGCTCGCGGTTTAGTGGAATATGTTGCATGCACAAGTGCGGCATTCCCATCACCCGCTCCATTACCGTCTATGACGGGAATTGGACGGTCCGCATCGAGCGTAAAGCGAGATTGCCGCATCGTACCAAACTTGTCAAAAACGGTTCGCGGTTTAGTGGAATATGTTGCATGCACAAGTGCGGCATTCCCATCACCCGCTCCATTACAAGAACTCAAACCATCTTTGAGCGTCTAATGCAAATGAGCCTGTAGCTCAGCAGGATAGAGCAACGGCCTTCTAAGCCGTGTGTCGGGAGTTCGAATCTCTTCAGGCTCGCCATTATGGTGGATATAGCGCAGTTGGTTAGCGTGCCAGGTTGTGGCCCTGGAGGTCGTGGGTTCGAATCCCACTATTCACCCCACTTTTGTTAAATCACTCTAATAGAGTCGATATAGTTTGAGTTCGACGATAAATTCCTCGGATTCGAACGGGCAGAAAATCAACCAATCCTGTGAATTGTTTGACTGCCCCGGCGTGATAGTGCAGACCTTCGAAAAGTCGTACGGAATCGCGTAAAAATGTGTGCCTGTGTTGCGCGTGTCGCTCCGCATAGGTCAAACGGCGCGAATCCCACTATTCACCCCACTTTGATACATCACTCTAATAGAGTCGATATAGTTTGAATTTGATAAATGATTTATCGAATTTGAATTGATAGCTAATCTTATTTCGAGATTTTCTATCACCGCCGAAATAAAAATTATTTATATTCGGCAAAAAGTGCAGTATATTTGTTGCAAAAACTTCGTTTTGGTGATAAGATAGACTGCGTTGTAGGGGTATCGCCAAGCGGTAAGGCACCAGATTTTGATTCTGGCATTCGTTGGTTCAAATCCAGCTACCCCTGCCAAATGACTCACTAGCTCAGCAGGTAGAGCACCGCACTTTTAATGCGATGGTCCGGAGTTCGAATCTCCGGTGGGTCACCATCTTGAAAAAATACGAACTACATGTTCGTATTTTTTTATGCCCTATCGAGGTTGGATATTATCATATCCGCACGCTTTGCGTGCCGAACTCGGGACACCCGACTAACGCGCCGCTTTGCAAGTGAACTTGCTCGCTCTGCTATTACGGCAGTCGCTAACCGCGCTGCCTACGAACCTCGGTAGGGTCACCAACAGACAATAATACGAACTCAAATAATGGGTTCGTATTATTTTTTCTTCGAGAATTTTTTGCAACAAAACTTCGACTATAAATTCATAGAATTTATAAAAAATCGTATTATTGATTTTAGGCAATCAAAACACCACCCTATTTATCCATACATCTGCTTACGCACAAATTTTGTGCGTATCTTTCATCTTCCTTAAAAGCATCGTATCCAATTAGCAATTAAATCAAATTATAAAAAATAACTGCTCCGATTTATTGCCTTTCGGCATGGCGGTTTAGCACAGAGAAAAGCCTATATCAACGGCAAAATTATTGCTTATTCGATATAGGCTGTTTTATTGTAACTGCAATAATTTACGCTGTTCGTTGACATAGGCATCATACAATTTGAAGTGATATGTTTTTGAGTTTTCTCGGTGCTGCACCGTCGGTTGCCGAAAGGCAAATAAAACTCGGAGCGTATCCAAAAATGAAAAAACATATTAAAAATTATGACGTCTTCAAAGAAACAATCTCAGAAAGTAATGTTCTTGCAATGGCAGAACAGTTGGCTATGTATGAAACACGATTCCTTATAGGATATATGGGAAGCAGAATGCAAAAGACGTATGCAGACCTATGCGTTGATATAAAGCGTAAAAACGATATCAACCACACTTTCAGCGACAGTTATGATTTAGTGCAAGAATGTGCGCTATTCCTTTGCAATCATTATGGGAAGCGATTAAACGACGTTTTGGCATACGATAAAAAGAACAAAGCAATAACCATCAAGATTGCGTGCATACGAGCGATGTCTAAACTTATAACTCGAAAAACAAGCGATAATTATCGTTCCGTAAGCCTTGATGCCCTAACATCCGTCAGCGAGCCGTCTTGTGAGATTGAAGAAGATGTTGCCAAAGACTATACCGTCTATGATTCAATCGTTGAGAGCTTAAATCTGACTGACAATATGCGAATTGCGCTCGAATGTAGGCAAAACGGATTGAGTTATCCCGAAATCGCCGCCATACTTGAACGAGCGCAATCCACCGTGTTTGAATACTTTATCAAAATGCGCCAAAGATATGTCGCGATTTATGGATAACTATCAATATTGATTTGTAAATAAGCAGATAATCATCTTATATACTTTCTTGTCGCCTATATTTTCTTCGAGAGAAAAACCGATAGATTCCAATAATTTAATGGACGCAACATTATTGCAGTCAACCATAAACGCCTTAATGCACGCGCAATTGAATACTTTTATAAAAACATCATCTAACTCTGTTTTCTGCAAATGAAATATTTTATGTCTACGAATCATATCGATTGTGCCATAAAGAGCCTCTTTTGCATATCCGTTATTGCGAGCGGATGGAACGATATAGTATGCAATTGTCCACGAATCGGCAAGTTCAATGGTGTTTACAACGAGTACTCGAGATTTTTTGATTAGAATCAATTAAGTATTGAACGGATACCTACGTCAACATTATCGTTTATTCAATCACGATTTATCTTGCCGATGAACAAAGAGAGGATGGGGGATCGGAAACGGTCCCCTTTAATCTATTTATAGATGAAATGATTATTCAAGGGATAAAACTCTCCCTTATGAGGAACAAAAAGAATCTCATTTTTGAGAAGAAGGAATCGGTTTAGCAAGAGCCTTATTATGAAGCAAAAACTTGCTATTTTTTCTTTACATTCGGGTTTTAGATATGCATATTCAGACGTGGCGACTTTTTACTCGTAAATTGCCGAGTATCTTTGACGCATTTTGATAAAGTATTCATACACCGTAGCCTGCGCACGAGATAAAACTCTGCCTATTTCGGGATAACTTAAACCATTTTGGCGGCATTCCAAAGCAATACGCATATTTTCGGTCAGATTCAGACTATCAACGATTTTTTCGTATAAAGTATAATGTGACGATTCTATTTTATCATAACCCATGAAGAAAGTCGACGATTTATAGAGCTTATAGAAGATATCCTATTTTATCATTTGCGCAAATACAAGAACCTTTTTACCGCAAATATCGGAAGTAAAACACCGCAAATATATGAAACACGCTTGACAATCGGCGTTTGATTGGATATAATTACGTTGATTTGAAAAACAGGAGGTTCACGGTGAGTTACAGAAAGAGAATTGCGGACGATTTGCTTAACTTAAAAATGGAGGCTTTCGGCGCGACATTGATAGTCGGACCAAAAGGGTGCGGAAAAACCACTACCGCAAAGCAAAAGGCGAAAAGCGTTATCGAATTTCAGGACGAGGACAACAGAGATAAGTATTTGGCTGTAGCAAACACTGTTCCCTCAAAACTTTTGATCGGCGCGAAACCGAGATTGTTTGACGAATGGCAAGACGCACCCAAAATTTGGGGAGCAATTCGCAAGTCCATAGATGACGAACAGAAAAACGGGTTGTATTTGTTGACGGGATCTTCTTCAAAAACCATAGATACCCCACACACCGGAACTTTGCGTATTTCAACGCTCAAAATGTATCCGATGAGTTTGTTTGAAAGCGGCGAATCAAACGGAACGGTATCCGTAAAAGAACTTTTCGATAACCCCGACGCTCTTAACGAGGGGTGTATGTCAGATCTTACTATCGACGACTTGATTTTTGCGATCTGCAGAGGCGGCTGGCCAAAGAGTTTACTGAACGAAACCAAACGCGCAAAACTTGAAATTGCAAAAGACTTGTTTTGGCAAACAGCCCATGTAGACATTTCCAACATAGATAAAGTTTCTCGTAACGCATCTTGGGCAGAAGCGGTTATTAAATCTTACGCAAGAAATATTTGCACCCTTGCCGAAAAGAAAACCATAGTAGCGGACGTCAACAGTAATTATGATATATCCGATAAAACCATCGGCGAATATATCGATTCCTTAAAAAAATTATATATAATCGAAGAGGTCGAGGCTTGGTGTCCTGCCATTCGCTCAAAAGCAGCGATACGGGCTTCGTCAAAAAGAAATTTAATTGATTCGTCTATTGCCGTAGCGGCTCTCGGCATAACTCCCGAATATTTTAATACGGATTTCAAAACGCTTGGCTTCTTATTCGAATCTTTAGTAATACGCGACCTGAAAATTTATTCCATGGCAAGCGGCGGAAAAGTATCTTACTATCATGACAGATACGGACTTGAAGCCGATTGCGTCTTGCATTTAGAAGACGGAAGATATGCGCTTATAGAAGTCAAACTCGGCGCGGGCGAAATCGATAACGGCGCAAAGCATCTTTTGGAAATAGAACGTTTGATAACGGAGCATAACAAAACGGAGAGTCAATGCCCTATCAGAATGCCCGACCTGAAAATCGTAATTACCGGAACGCAATATGGATATAAAAGAAATGACGGGGTTTTGGTTATTCCTATAGGGTGTTTGAAAAATTAAAAATAAAATTTTCGATAATCGAAATTAAAATACGCTTTGCGTCGGTAAATCGGTCTTCAAAAAAACCGTCCCCGACAACCTACCGAAAACTCATTTATAGTTTTTATATTTATTGCAATAGCCCGATAGAAAAGTCGGGCTATTTGTATGAGAATATTCGGTTGTAATTATAAATTGGCAAAATTTATCGTAAATATAATGCAAGCAATTTGTCTATCCGTAAATTGCCATATATCTTTGGCGCATTTTGATAAAGTATTCAAACACGGTGGATTGCGCTCGTTCAAGTATTGCGGCGATTTCGGGATAGCTCAACCCTTTTACGCGGCATTCCAAAGCAATGCGCATATTTTCGGTTAAATTTAGGCTTTCAACGATTTTTTCGTATAAAGTATAGTCTTGTGCAACTTCTTCTTTTATTTCGTATGACGGTTCGCTTACTGGCGTTAAAGCGTCAAGACTTACCGTGCGGTAATAATCGCTTGTTTTTCTGTTGATTAACTTCATCATTTTACGAATGCAGGCAATCTCGATAGTAATCGGGTTGCCTTTTGTGTTGTAACCTATAACGTCGTTCAAATGTTTTCCGTAATGTTCGCAAAGATACAACGCGCCTTCTTGGACTAAATCGTAAGAATCGCTAAAAGTATGTCCTAGTTCGTTTTTGTGCTTGATATCGGCGTATAAGTCGGCGTACATTTTCTGCATACGACTTCCTTGATAACCTATCTGGAATCGTAATTCCATAAAGGCGATAAGTTCCGCCATATCGAGTACGTTGTTTTGTTTGATTTCTTCTTTCATAAAGCTGAAATCTAAGATTTTTCTTTTCATTTGGGATTTACCTCCGATTTTTTTCGCTTTTCGGCAAAAACGGAAGTAGCACCGGGAAAAGATAGAAGTTCTTAATTTTATAGTCGGTTACACGGAAGTCAACGAACAGCACAAAAATTGTTGCGCAGTCGTAAAAAAAAGAGGTCACGCATCAATTTGCCGCATAACCTCAAAAAAGAGTATAAAACCCCATATAAAATTCCATTTTTAACACATTAAAAGTTTTCAGTAACAATTTTTTGCCGTTGACTTGCGATTTTCACTGTGCTACAACGCGATGACGAATGGCGACAAATCGGATGGTATTAAAAAGTGTCCATAAAAATATGTCACAGT
>CAVKUX010000030.1:0-17250 GCA_963659595.1 Anaeroplasmataceae bacterium | reverse complement strand
GCCCCATATGAAGTTGTCCCGTGATGTTGGGCGGAGGCATCATAATCGTGAACGGTTCTTTTTCGGGGTTTGTGTGGGCTTCGAAAAATTTGCCCTTCATCCACATATCGTATATGCGTTTTTCAAACTCCGGAGTGTACGTTTTGTCCATATCCTGCATATTGTTTATCTCCTTGCGCCGCTAAGGCGCGACTGTATTCAAAATTATTAAAACAATCCGAGAAACTCGAAAGTCTCTCGGAAAGCGTCGTTTTTTATCGAGAAAAATCAGCCTTCGTAAGTGCCGTCTTTCTTTTCTTGTACGATTTTTTGGTCTTCCGCCTTGACGGATTCCGCCGTAGCGGCTTCCATTTTGCCCGCTTTGACGAGTTTGACTTGCTTCATTGTTTCGTGGAGATAACTGAACGCCGCGCCGTAACTCATCGCGATACCCCAAGCCAATATGCCCCAGTCGGCGTATTGAACGTAGTCGTGGAAGAACGCAAGTATTACGCCCACGGATATCGTGAACGAGGAAACCTTACCCAGCCAGTTCGCCTTGACCGTCGCGCCCTTTTTGAGGACGTAAAGCGCAATCATCGCTTGTATAAACTCTTTTGCGAAAATCAAAATCACGAATGCGTAGTGGACGAACCACGGATTGTCGAGCGTGCCGTTTGCAACCAAATTCTTGCCCAGAGGCGTAAGCCCTGTGCACAGCGACAAACACGCAAGCACCGAAACGTGCATAAGTTTGTCCGCAATGGGGTCGAGCACCATGCCGATGCCGCTTTGCATATTGAACTTTCTCGCAATCCAGCCGTCAACCATATCGCTGCCCGACGCAAGGAAAAATACGCCAAGAGCAATGTAGAAAAGCAATTTGCTGTCGCGAACGCCGCCCAATGCCATCAACGTCACGAATACGGGTACGCACAAAATGCGGAAGTATGTGATGATGTTGGGGATTGTCCAGACTTCTTTGAAATCGATTTGACCGAGTTTTTTTGCCATAATGTTCTCCGAATGCGCACGCATATGCGAGCGTGCGCCGATAATTTCTATCATTATACCAAACAATTATCGTTATGTAAACAATAAAATCCCTGCAAAAAGCACAAAATATAGAAAATATCAATACAATGCAACGAGGGATTTAATGAAACGATGCTTGATTATCATCAACAAGAACGCCGGCACAAGCAAAAAAATCAACTTTGAAAAAGTGGAAAAGTGCCTCGGAAACGGCTATTCGTACACCCGTAAGACCTTGCCCGACGACGAAATATACGAGATCGAAGGCTTCGACGCGGTAGCCGTGTGCGGCGGCGACGGAACTCTCGGCTCGGTGCTTGAAAAGACGTGCAAAAAGCCGTTGGATTTGTTTTACTTCCCCGTCGGCACTCTAAACGACAAGGCAAAGGCGCAAAGATACGAAAAGCATAAAAGCGTATGCCCGAGTTGCGACGGCTACGCATCGAGCGCAAAACCCGTCGTTTACGGCATATGCGAAAAAGTGTTGAGCGAGGGAAAGTATAAAACCGTCGATTGCGACGGCGACGTTTTCGCCTACGTCTTTGCGGCAGGCTCGTTTACTCCGATAGGTTACACGTCAGAAGTGAAAAACAAACAAAGATTCGGCATTCTCGCATATGTTTGGCAAATCCTCAAAGAATACAAGCCGCACAGAATCGAGGCACACATACAAAACGGCAAACACGTGCACGAGGGCGAGTTCACTCTCGTTATGTTTTTGAAGTCGCCAAGATGTTTCGGCTTTCGCTTCAACAAGGCGTTCGAGCAAGACGGCACAAGCGGACATCTGCTTGCCGTGCGCTCGCCAAAGCATAACGGACTGCTTGGAAAAATCGAAATGTTTTTCCCCTTCTTCCGAGTGTTTTTTGTAGGTTTGAAAAAGGAAAAAGCGAAAGGAAAAATCATTTTCGAGAAGACATATTCAACCTATCTCACGCTAAAATCCGACGTCGATTTTTGCAAGGACGGCGAAAAACAAACCGTAAGTGAGGGCGCGTACAAAGTGTCGTTCAAACGCTCGATTTGCAACTTTACCGTCATCGAAAAATTTTGAAAAACGAAGCGAAAAATCGCAATGTTTTACAAAAAATCGACATTTTTATAATACTTTGCGTCTAAATGCACTAAAAAAGAAAATCCCGCTGTTTAGTAGGATTTCTTTTTGATTACTATCGTATGTTTTATAAAAAACACGATTTTTTAGAATAATTTTTGCTAAAAACGCAACTTTTCGAGATTTTATCGCAATTGCAACCGCTCGTCGAATCCCGTCTTAACCGAGAACGAGTTTCACAACGTCGGCAGGCGTGTTTAAGATATAATCGGCTTTGTACTTTTCAAATTCTTCTTTGCTTCCGTAGCCGTAAAGGACGGCTGCGCAATCGACGTTTTCGGCATGCGCGCCTTCGATGTCGTAGAGTCTGTCCCCCACCATCAAAACTTTGCTTTCGTCCTCGACTTGCAGATTGTCGAGCACCATTCTCACAACGTCGCGTTTCGATTCCTTGCTTGCGTCGCTCGACGCACCGCCCACAAAATCGAAATACTTTGCAAGGTCGAAATCTCTCATTATCATATCCGTAAATTTGATGGGTTTGCTTGTTGCGACGGCGAGAATTTTGCCTGCGCCTTTTAGCGTTGACAACATTTCGCGAACACCGTCGAACACCTTGCAATTTTTGTAACCGCCATCTTCGTATACTCCCCTGTACAATCCGATGAGTTTTTCGATTTCGGGCAATTCCAAGCCGAAAAATTCGCGCATGGACACTCTAAACGGCGGCCCCACCATTTTGTCGAGGATTGCGTTTGTGTACGGTATATTCTCTTTGTCGAGCGCATACGCAATACATTCGGTGATTCCGGGTTTGCTGTCCGTCAGCGTTCCGTCGAGGTCGAACAAAATATAATCGTATTTCTTCATTTTTTCGTCCGTTTGCAAACAAACAAGGCGTATTTTCGTCAAACCGCCCTGTTATTTGCTTGTTTTAGTTTATTTTTATACTATAAGTCTAAACAAACCTTTTCACTTTGTCAATCCATTCGCCTTGCAATAAATCCGCAATCGGCACGTCGAGAATGGTTTTCACTCCCCTTTGCCCGTTTTTATACTCTTTTGCAAGTGCCTTTGCGTATGCCACAAGCACGCCTGCCGTAAAAATCGGATTGCTTTCAAGATTCAACGACAATTCCGCTTTTGACATAAAACCGTCAAAAACGCCGTTTGCAAGCACAAAACCGCCGTGCCGATTGCCTCCACAATGCTCATCGAAGTATTTTTCGTCCACAAAATGCACAATAGTGTCGTATTCGGCAAAATAATTGGGCATATTTACGATTTTACGCTCGATTTCCTCATTGTCTGCGTCCTTTTCGGCAACGACGTAGCACTCTCTAAAATGCTTTTCTCTCGGCGTTAAATCCCTGTCAACGCCCTCTCGCACGAGTTGCAAAGCGGATTCTTTGGGAATTGTGTATTGTTTCGCCTTTGCAACCCCTTTTATGTGCCGTATCGCCTCGCTGTGTCCTTGCGAAACGCCTTTGCCCCAAAACGTATGGCACTTCGAGTTCGGAATAACGCCGTAAAACAAAGCTCGCATGAGCGAAAACAACCCCGGGTCCCAACCTATGCCGACAAAACACAATCTGTCGTTATCGAATGCGATTTTCGACATTCTATCGATGTGTTTTGTCATTTCGGCGTGCGTGTCGAAACTGTCTATCGTGTTGAATTTTGCCGCAATTTTTGTCGCAGTGTCTTGCAAATCGCTTTGTGAGCCGACACACAACAGCACTACGTCCATATCGAATTTAAAAATATCGTCTTGCAAATATACTTGCGTTCCGAAATCCGACTTTGCGTCGATTCTTCTCGAAAATATCCCGACAAGTTCTATATTCTCGTCCGATTGCGCGATTTTTTCGCACGCTTTGCCCAAGTTGCCGTAGCCGACAATGCCAATTTCGATTTTTCTGTTATATTTGTCCCGATCAATCATCTTTCACCTCTCTTATCGCAAGTTTGTGTGACATAATTGCGCACGATTTGCGCTCGCGCAGGCATAATATGTCATAGCAACGCATCGACATTGTGCAATATATGCGCATACGCCACGCTTGTTGACGGATATTCTGTCCTTAAAGACAAAAAGCCTGTCATTCGATGTGCAAATTCTGTCTTGCAATGCAAAAATTGCGTTTTTTCAAGACGAAAATCCGTTTTCCGAACGGAAAATGTCGATTCTGTGACGATAATTCCGCTTTTTGCTCGGGTTGATTTGCATAAAACCGCCGTGCGTTGACAATAATACTGCGAGATATGGATATGGTTAAACGAGGTGATTTGTATTATGCCGATTTAAGCCCCGTCGTCGGAAGCGAACAAGGGGGCGTGCGCCCCGTTCTCATCGTGCAAAACAACGTCGGCAACAAATACAGTCCAACCATAATTGCCGCAGCGGTAACGTCGCAACTCGACAAGGCAAAATTGCCCACTCACATTGCTCTCGAGGCAGGAAAATACGGTTTGCCGAAGGATTCCGTCGTTCTTCTCGAACAGATACGCACCCTCGACAAACGCCGCTTGAAAGAAAAAATCGGCGAATTGCCACTAAATATGATGACAAGAGTCAACGAAGCGTTGCTTGTGTCGCTGGGATTTTTTGAAACATAAAAAGCACGCAAAGCGTGCTTTATTGCCGTTTTATCGGCACTTTTATATTAAACCAAAAACATATATCTTGTATGTCACTCGTATATCGCTCGTTTTTCAAACGTTAGACACCGATATTTTCGATATTCAGTCCTCGTAAACGTCGAAAAGCGTTGCCATAACCTTGTTGATTATGCGCCAGTCGAAACCTTTTTGAAAAAGATGAGCGCCCACCTTTTGCGAATCCGATTTATCCTCGATTTTCTTTGTCTTGACAAACTTTTTCGCCATTTTTTCGGCAAGTTCGAGTTCAAAATCGTCGTCGATTTCGTCGGAAACTATATTTTCGACGACATTTTTGTCCACACCTTTCTCGTTTGTGAGTTTATAGATGATTTTTCTTGCGCCGTAGCGTGATTTGTTGAAGAGCAAAAACGTGCGCACGTACTCCTCATCGTCGACGTATCTGTAACTTTTCGCTTTGGAAAGTGCAAAATCCACTTCGTCTTTGTGGAAGCCTTTGTCGTACAACTTGTCCTTGCATTCTTGCTCGGAACGCGCAGAACCCGCAAGGTATTTCACAAGCGTTTCGTAAGCCTTTTTGGCTCTTTCTTCGTCAAGAGGATAATCCGACACAATGCACCCAAAAGTTAAATTATTTGAATTTTCGGTATTCTAACCGAGTTTTCTAAAACAAACTACGCCCGTATCCACGACGTTTGCACGACCGAGCGAGGCTTCGTTTACGCCTTCGATAAACGCGTTTTTGTCATCGAGCGCAACGTAGACTTTGCTCGTAACGTCGTTGTCGTAGGTTATATCGTCAATCAAAACGTCGCTTTTGCGAAGATACTTTTCGACGGTTGCGTGAATTGGATAATCCGCGCGAATCTCCACGAGCGCACTCTCGACTTTTTGAGAGATTTTGCCCGACTTTACGGCGTCTGCCGCCGTTTGAGAATATGCGCCGACAAGCCCGCCCGCGCCGAGTTTGATTCCGCCGAAATATCTCGTCACGACGATTGCCGTTTTGACGATATTCTGCTTGCGAAGCACGTCGAGTATAGGCTGTCCCGCCGTACCCGACGGCTCGCCGTCGTCGCTGAATCTCGTGACGTTTCCAAGTTCGTCGCCGACGTACGCATAGCAGTTATGCGTGGCGTCGGGATACTTTTTACGCACGGATTTGACGAAATCTTCCGCTTCGTCGGCGTTGAGTTCGCCTTTTACGGTGGCAATGAAGATCGAGCGTTTTATCTCGATTCCCGTTTCGAACTCTCCGTCAACGTAGCGATACGTTTTCATTCGACCGTAACTTTGTAGAAATTCTTTTTGCCCTTTTGAAGGACAAAACCGTTTGCAATCTGACTGTCGCCTATTTGAGCCGTAATATCCGTCACTTTTTGATTGTCGACGGATATGCCACCGCCTTGAATGAGGCGTTTTGCCTCGCCTTTGGACGGAACTTTCGCAACGGCGACAAGAATGTCCGCAACGGAAGTCATACCTTGCGGTATGGTTGCGCTCGGCATATTTTCGCTATCGCCCGAGAATGCCGCGCGTGCCTTTGCAAGTGCGTCGTCGGCTTCTTTTTCGCCGTGCACCATCTTGGTGAGTTCATACGCAAGGCGTTCTTTTGCCTTGTTCATACGCTCGTCGTTATAGCGAGTGAGTTCTTTGATTTCGTCAAGCGGCAAGAACGTGAGGAAACGGAACACTTTGTCGACGTCCGCGTCCGCGATGTTACGCCAGTATTGGAAGAAATCGTACGGTGCGGTCTTGTTGGGGTCGAGCCAAACAGCGCCCTTTGCCGTCTTGCCCATCTTTATGCCTTCCGACGTCGTGAGCAAACCGAAAGTGATTGCAAACGCGTCTTTTTGCTCCTTTCTGCGGATGAGATCCGCGCCCGAAAGCATATTCGACCATTGATCGTCGCCGCCGCATTGAAGCACGCATCCGTACTTGCGGTTTAGCACCAAAAAGTCGTAGGATTGCATGAGCATATAGTTGAATTCAAGGAAGGTAAGTCCTTTTTCGAGGCGTTGCTTGTAGCACTCTGCGGTGAGCATACGGTTCACCGAGAAGTTTGCGCCGACTTCGCGCAAGAAATCGATGTAATTGAGATTGAGAAGCCAGTCGGCATTGTTGACCAAAATCGCAGCGTTTTCGCCCTCGAAACGCACGAATTTCGCCATTTGCTTCTTGAAGCAATCGACGTTGTGCTGAATTGTCTCTTTTGTCATCATCGAGCGCATATCCGTACGTCCGGACGGGTCGCCGACCATTGCCGTACCGCCACCGATGAGGATTATGGGTCGATGTCCTGCGTCTTGCAAACGCTTTGCGACTATCATTTGCACAAAATGACCGACGTGAAGGCTGTCCGCCGTCGGATCGAAGCCGATGTAGAAGGATTGAGGTCCTTCGTCAAGCATCTTTTTGAGGTCTTCTTCAAAAACCACTTGTTTGACCAGTCCGCGTTCGCGAAGTTGGTCGATAACGTTTTGTGACATAATCCAAATTCCTTTAATAATATTCAGTATTTCGATTGTAACACCCCTTTTAAGGTTTGGCAACTTGTTTTTGAAAAGGAAAATCGTAAAAGCGTAGTCATCCTAAAAAGCATATGGGCTAAATCGGAATTCTAAACGACTATTGTTAATTTAGATAGTCGAAATATCGTAAAAATTATCGACATCCGAGCGGCACAAAACTTTTTGCTCGCGACATTATTTTTTGTCTATTTTCTTGATAAAATATTATCAATATGATAAAATATCGATAATAATATAAAAACACTCTTTTTGGAGGCTATTATCTATGCAATATTCAAGTGAAGTTGAAAACATGTGTTGCGTTGCAAAGGGCCCAAATCACGGTCCCGCCCCGATTCCCGAAGAAGGCAAATGGGTGCAAGCAAGAGAAATCAAGGACATCAGCGGTCTTACTCACGGCGTCGGTTGGTGCGCACCTCAACAAGGCGCGTGCAAACTCACCCTCAACGTCAAAGACGGCGTTATTCAAGAGGCTCTCGTCGAAACTATCGGTTGCTCGGGTATGACCCACTCCGCGGCTATGGCGGCTGAAATCCTCACCGGCAAAACCATTCTCGAAGCGCTCAACACCGACCTCGTATGCGACGCTATCAACACCGCTATGCGTGAACTTTTCTTGCAAATCGTATACGGCAGAACGCAATCCGCATTCTCGGAAGGCGGTCTTGTCATCGGCGCAGGTCTCGAAGACCTCGGCAAAGGTCATCGCAGCCAAATCGGCACGATGTACTCCACCGTTTCAAAAGGACCTCGCTATCTCGAAATGGCCGAAGGTTACGTCACCAAAGTCGCTCTCGACACAAACAACGAAATCATCGGTTATCAATTCTGCAAACTCGGCGTGTTTATGGATATGATCAAAAAAGGCGTCGACGCAAACGAAGCGCTTGCAAAATGCACCGGCACGTACGGCAGATATAAAGCAGAAGACGGCGCTGTTAAGTGGATTGATCCGCGTCAAGAATAATCGGAGGACGAAACAATGAGTGTAACATTTGAAGGTTATGAAAGAAGAATAGACAAAATCAACGGCGTGCTTGCAAACTACGGCATCAAAGACCTCGAAGACGCAAGAGCCATCTGCCTCGAAAAAAGCGTTGACTGCAACGCTATCGTCAAAGGCATCCAACCCATCTGCTTCGAGAACGCCGTTTGGGCATACACCGTAGGTTGCGCAATCGCAATCAAAAAGAACTGCGTAAACGCCGCCGACGCTGCAGAAGCAATCGGCGAAGGACTGCAATCCTTCTGCATCCCCGGTTCTGTCGCAGAACAACGTAAAGTCGGTCTCGGACACGGCAATCTCGCGGCAATGCTTCTCAGAGAAAGCACAAAGTGCTTCGCTTTCCTCGCAGGTCACGAATCCTTCGCGGCGGCAGAAGGCGCAATCGGCATTGCAAGAACCGCAAACAAAGTGAGAAAAACTCCCCTTAAAGTCATCCTCAACGGACTCGGCAAAGACGCGGCGTTTATCATTTCTCGTATCAACGGCTTCACTTACGTTCAAACCAAGATGGACTACTTCACCGGCGAAGTCAAAGTTGTCAAGGAAACCGCATATTCCAACGGCGAACGCGCCGCAGTCAGAGTCTACGGCGCAGACGACGTCACCGAAGGCGTTGCGATTATGCGTCTTGAAGACGTTGACGTTTCCATCACCGGCAACTCCACAAACCCCACTCGTTTCCAACACCCCGTCGCAGGCACTTATAAGAAATGGTGCGTTGACAACGGCAAGAAGTACTTCTCGGTTGCGTCCGGTGGCGGCACGGGTCGTACCCTTCACCCCGACAATATGGCGGCAGGTCCTGCGTCCTACGGTATGACCGACACGATGGGCAGAATGCACTCCGACGCACAATTTGCAGGCTCTTCATCCGTTCCCGCACACGTCGAAATGATGGGTCTCATCGGTATGGGCAACAACCCGATGGTTGGTGCTTCGGTCGCTTGTGCTGTTGCAGTACAAGAGGGTCTCACAAAGTAAGAAAAACCTACTAAACAGTAGCATTTTGAAGAATATAGCACCTATCGCAATTTCTTGATAGGTGCTATTTTTATATCTAAAAGTGTTCCGTTTGGGAAAAAAATGTAAACAATGTTTACCGTTTGTTTACCGAATTTTCAAAAGGTAAACAAATTCATTCGGGTGTGGGCAACGCCCACCCTCAATTATTAATTATTCATTATTAATTATTAATTAATCCAATCAATACCCCAATTCCTCGTTGACAATCACCACTTCGTAGGGGCAATTCGTGGGTTTGCGCCAAAGCACGGTCAGGGCTTTGCAAATGCGTTCGGGGCTTGAACAATTGTAGCATTTGTCACCGCCGTTTGCGGCGCAAGGCGTGTTTTTGTGAAGTCTGACGGCATTCTTCGGCGCGGCGACATTTCTTGCTCGCCACAACGCACTTTCGAAATCGGGTGCGATTTTGTTTTTGCCTATGATTATATACACCTTCCGATGTCCGTACAACTCGCCTGCCACTCTGTTGCAGTTGCCGTCGATGTTGATGATCTCGCCAGTCTCGGCAACGCCGTTCGCGCTTGTGAGGAATACGTCTGCCGTAAGCGATTCTTTCATAACCTCGACAGGTGATTTGCCGTCGGGATTGTCGAAACGATAAAGCACCTTGTTGTGCGTTTCAAGCAGTTTCAAAACGTTCATTTGATCGATGGTTACGCTTCCGCCGAAACCTATGCTTTTGCCGTCGATTTGGCTGTTTAGATACTCGCTTGCTTCCTTTGCCGTTTCAAACGTCGAAACCTGAAATCCGCGTGCTTCGAGATTGCTCTTCAAAACCGAAAAATCCATGTGTCATTCTGTCCTTGTATTTTTGTATATTTGTGTTTTTGCCATATTGATAATATGAAAAGCGCAACGGTGCGTCCGTTGCGCTCTTTGCTTCGTTATTGAACTCTTACTATGTCCGTTTGCGCAAAGTTTTTGATTTCTCTCATATGGCTGTTTGCTTCTTCAAACGTATTTTGCGGCGAGCCCTTGTGGACGTACGTCTTACGTTTAAGCACGAAGAAGAATTTGCCGTCTGCCGCCTCAATCGTGTAAGTGCCGATGATGGCGTGGGATTTGAAGCGATTGATTGCGCGCTCGCAGTATGCTTGCGAAGTGTAGTTGGAACTTTCGTAGATGTTGTTTCCGCTTGCGTCGTAGAGCGTGTAGAACCACTCTTGCGTGCCGTCCTCTTTGTCGACGTGTTCGATGACGTATTTGCCGTAAATGACCGCTTCGTCGAAGCCTGCGACGGGCTTTGGCGATTGACGCTTATTCTTGGGCGTTTTGAGTGCGGCAAACGGAGGAGCGACTTTCTTGATGACGACTTTCTTGTCCTTGTTTGCGTTGAGCGCTTCGAGTTCCGCCTCTTTTGCGGCGAGTTTCTTTGCAAGCGCGGCAGAAGGCGTACCTTCGTAGTAGCAAGCGTCTTCGGGATCGTAATAATATCCCTCATATGTTCCGTCGTACTTCGACCAGTCATCGGGTTTCTTCTTGACGACTTTCTTTGCGGCGGGTTTTTCGACGCCTTGTTTCTTGACCTCTTCGACAGGAGCGGGTTCTTCCTTGACTTCCTCTTGAACAACGGGAGCGGGCTCGGGGATAGGTTCTTCTTTAACTGGTTCTTGCACCGGTTCGGGCTTCGGCTCTTCCTTGACAGGTTCTTCTTTGACCGGCTCGGCGACAGGCTCTTCTTTGACTTCTTCGACAGTCGGTTCTTCCTTTACGGATTCTTCGACAGGAGTCTCTTGCTTAACTTCCTCTTGAGCAATCGGTTCGGGGATAGGTTCTTCCGCTATCGGTTCTTCCGTCACGACAGGCTCGTCTCGAACAACGGGTTGTTGCTCGTCGGATTCTGTCGCTTTTGCGGCTTTGCGTTTCTTTTTACGCATAAGTCCGAACAATTCCTGACGTTTTTGAGCGATTTTTTGGTTGAGGCGCAATTCTTCGCCCGTAACGCCGTATTCGGCAAAAAATTCGTTTTCGGCTTGGTCCTCTTTTTTGTCGTTGCGTTCCTTAACGGCTTTGATGATGTTGACAAAAAAAACGGCAACGAGAGCAAGCGCTGCAACGATTGCAACGGCGATGACTATCAAGGCGGCGGTTCCGTCGATCGGACCGAGTGTGATGTCTGGCATAATTTTCACTCCCTTATCAGAGTATTATAAACACAATTATCTTAACACACAACGCGCGCAAGCGCAATACCTTTTTCTTTTTTTCCGTCAAATCCCCCTTTTTATCGTCAAAAAGAGCGAAAAATGCGGAAAAATACTGCGTTTTTACGTTATTAGGATATGCAAAAAAACATGCAAATACGACGAAAAAAAGCAGAAAAAACAAAGAAAAACAATATAAAAAACGTGCAAAAACATGCAAAAAGGCAAACAAAAGGACAAGCGAAAACCGAACGAAAAATATCTTTTTTCAGCCGCATTTTGCAAAAGCGCAGTTCCTGCGCAAATCGAAAGGAAGCGAAGCGGCTTAGGCAAAAACGACGAGCAACGAACGCAAAAACAGCGCGGCGCAAAGTATGAGGCAGGCTCCTCTTGTTTTCTTCACTCTGTCGAGGAACATGAATCTCGAAACAAACACCATAAGCACGATGAGCGCAATGACCGTGATTATATCGGCAGACACGGCTACCGTCGAAAAACTTACGCTTCCCACAAGTCCGACGAACAATCTGAACGGCACGAGCAGATATTTGAGCGGCAGAACGAGTCCGCCGAAGCCCGTTATCGTGGCGAGCGCGACAAGAATGAGCGATATGACGAAAAACGCCATGATGTACGGAAGAATCAAAAAGTTGGACAACACGAACAATGTCGGCACTTCGCCGAAAAAGTACGCAACGAGCGGATATGTAAACAGGTTTGTCGCAAACGATAAGGCGCAGACTTTTGCGAAATTCGTGCCTATTTTGCGTTTCGGGCTTATCTTTTCGACGAGTTTAAGCCCTGCTCTTTCAAAAGGTCTGTTGAAAATGAATATGCCGAACACGGAAGCGAAGGAAAGCAAGAATCCGATGTCGAACAAGTCGGCGGGGCGAATAATCAAAATTACGATTGCGGCGAGAGATATGGACGACACGTCGTCTTTCTTCTTTGAAAACGCAGACGAGAACATATACACGCCGCTCATAATCACCGCACGAAGCGACGAAGCCGTGAACGAGCATAGCATGGAATAGAAAAACGTTGAGACAAGCACTATTCCAAAACTCGCTTTTGGATTGACTTTCAACTTTTTGAGCACGAAATAAATTGCGGTGGCAAGCGTCGAAACGTGCAGACCGCTGACCGCAAGGACGTGGGCAAGTCCGCTGGATTTGATGTCGTCGTACATATCTGAATCTATGCCCGATTTGTCGCCGAGCACCAACGCTTGAACGATAGAAGCGGTTTTGTCGTCGAGGTTTTGGCGCAATATTTTCTTTATGCGCACTTGCAGATTGTCGGGAAAACTCAATTTACCGCCCGAAACGCTGTACGCCGAATAAGCGGTTATGGTGTAGCGTTGACCGCTCGATATTTTGCGAGGATAAAAACTGTCGAATTTTTCGTGCGAGTAATAGCGCAATTTGCCCGTCAAAACTACGGTGTCGCCGACGCAAAAGTTCAAATCGTCGAGATAAGCGTACACTCTTGCTTCATACCCGACCTTCTCTCCGTCAACGTAAATATCGGCGGCGTCGAAGGAATAATATTTGCCGCTGTAAACAATCTCGCTGTTGACTTTTGCGGTTATCTCTCCCGAATAATTATTCAATTCGACCGAATTATATTGCATATTCGTTGCGGACATCGCGACAAAACCGACAATGAGCGCGAGCGGAATATGAAAGAATTTTCTCGACTTTTTGAAAGCGACGACAAGCGAAAACGACAAAAGAAAAACCATCGAAAGCAAAACGAACGCCCACACTCCGAAACCGCTGCACGCTTCGGCAACGATTATGCCGAAGACAAGGGTCAGAGCGAAAAACAGCATAGGTCTGTAATTAAATAAGCGTCTTCCTTTTATCCTCATACTTTCATCTTTTGTTGCATTTTGCCGCCTAAATATGTAAAAACCGAATTAACATATAAGCCGACCATAATCAAAAATCGGACTTTACACCGATGTATGTCACGCAAAAAGTCCGTTTTGAGATATTATCTTCTTCCTGTAATAACAATATCCGCGCCCAAACCGAGAACGTCTTTTGCGACAACATCGCCTATTTTGACATCGTCCGACACTCTCAAATCGCCGATAAACTTCACCACATCGAATATGCGTTCTTTTGGAACGGAGGTTGACGTTTTGCAGGAAGCAACGCCGCCCGACTTCATCTCCACAAGCGTCGTGACGCATCTTTTTGGATGAGTGTATTCCTCTTTTCCGTACATCGCGCCTCTTTTGCAAGTGTTGCCAAAAACAACGACTTCACCGTTTACTTCTTCTATTGTAAGTGGACAGCCCATGGGGCACATTATGCAAATAGTATTCATTTTTCCAACCTCACGACGACGTCGCCCGAAACGGCGGATTTGTCTATAATCACATTGCCCATTTCACCCGGGGCAAGCACCATACATTTTTTGCTTGCAAGCACGCTTTTGTCGCTTTCGACGATAAGTTTGCAGTTTTTGTACACGTCACCGACTCTGAAAAAGATTTGCACTTTCCCCTCGCCCTTGTTGAGGATTTGCGGAAGCGCGTATCTTACGCCGTCTTTTGCGACGACGTTGACTCTTTCGCCGAGTTTTTCGGATTTACCCAAAGCGTACTTCGCCGCGCACTCGCCTGCCGTTTCCGCCTCGTGAGATACGTTGTCCACAAGGTCGTGGACGTGAAGAACGTTTCCGCAAGAGAATATGCCCTCGACGCTTGTCATTCTGTTTTCGTCAACGACGGCGCCGTTTGTGATTCTGCTCATCTCGACGCTTGTGCCGCTGAGCAAATCGTTTTCGGGTATAAGCCCGACGGACAGCAAAAGCGTGTCGCACGCAACGTACCGCTCTTTCGACAGGTCGGGTTTTCTGTCCGCTCCTACGGGTGCGTACCAAAGCCCCGTCATACGCGGCTTGCCTTCCACCCTCGTGATTGTGTGGCTGTACTTGATGGGAATGTCGTAGTCGTCGAGGCACTGAACGATGTTACGTTTAAGTCCGCTCGAATACGGCATAAGTTCGAGCACGAGTTTGACGTTTGCGCCCTCGGTTGTCATACGGCGCGCCATAATAAGCCCGATGTCGCCGCTTCCGAGAATGACTACGTCCTTTCCTACGAGATAGCCGTCGAGGTTGCAAATCTTTTGCGCCATACCTGCGGTGTAAATACCTGCGGGGCGAGTGCCCGGAAGTGCGATTGCGCCTGCGGTGCGTTCTCTGCAACCCATTGCAAGCACGATTGCGCCTGCCTTTATTTTGCAGTATCCTTGCTTGGGGGAAAGCACACAAACTTCCTTGTTTTCATCAAGGGAAAGCACCATACTTTCGAGCATAACGTCGATATCTTCCGCTTCGACCATTTTGCGGAATCTGTCCGCATATTCGGGCCCCGTCATTTCATCGCCGAAATAATGAAGTCCGAAGCCTTGGTGTATGCACTGATTGAGTATGCCGCCAAGACGCACGTCACGCTCGAGAATGAGCGTTTTTGCGCCCTGTTTGCGAGAAGCGAGAGCCGCCGCCATACCGGCAGGACCGCCGCCTATGATAACAACGTCGTATGAAAGCGCGCTCATCTTTGCACCTCCTTCACTCTGCATACGGCGATTTGGGAATCTTCTCCGCCGCCTTTTCTGACCTTGTCGAGAGGGATATCGAGTTCTCTCGATATGATTTCCATAACTCTCGGACCGCAGAAGCCGCCTTGGCATCTGCCCATACCCGCTCTCGTGCGGCGTTTGACGGCGTCCACCGTGTAGGCTTGAAGCGGCGAACGGATTGCTTCCACGATTTCCGCTTCCGTAACCTTTTCGCAACGGCAAACTATTCTGCCCCACGCCTCGTTGTCTTTTATGAGCGAATTGAGTTCGTCCTCATTAAGTTCGAGCAATCTCTTATGCCTCTGCATAACGGTGACGTACTCGTCTTTTAGAGGCGCATTGGACATATTTGCGATTTGTTCGTCTATATACTCCGCAATGGCAGGCGCGGATGTAAGCCCCGGCGAGCAAATGCCTATTGCCATAATAAAATTCTTTTTGAGTTTGGACTCGCCTATCACGAAGTCGTGACCTATTATCGTGCGAAGTCCCGAATACACTCTTATGCATTTGCCATACGCAGGGCATTTGTACGAGAGCGGAACGCTGCGCCGCAACTTGTCGAGAGAATCGAGGGAGGAAGCCGTATCGTCGTCGTCAGTCGTGTCGATTGCGGTGGGTCCGTATATGACGTTTCCGTCAGCCGTCGGCGCAACGAGTACGCCCTTGCCGAGAGCGGTGGGAAGTTGGAAGATGACTGTGTTTACGTTCTTTCTTTCCGTGTTGTCAAGCACGAAATAATCGCCTCGTCTGTATGTCGTGTCGTAATGCTCTGCGCCTGCGAGGTCGTTTATATGCGCGCCGTGTGCGCCTGCGCAGTTGACGACGTATTTTGCGGTATATTCGCCGTTGTTTGTCTTGACTATATACTCGCCGTCTTTATCCTCTATTGCGACAACTTCTCTTTCGAGCAAAATTTCCGCTCCGTTGAGAACCGCTCTGTCGGCGTACCCTATGCAAAGTTGATAGGGCGAAACGATACCCGCGCTCGGCGCATAGAGCGAATACTCCATATCGTCCGAGATATGTGGCTCGAAAGCGAGGGTCTTTACCCTGTCCCAAACTTCCACTTGAACGCCGTTGGCTTTTGCCTTTTGCTCGAGTTTCAAAATGCCGTCGTACTGCTCTTTTGTAGCGACCACGATAGAGCCGCATTTGAGGTGCGGAACGTCGAGTTCTTGTGCGTCGCGCCATACGAGCGCATTTCCCTTTACGTTAAACAGAGCCTTTAACGTATTCGGCTCGCAGTCATAACCTGCGTGTACGATTCCGCTGTTGGCTCTTGTTGCAAACGAGGCGACGTCGTCCTGCTTTTCCAAAAGCAAAACCTTGAGATTGCGACGCGCAAGCCTGTCAAGCACGGCGCAACCCACAATACCGCCACCTATGACGATACAATCGTATTTCATACTTTGTTCACCTTGTTGCCCGAAGGCAAAATGTCATTTGACGTTGAATTTCTTTTTGTAAGATTCGAGATTATCCTTGATGATAAGTTCGGCAAACTCTCTGTTTTTGACTTGAAAAACGGTGGTTTGTTTGCCTTCGAGTTGCTTGTAAACTCTGAAAAAGTGCGACATTTCTTCCATAATGTGTGCCGGCAGTTCCTCGATTTCCTTGTAAGTGTTCCAAGTGGGGTCTTTGAACGGAATTGCGATAATCTTGTAGTCCATCTCGCCGCTGTCTTGCATCATCATAACGCCGATGGGATAGCATCTGACGAGCGCAAGCGGAACGATAGGCTCCGAACAAAGCACCAACACGTCGAGCGGATCGTTGTCCTCGCTGTATGTGCGAGGGATAAAGCCGTAGTTTGCAGGATAGTGCGTGGACGTATACAAAACTCTGTCCAGAATCAGCGAACCCGTCGCTTTGTCGAGTTCGTATTTATTTTTGCTGCCTTTGGAGATTTCTATGCAAGCAAGGAAGTCCGTGGGTGTGATACGTTGTGGGTCAACGTCGTGCCAAATACTCATTTTGTCACCTCTAACCATTTTATAAAATTATTATAATAATTCATGCAAAAAAAGTCAATACGGCTTACCTGCCAAACGCGCGTTTTTTTGCAAATTGCGGCAAAATGCTGAAAATCTCGGCACAAAATCGTTTTTTACACGTTTTGAGAGGATGTTGTATATCCTTACGCTTGCGATTGAGCGCAAACTGTGCTAAAATTTGTTGTCAAATCAAAATATGAAAATAAGGCAATAATCGAAGAAAATGCTAAAACTTCTCAAATACCTCAAAGGTTACAGGC
>CAVKUX010000029.1:0-17492 GCA_963659595.1 Anaeroplasmataceae bacterium | reverse complement strand
GTTTTGATGTTATCAGTTTACGTCAAAAACGGCGAAAAGTATGTTGTAAAAACAACAAAATAACAAAAAAATAAAATCTTTATAACAATTTGAAGTTGTTTTTGCGGAAAGTCAAAAGCCCTTCGTCGCGCATTTTGCACAATTCGTTTGACATCGCGCTTCTATCGACGGACAGGAAATCCGCAAGTTGCTGACGATTGAAGGAAATGACGATATTTGCGCTATTTTGTTTTTTCGATTCTTGCGACAGATATGCAATAAGTTTCTCGCGAGTGGAACGTTTGGTGACAAATCCGAGTTTTCCGACGAGTTGCGTGTTCTTTTGGGAGATGACGAAAAACAGATTTTGCACGAGCCTCGTATGGAAGTCGCACGCAGACGCGCATGTCGAAAGGATTTTGTTTGCGTTGAGGAACAACACGACACAGTCGTCGATTGCAACAACGTCGTTAAGCATTCCGATACCGCCCGAAAACGCGTAAGCCTCGCCGAAAATTTCACCGACGGAGATATGTCTTAAAATGCTTCTGTTTCCCCAATAGTCGTCGCTTTGGATATAGAGAGAGCCTTCGAGCAACAGGGCGATATCGTCTATTTTTTGACCGCATTCGAAAACGACTTCGCCTTTCTTGTAAGTGCGAGTAAACGCGCCGATACAGGGCAAAATCGAGAGGATATCTTTGTCGTTTATCCCCTTAAACAAATCGGAATTGCTCAAAACGTTCAAATATTTTTCCATACCAAATCGATATTATCGCCATATGACAGGGCTTCACATAACTTGCAAGACAAAGAATTTGAGATATTGCGTTTCTTCGGCGCAGAGTGGGGACGGGTGGTCGGGGGCTTGCGATTTTATCTCGACGGTGCGCACGATTTTTCCGCTTTCTTTCGCGCTTTCGACAAGCATTTTTTCAAACAAAGGGAAGGTCATATAATGCGAGCAGGACGAAGATATGAGATAGCCGCCGCTTTTTACGAGTTTCATACCCAAAATATTGATGTCTTTGTAGCCTCTGTATGCATCCTTGACCTCGCTTGCGCTCTTGCAAAATGCCGGCGGATCGAGAATGACCAAATCGAATTTTTCGCCGTCATTCTTGTATGTTCTAAGCACCTCGAATACGTCGCCGCACTTTGTGGTTATGTTTGTTATTCCGTTGAGACGCGCGTTTTCGTTTACGTTGTCGAGAGCGGTTTCGGAGATGTCGCAAGATATAACTTCGTCGGCGGTGAGCGCGCAGTTGAGAGAAAAGCCGCCGCTGTTGCAGAAGCAATCCAAAACTCTGCCTTTTGCGTATCTGCGAGTTGCGAATCTGTTTTCTTTTTGGTCGAGGAAATATCCCGTTTTTTGTCCGTTTTTCACATCTACGGACATTTTCAAGCCGTTTTCGGTGACAATGATTTTGTCGGGAACTTCGCCGTAAATCACGCCCGTGCGCTCGTCAAGCCCCTCTTTCGAGCGTACGGCAACGTCGCTGCGCTCGTATATGCCTTTGGGATTGAAAATCTTTACGAGGCAATCGACGATTTTGTCTTTTTGCTTGTCTATGCCAAGAGAAAGGAACTGGCATACGAGATAGTCCGAATACTTGTCCACGATGAGGGCGGGCAGGTTGTCCGCTTCCGCAAAAACCACGCGATAGCAATCGTCGTAGCCGAGTGCGGCGCGGCAATCGTTTGCGGTTTTTATGCGCATAGAATACAGATTTTCGTCGTCAGTTTGGTTTTCGTCGCGAATGAAAACGCGCACGAGAATTTTTGAAAGGTGGTTTATATATCCTTTGCCGACAAATTTTCCGTCGTGAGTGCGCACGGTTGCGAGCGAGCCGTTTTTATCCTTGCCTTCTATGCGCGCAACTTCGTTTGCGTACACCCAACTGTGACCTTGAAGCACGCGTTTTTCTTCGCCTTTTTTGAGATATACCGTGTATGGCATAAAATACCTCTCGATATTGATGTGACAATTATAGTTTCAAAGCGGTGAAAAGTCAATCGCCTACACCTTGCGCGCCGATTGCGTTACGTTGAGAATTTGTAAAAAAATATCGGGAAAAACGCAAAAAACGCTTACGAAAGGATTTTATTTGTGCTATTATAATCCCAAAATAATTATTTTAAGCGAAAATCGTGTTGCATTGTGCGTAAATCCGGATTTTAGTGATTTGCCCTGCGACGCGATTTTTTCGTTGCTCGGCAAAAAAAGGAAGGTTATGGGACAAACCAAACAAAACAAGATGGCGATTATGCCTGTAAAAAAGTTGATATGGACGATGGGACTGCCTATGATAGTGTCGATGGTGCTTCAAGCGCTTTACAATGTCGTGGACAGCGTGTATGTGGCAAATATTCCCGAAGTCGGTGCAATCGCCAATCAGGCGTTGACGCTCGCTTTCCCCGTGCAGATTATGATGATTGCAATCGGGGTGGGCACAGGCATAGGCATAAACGCGTGCCTTTCCAAAAGCCTTGGCGAAAAGGAAACCGAAAAGGCAAATCGAGTGGCAGGCAACGGAATTTTTCTTGCGCTCGTCATATATGCGGTGTTTCTGATATTCGGCTTGTTTTTGTCGAAGTGGTTTATATCGCTGTTTTCAAAGGACGAAATCGTCGTCGAAATGGGTTCGACCTACCTCAAAATATGTTGCTGTCTGTCCTTAGGCTCGATAGGTTACACCGTGTATGAAAGATTCTTGCAAGCGACGGGCAAAACAATGCATTCCACAATCGCGCAAATAGCAGGCGCTGTGTGCAACATCGTTTTGGACTATGTTTTCATTTTTCCGCTCGGGATGAGGGTTGCGGGCGCGGCTTGGGCGACAATTATAGGTCAATTCGCATCCCTTTTCATCGCAATGTTTTTCCACTACTTCAAAAACAAAGAAATCAGCGGAAATCCGAAGTATATCAAACCGTCTTGGCGAATCGTAAAAAACATCTATCAAATCGGCATATCGGCGGCGATTATGCAGGCTATGCTGTCGGTTATGATGGCAGGGATGAACGCCATTTTGACGACGGCAAACGCAAACGTCACGGTTTTGGTCGGCGCATTCGGCATCTATTACAAAATCCAGCAAATCGCGCTCTTCTCGGCGTTCGGGCTGTCCAACACGATTATCACAACACTGTCGTTCAACTACGGTATGCAGGACAAAAAGAGGGTGCAAGGCGTGATAAAATACGGAATAATCGACACGCTTATCGTCACGCTTGCGCTGTTTGTGCTGTTCGAGTGTATCGCAAATCCGCTCGCAAAACTGTTTGCTCTTTCGCAGGATTCGTCGAGCGAACTCATTGCCGTGTGCGAAAGAGCGACGAGAATAGGCGCGGCGAGTTTTGTATTTATGGGCTTTACCGTTGCCGTACAAGGCGTTTTGCAAGCGTTCGGATACGCCGTGAAACCGCTCGTGCTGTCCGTTTTGCGCCTTGCCGTGTTCGTGTTTCCGACGGCTTACGTTTTCACGCTTTTCGACGGCGTTTGCGACAACGTGTGGTGGACGTTCCTAATTGCCGAAGTCCTCACGGACATCGTGTCCGCAATCTTTTTGAGCGGCGCGATAAAAAAGAAGGTGAATTCTATTTCCGATAAAGCGGAAAGGACGGGCGAACAAGATTCGGAATTCGAACAAAATTTTGCACGGGAACAAGGCTTGAATTGCGAGGAACAAACAAATCATGCCACAGAAAAAACCGAAGTGCAAATCGACGAGCAAGCAGAGCAAACCTTCAATCGAATCGTCGGGCAATCGTCAAACGAGCAAGACATCGATGCGATTGCGAAATAAAACAAATGCCTCATTTTTATGCAAATTTGCGTATTGACGAATTCGTATAAATGATTGATAATAAATATGTAGACAGGCGGGCGGTTTTCGCTCGAAAGGAGGGTTTTATGAACACGATTATAACAATATCGAGGCAATACGGCAGCGGCGGAAGATTTGTCGGCAAATTGCTTGCAGAAGAACTCAATATTCCGTTCTATGACAAAGAAATCATCGCTATGGCTTCCGAAGATTCAGGCTTTGCGCAAGAGTTTATCAAGGAAAACGAGCAGAAAATGAAAGGCTTGTCCTCGTTTGCGTTTACGCCGAGTATGTGGGGAGGAAGCCTTGTGAACAACTTAGAGAATATCGAAGCAAAAATCTACGCTTGCGAGGCGGACGCGATTGAAAAAATCGCCAAAAAAGGCGCATGCGTGATAGTGGGGCGTTGCGCCGACTACGTTCTCAAAGACAAGTTTAAATGCCTCAACGTGTTTATTCACGCCGATATGCCGTCAAGGGTGGAAAGAGTCATAAAAGTGTTCCGCCGCACCGACGACGTGAAGAAAGCCGAAAGACTCATCAAGGAAAACGACCGCATGAGAGCAAGACACTATCGTTACTATACGGACGGCGAATGGGGGGACGCGGGCAACTATCACATCACGCTCAACACATCTGCGATAGGCGTGGAAAACTGCGCCAAAATCTTGAAAGAAGCATACTTGATACTCGACGAACAAGAATAACGAAACGCCCGACGTTGTCGGGCGTAAATTTTTACCGACCAAGGCGCAAAACGGAGTGATTAATTGTCCGTTATTTTGCGCTTTTTGAGCGGCTTTTATGCCGCTTTTTCATTGATTTTTTCCGCCGAATCCGATTTGAACATAAGCGCGATTCCGTCCAAAATCGCCACCGCGCCGAGCGTGATAAACACTGCGTCAACCATATACCATTTTGCCACCATAAACAAAACGCCGACAATAAACGTAACGATTGGATTCAGCAAAATAAACACTTTATCTTTTGCATTTGCACGCTTAAACATCGATATTTGCGTAATGAGCGAGTATATCGCATAAACGCACAACACGATTCCGAGCACCAAAAGCGCAATGTCGACGATTGTCCAACCGCAGGTTATGACAACCACGCCGAGTGCGATTTCGATGCCGCCGACAACCCATTTTTGGCACACGAGATTCAACACGCCTGCCATTGCCGCAAGCACGCCCGCAACCGTCAGCATCGCACTCACGAACGACGAGTGCAATACGCAAAACAGCACGCCCGTCGCAACCAACGCCACGCCGTACACGATATTCAGATTTTTGAGTTGCAAATCGTTTCCTTTTTTCATTATCCACCGCTTTTTATAGATATTTTATTTTGTCTATTTTTATTAATTTTTTCTATCCATAAATAGTATTACCCGAGCGTGCGGATTAATGCGCCGCAACGGAAATTAGTTGAAATGCACAATCGGAAATGTGATTTACCGATAAATGTCGGGAATATCGAACAAACGTCGGTTTTGCGTGGTTTCATTAAAAAATCGATATCGCAAAATATATCAAATATGGTGGCGTAAAATTACGTTTTTACAATCCGATTTTTTCAAAAAAGTCTAAAAGCTTACTGTTTAGAGGAAGTTTTGACGCTTATTGAAGTCGCGTTCAAAAAAAATGTCAAACATTGGTTTGACAAAATTAAACCTTTGTTAAAACTTTTTATTGATTTTCAAAATGGGCATTGTTTTTTGTTTTGAAATATGTTAGCATAATTTAGAGGCACAAGCGGAAGCGTGTTGCACATAACATATATGGGTAATGTTCTTCCGTCGGCTTGCAAAAGAGAATCGTGCTTGCAC
This sequence comes from Anaeroplasmataceae bacterium, assembly GCA_963659595.1. Lineage (GTDB taxonomy): Bacteria > Bacillota > Clostridia > Christensenellales > CAG-917 > CAG-475. The sequence goes on along the minus strand of CAVKUX010000029.1, from coordinate 11,852 downwards.
GTTTAGAGGGAAGTATTGATGTTATACAATGCTCAGAAAGCGAATGTTTTGAAAGGTGCTCTCGCATTTCTTTCCGACATTACTCTCGTTGCGGATTCTGCTGCGAGATTCGTATCGTTTTTGTTTGCGGTTCCCCCTCGAAACGTCGTCCATTCCAAGACCTGTTTCGGCATAGAAAATACAACTATGCAAAAAAACGTAAATTTACGAATATATGGCAGTTCTGCCATAAAATCCGTTCGACAAATCAAAAAAGACAACCGTTGCGACAAGTCATTATCGGCTTGTCTGTTTTGCGTTGTCTGACACCGAGTATGGAAAGGGGTATTAAACCATAATGTTTGCTCAAATGATGCTTCTCAATAATTTAGGTTCGGTCGATATCGGCTTCTTTGTTGGTTGCGCGGTTGCAATCGTGTTTGTTGTCGCCATCTATTTTCTCATTCCCGTATTCAACAAAAAGCAATATCGGGAACAGAGAGAAAATCTGAAAAAACGCGAGGAAGCGTTCAAGTCCTACAAAGGAATTTCAGCGGCGCAAGACGAGTCGGCTTCGGCAGACGTTTTGTCGTGTGAAAACAAACAGGATAATGCCGAATGCGAGCAGAAGGATTCTCTTGACGAGATAAAAGACGGTGCCGAAGGATAATGAAAAAAGGTCTAGTCGTCGCCAACATAATATACTATCTGTTCACATTCACCTTGGGCGTGTTGCTTGCCGTGTTTTTGCCGTATTTTATGATGCTGTACGGCGAATCGGTGAGCATAATCGAAAAGTCGCTCGGCGAGAAGAACTATGCGCAGGCAATGTCGATAGTCGGCGGTTATTACGACGACGAATACGTTTTGCAACAGGATTTTCCATCGGGCGGCGGAATCGTATTGTTTAAGGCGGCGACGCTTGTCCCCGGCGCGGACGAAGAGGGCAACAGCGTGCAGGATATGCAAATGCACAAAGCCTACGCCGGCTTTATATACGGAGTTAAAGATACATATAGAGTAAATAAAATATCAAATAATCTGTCAATCGTAAATATCACGGATGTTTCGGGAAAAGTTCATCGAGTGCAGATACTCGACACCGATACCGACGAGAACGAAACGAAAGATACAAACGCAACTTATGAGAAGGCGGGATTCTTTTATGTCGATTTCGATCGGGATTCGCTCGGCTCGATTGCAAAGATAGAACTTGTCGACTGCGACGGAAACATATACGCGACGGTGCAGACAAACCTCGACTTCGGCGAACAGTTCTTTGCGGACGTAACGGAGTTTATCGCCGAATATAACGCCGATTTCAAATCGGAAAAACTCAGCGGACTCAACGACGAATTCCTTGCCAAAAACTCTCACTACAAAATCAGTTCGGACGGCGTGGTGAAGAGCAGTGCGGATAAAAAATCGGCAATCATAGTCGTTGTGTACTTTGTCGGGATATATCTTATCGGCGACTCGCTGATAGGCAAACGATATGTCATAAGATTCTTCAAGTGGCTGTTTGTCAAGGTCTTCAAGGTGAAACCGAAACAAAAGAAGCGCAAAGCAAACGAGGAAGCGTTCGGTCATGATTATTTTTGCAAACTTACGCTGACTTGCGACGTTTCGCAAGTCGAGGACTTTGACGGAAGCATACAGGTTCGTTATTCAAACGAAAGCGGCGGAGTGCAGTTTACGCTTCTAAAAAGCAAAAATTACACCGATACGCAGCATGTCAAAGCGGGCGAATATGTCAATCTTTGGGTTGACGTGGACAAAAACTATATAGCGCAAGACCTTCCCGAAGCTCTTGAGGCGGAAGGATACCAAAAACAAATAACCTTTAAGTTAAAACGCGAGGAAAAAAGTATATGAAAATATCCATTCAACACTTGACCAAGGTGTTCCCGTCAAGGGAAAAGAAAGGTAAACCCGTCGTTGCGGTAAACGATATGTCCATCGAGATTCCGTCAGGGAAACTCGTAGGACTGTTGGGACCTTCGGGATGCGGAAAATCCACGACGCTGTTTATGCTTTCGGGCTTGGAATCTCCCACGCAAGGCAACATCTATTTCGACGAGCAGGACGTTACGACGCTCGCGCCCGAAAGACGCGGCATCGGTTTGGTGTTCCAAAACTATGCGTTGTATCCGCATATGACGGTTGCGCAGAATATTATGTTTCCTCTGCTCAATATGAGAATTCCCAAAGAGCAAGCCAAAGAAAAGGCTCTCGACGCAGCGCGATTGGTTCAAATCGAAGAGTTGATGGCGCGCAAACCGTCGGAATTGTCGGGCGGTCAGCAACAGCGCGTCGCAATCGCTCGCGCGCTTGTCAAAATGCCGAACGTCCTTCTTTTGGACGAACCTTTGTCCAACCTCGACGCTCGTTTGAGGCTTCAAACTCGTGAAGAAATCAAGCGTATTCAGCGCGAAACGGGCATAACTACGGTTTTCGTCACCCACGATCAGGAAGAGGCAATGTCCATTTGCGACATAATGGTGGTTATGAAACTCGGTTTGGTTCAACAAATCGGCGAGCCGCAATCAATTTACGATAACCCTACAAACCTGTTTGTCGCAAACTTCTTGGGAACGCCACCCATAAATATTTTCGACGGCAGAATCGAGAACGGCAAAGTGTACGTCGGCGACGAAGCGATTATGGACGTGGAGTCGGAAGATCAGGCGGTCAAAGTGGGAATTCGTCCGGAAGGCTTCATTTATGACGAAAACGGCGTATTGTCGCTCGAGGTAGACCACATCGAAGTTATGGGACGCGACAAATCCATCGTTTCTCGTCATTCCGCTTCCGTAAAACCGACCGTGCGCAGCATAGTCGATTCGGACGTAAAACTTCCCGAACAAGTGGGAACGTTCAAATTCAATCTCAAACCCAACAAGGTGTTCTTGTTTAACGCAGAAACCGAGGAGAGGATCTAATAATGGCAAAAAAGTTTGAAAACACACCCGAACGGATTCTCGAAGAAGCCCCTGAGGTTTTGACGGAAGATTTCGAGCCGTCGGCTGACGCAGAACAAATCGTCGAAGACGAAATCGACGCGCAAGAGAACAAAGCCGTGCAAGAGAACCAAATCATGCAAGCGAGCGAAGACGTTGCGCCCGACAACGAAACGAACGGCGAATCTGTCGCCGACGTTTCCGCTACAAAAAAATCCAACGTTTTTGCCGAATTTGGCGGGAAGATAAAGGGTTTGTTCGGGAAAAAGAAAAATTGGCTCGAAGACGTGGAGGGCGTTGAGATTTATCCGTCCGCATACGCTTTGTCTACGGGCGAAAAAGTCAGAAGATTCTTCAAATCGCAGTCGGGCTGGCTGTTTGTCCTGCCGGCAGTGATTCTTATGTGCGTATTTACTTTCTATCCCATCGTCAACGCATTTGTCGGCGCGTTCAAACAAAACTACAACGGATTGAACGGCGCATTCGACGGATGGGGATTTGAAAACTTCGTTCGCGTTTTGAAAGGCGATACGGGAACGGGCGGCGCAAACTTCTTGCAATGTCTTGTAAACACCGTCGTATTTACGTTGGTTTCCGTTCCGCTGTCGACGTTGCTCGCATTGCTTATTTCGGTTGCGCTTACGTCGATAAAACCGTTGCAAAAAGCGTATCAGACGGTTTTGTTCTTGCCGTATCTCACGAACGCGCTTGCGATGGGTGCGGTTTTTGCCACTTTCTTTACAATCATCGGCACGAAAAGCAACACCGAAACGGTCGGTTTGTTCAATATAGTGTTGGGCTGGTTCGGCATCGATCCCGTCGATTGGATAGGCAAGACAGGCGGACCGCAGTGGGAACTCGGCAAATTGTCCATTCCGTGGGCAAAATATATCGTTGTGATAATCTATGAAATTTGGTCGGGTTTGCCCTTCAAAATTCTGATACTGTTCAGCGCGCTTCAAAGCGTAAACAAACAATATTACGACGCTGCAAAAATCGACGGAGCGTCAAGACATACGATTTTGTGGAAAATCACCGCTCCTATGATTTCTCCTATGATCAGCTATCTCATCGTGACCGGCATCATGGGCGGGATGAAGCAGTACACGGCGGTCGTGGGGCTGTTTGGCGAACAAATGGGCATCGACTACGATATGGGCACCGTCGTCGGATATATCTATCAATACATCGACAAGGGCATGACGGGCTATGCGTTTGCAGGTTCACTGTTGCTGTTTTTGATAATTATGGCGTTTACCGTCGTTAATCGTGCCGTGAGCAAAAGGCGAGTGAAATTCTGAGAGGTGCGCTATGACTGATATGGAAAATAAAGACTTTTTGAAAAACAACGAAAATCAAACGCCCGAAGCGGAACAAACGATTGAAAATCAAGCCGCTCAAGTCGACGTTGACGGCAATGACGGCAAGGCGAGCGTTGTCAGCGCAAAAGATTCGGTCACCGATCAGACGGTGTCCGCAGTGTCGTCCGATGCCGCGATTTTTGAAAGAAACGTCAAAAATTTCGACATAGAAACCGAAAGAAGAAAACAAAAGGTCGGCAACGTATGCAAAAACATTTTCGTGTACACGTTTTTGACGCTGTGCGCTGTGCTTGCGTTCTTGCCGTTCTACTGGATGGTTATTTCGTCGCTTAAGACCGAAATGGAGTATCGTCAATCCGTTCCGACGTTTTTCCCGCACACGTTTATGTGGGTAAACTACAAGGCGGTTTTGAGCCAAACGTCCGCGAACGGGTCGGGATCTTTTGTCCAGATTTTGATAAACACGTTGGTTGTCGGATTTTTCTCGACGACGCTCGGCGTTATCGTGACCATAGTCACGGCGTATGCGCTTGCGCGTATGAAGTTCAAAGGAAAGAGCGTTTTGTTCGGGCTTATGCTTGCGACGATGATGATTCCGGGCGAGATGTACACGATCACAAACTATCTCACCGTTTCGGCATTGGGGTGGAGAGATACGTTCACCGTGTTGATATTGCCCTTCCTCGTCAGCGTTTACTACATATATCTGCTGCGCAACAACTTTATGCAGATTCCCGATTCGCTGTACAAAGCGGCAAAGGTGGACGGCTTGTCGGATATGGGCTATCTCGTCAAAGTCATGGTGCCGCTCACGGCGCCCACGCTCGTGTCCATCACGCTTTTGAAATTTATCGGCACTTGGAACTCGTATATCTGGCCGAGACTTGTCAACAGCAAGGACTGGCAGATGGTCACCAACTGGGTCACGCGCGGATTTACGGATAGAATAGGCACGGTTTCGGGTGCCATTTACGGCTTGCCCGGATTCGGCTCCGAGACCCTCACCACGCTCAAAATGGCGGCGGTCTGCATGGTTTCGCTTCCGCTGTTCATTCTCTTCGTCACTTGCCGCAAGTATATTATGCACGGCGTATCCAAGAGCGGCACGAAAGGCTGATATGCACGCCGCTCGCAGCAAAAACGAAATATCTGCCGCCAGGCAATATTAATAAGAAACAAAAAAAAGGAGAACCATTATGAAGAAGATTGTGTGTAGTTTGCTTATAGTCGCACTGTTGGCGTCATGCTGCTGCATGTTGTTTGTTGCGTGCAACAAGACTTCAACCGACTATTCGCACACCATTGTGTTCTATTCCTCGCAAGGTGACAAATTGCAACAAGTCACGCAAGTTGCCATCAGCAACTTCCAGGCAAAGTATCCCGGTTGGAAGGTCGAACACGTTCAGGTCGGAGGCTACGACGATGTCAAGGAAAAAGTCATTTCGGACTTCCAAGGCAAGCAACAACCCGACTTGGCATACTGCTATGCAGACCACGTTGCTCAATATCTGCAAACTTCCAAAGTCGTAGATTTGAACACGCTTATCAATTCGACGGCAACCGTGAAGGGCGCAAACGACGTTGAGTACGCTGTGGGCTACACCGCAGAAGAACTTGCAGACTTCAACAAAGGCTATTACAACGAAGGTCTTGCGTCCAACTACGGCGATTATGAAAAGTACGGCTACAAGGCGGATTCTTTGCTCACGCTCCCGTTTGTCAAATCCACCGAATTGCTTTACTACAACAAGACGGCTCTTGACGCGCTCGGACTTTCCGTCGCAACGACATGGGACGAACTTTGGGCTCAATGCGCAGTGCTTAAAGCCGAATATCCGACGGCAACGCCTTTGGGATATGACTCCGAGGCAAACTGGTTTATCACTATGTGTGAGCAAAACGGTTGGGGTTATACCAGCGCAAGCGCACCGCACTATCTGTTCAACAACGACAACACCAAAGCGTGGTTGCAAACGTTGAACGACTATTACAACAAAAAGTACATCACCACCCAAAACGAATACGGCTCCTACACCTCCGGCTTGTTCACCAAAGGCACTGACGGCGGCGTAATTTACTGCGTCGGTTCGTCGGGCGGCGCGTCCTATCAAGATCCGAGCGGCGCATTCACATGGGGTGTTGCACCCGTTCCGGGTTCCGTGCGCGCAGACGGCACAAAGGATTATTCCGCAATCTCGCAAGGTCCGTCTCTCGTTATGTTCGAAGCAGGCAACGGCGTTGAAAACATAGACGAGAAGAAGATGATGACGTTCTTGTTTGTCAAAGAATTGCTCGATCCCACTTTCCAAGCATCGTTTGCAATCACATCCGGTTACAACCCCGTGCGTTCGTCTGTGTATGAAATCGACGCATATGCAGAGCATATGAGCGGCAAAGACATCACGGCGACAGCGGCAAAAGTCGCGGCGACGATGTCCGACAGATTCTTCACGTCACCGGCATTTGTCGGATCTTCCACTGCTCGTACTCAAGTCGGCAACGTCGTCCTTTACACATTGAAGGGCAGCAAAACGCCTGAAAAGGCATTGCAAGACGCAGTCGCAAACTGCGGCGGAAACAACTGACGTGCTGCATTGTAAAACAAAAAAGACAAAACGATGAAAAAATCAATATCGATACTTCTTTTGATAGTTCTTATACTGGTGTGCTGTCTTGCTGTCGTTGCTTGCGACAAGGAAGCAACGGTAGCGGACAACACCCAATATTATGACGCTGTCACAAAGAAGTTGAAACTCTCAAAATCGTATCAAGGCAAATCCTTCCTCAACGACGGCATAGGCACGGCAATGGTTGACGCATACACCGACGGCGACACCACGCGCTTTTCCACCTCCGACGGCACGGTGATAATTCGTTATTACTGCATAGACACGCCCGAATCGACAGGCGATGTGCAGAAGTGGGGTAAGGCTGCGTCGCTGTTTGTCAAAGACACTTTGTCAAAGGCAACCGAGATTGTGCTCGAATCTTCAACAGGCACTCGTCCGAGCAAGGATTCCTACGGCACCCGCTATTTGGGTTATGTATGGTACAAGACAGCCGACTACAACGAGTTCAAACTTCTCAATCTCGAACTCATTGAAAACGGCTTTACGGACAACAAGGCGTTGAACACCGACGCATATCCGTACTATTCCTACATGAACGAGGCGAATCAGTTTGCAAAATCCATCAAATTGAGGCTGTATTCCGATCTTGACGATCCGCTTTACTCAACCGATCCCGTCGCAATGACGATCAAGGAGTTTTGGGAAAATCAGGACAAATACTACAATTCGGACACGGACGCCGGTTCCAAAGTTGTTTTTACGGCGTATCTTGAAAGCCTTACGATTTCAAAGAGCGGAACATACATGTTTGTCGCGGCTCAATACGACGAGCAGACGGGCAACGTGTACAAAATCAACGTGTACGCCGCGTATTCTTCAAACGCAGCGTCAAAGATGAAACTCGGTCAACTGTACGAACTCATCGGCACCATCCAAAAATACGGCGGCGATTTCCAGATTTCGGGCGTCACTTACAACAGCATGTACGGCGCAAATCCGAACAAGACTTATCCCGGTTACACCGGCTCGCGCGTCGTGCAGGAAAACTATTTCTTGACTTTTAACAGCGATGTTACGATGATTGACCAATACAACAAGACGTTGTACACGGATGTTACAATCAAGAGCGCGCAAGTGAAGGACGGAGTGTTGACCATTGTCGGCACAAGTGCCAAACGCACTGCCGACGGCATTGGCGAAGCGCAGGAATTCACCTTTGAAACAAAGGTTGCAGACGGCTACGTCAATACGTTCGAGGCAGGCAAAAAGTTCAGTGTGCAAGGTTATCAACTTGTTGATAAATCTGGCAAAATCGTTATTCCGAAATTGTCGGACATAACGACAAAATAAAACATTAAAGGAGAAATTAGGAGATGAAAAGAAATATCATAGCGGTACTCGCGATAGTTATGGTATTGTGCTGCGTCACATTGGCTGCTTGCAATGACAAGAATACAACCGATGTTTTGGACAACTACATTTGTGACATAGACGGCACAACGGTTTCCGCAGATTTCACCCTTCCCGCAAAAATAGGCGGAGAGAGTGTTGAATGGAAATCCGACAAAGAAAATATCAGTTTGCAAAATCGCGGCGAAGATTGGCTTGCAAAAGTGTCTTTCCCCGAGTCGGGAGAAGTTGAGGTCACCTTGACCGTCTCCGTCAAAAACGCAAGCAAGAGTTACAAGGTCAGAGTCAAAGCGCTTGACGTTTATGACTTTATGAACAACTATACTTTCCCCAAAGACAAGGCAACCGTCGTTGAAAACTTTGCTTTGGAAAGAGAATTCACCTATGCAGGCAAGAAAGCGACAATCGCATGGTCTGTCGATCAGGAATACGAACTTTACATCAAGGTTTCAGAAGACGGCAACACGCTTGAAGTGACTCCGCAAGGCACTCAAACAGAAGTCAGAGTGAAAGCGACGTTCACCTATGGCGGCGTATCAGCACCTCAATCCTACCGCATGACCGTCTACAAAGAGATGAAAGGCTTGGAACTTGTCAACTATTGGTACACCAACACCGGCGTATCTATCGATATGAGCGGCTATGTTGTGGAAATCGCAACCGAATACAGCGAATCCTACGGCAACGTTTCACTCTATATGGTCAATGACGAAAAGACCGCAGGTTACTACCTTTACAGAGTCAAACTTGCAAACGCTTCCGACGCTGCTAAATTGAAACCCGGCGTGCATATCACCGTCACCGGCACAACCAACCAAAACTACAACGGCTTGATCGAAACCAACGCAGGCGGCAGCCTTGTCGTTGACGCAGACAAGCCCGCAATCGACGTAAACACCACCGTTTACGCAATCGATCAAGAAATTCTTGGCAATCTGCCTACAACCGTTTACAACGAATCTCGTCTTGTTTCGCTCTCCAACTGGAAAGTAAAGAGTGTTGCGGCTGACAGCGACAAGAAGGCAAGTGACAACTTCACGATTTTGACCCTCACAAAGGGTGACGTTGACGTTGCATTGCGCGTCAGCAAATATATGGAAGGCGCATACAAGACAACGGCAGACGATGCGACCTGGACGGCTCTTTGTGGTCTTACAACAACCTATCCTGTCGGAACAATGGTCAATGCAACCGGCATCTTGTCGCAATACAAGGGCGCATGGCAAATTCTCCTTGCAAATGCAAGCGCAGTCACGGCAAGCGGCAAAGAGGAGGATGCTGAAGACACAACCTATGCAGGCAAGCAAGTTGCAGCGGCAATCGAGGAAGTCAATGCAAAACTCGTTGACCTAAACATCAACACCAAAGAAGGCAAAACCGTTCGTATTCAAGAAGCAAAAGAGTTTGACTTGCTCACGGCAAGCGGCGATGTCACCGTCAAATATGAGGTTGTCGGCGCAACCAACGCCGTTGTCATCGACGGCGGCAAGATGACCGTCACTCCGGGCAACCCCGAAACGACAACAATTCTTGCAACGTACACCGTCGGCGACTTCAGTGCAAATCAATTCATCTTTGTCGAATCTTTGGTTCCCACCGCAGCGTCCATGCTCGAAGACCTTGCAATCGAAAAGAAGATTAACGCAGTCACAGATCTTCCCGTTGCTCCCGAAGGCGCAACAATCACTTGGAAAGTCGTGTCCGGTGAAGGTTCAATCGCAATCAAGGACGGACAATTGATCCCGACCTTGAAAGAGAACGACGTTGCAACCATCATCAATGCGACGCTCACTTACAAAGAAGTCACCAGAAACAAAGATTATGTTGTCATCGTCAAAGCAGGCAAGGGCGCAGAGATGGTTGACGGTTCATTCGAGGAAGGAAAAGGCTATGTTTTGGCACTCAACCAAAACAACCTTGGCAAGACCTTGTATGCAATCAATGAAGTGGACGGAAATTATCTCAAGAGCACAGATAACTCTGACAATGCGCAACTTGTCTACGTCGAAAAAGACGGCGAAGACGGCTACAAACTGTATTTCTTGGACAGCAAGGGCAACAAGAGTTATATTGGCTACAAGATTGAGAAGAACGACAAAAACAAGGATACACCGTACATCACTCTTGTAAGCGAAGATGCTCCTGCTTGGAAGTGGGATTCGGAAAAGAAGTGCTTCTCATGTGACATCACAATTGGCACAACCACAGAGGCGTATTACTTTGGCACTTACAACACCTTCGAAACATTAAGTTTGAGCAAGGTGTCTTATGTGTCAACTTCGTTCCCCGCATTCTTGGGCAATATTGTGTTTGCTCCGCTTGCTGAAAGAACAATCACTGCAGATGCCCCAAATGCCACTGTCGAATTGAGTGCTACAAAAGGCTATGACGGTCAAAAATTCACATTCACGGTTGAAGTGGAAGAAGGATTTGAACTTGTAAGCGTCAAAGTCAACGGCACCGCAGTCGAAGCAGTAGACGGCGTATACACAGCCACAATCAAAGGCGCAACAACCGTTGCCGTTGCAACCAAAGAACAAGGTTCGGAAGATGCAAACATTAAGACAGTTCCGCAAGCCAAAGAGTTGGCAGACGGAAGCGATGTTGTCGTAACCGGATATGTAAAGACCATTGCGGCAAAAGATGCGTGGAGTGACAAATATAATAATATGTCGGTCACCATTGCGGATGCAGAAGGCAACGAACTTTACGTTTACAGACTTGCAACAAAAGTTGAACTCAACGATGTGATAATTGTGACAGGTAAAGTAGGCTCTTACAATAATGCAAAACAAATTGCCGCTGGTGCAACCGCAATTATTGTGGGAACAAACACCGCAGAATGAGTGATTTCTCAATTCTAATGATTCTCAAAAATCGATAAACACAAAAGCCTCGCAAATTGCGAGGCTTTTGCTTTTGGTGCAATGTGTCGGTACGCCTTCGTCTGCACATGAAAAAAGAAAAACGGACCTTTCAGGGTTCGTTTTTCACATAGTTGGTGCATCCTCAGGGACTCGTAGGAAGCCCAAAGGCTTCCGTAATAGAGAGCCGAGTGAGAATACTCACAAAAGGCGAACGTCAGCCTGGTGTGCCAGGGTTCGCCACGCTTTTTGCGTGGTTGCAACGATGTTGCAAAAGTCCCTAATGCACATAAAAAAACAACAGACTTGCTGTTGCTTTTTTGTGGTGCAATGTGTCGGTACGCCTTCGTCTGCACGTAAAAAAACAACAGGCTTCGCTGTTGCTTTTTTTGGTGCATCCTCAGGGACTCGTAGGAAGCCCAAAGGCTTCCGTAATAGAGAGCCGAGTGAGAATACTCACAAAAGGCGAACGTCAGCCTGGTGTGCCAGGGTTCGCCACGCTTTTTGCGTGGTTGCAACGATGTTGCAAAAGTCCCTAATGCACATAAAAAAACAACAGACTTGCTGTTGCTTTTTTGTGGTGCAATGTGTCGGTACGCCTTCGTCTGCACGTAAAAAAACAACAGGCTTCGCTGTTGCTTTTTTTGGTGCCGTGTGGCATAATTTGTACGAACCTGTTTTAGAAGAAATAGCGGTTTTATCCGCCGTTTCTATTTCGTTTTCTGTTTTTACAACGTGTTCTTTCGT
>CAVKUX010000028.1:0-17581 GCA_963659595.1 Anaeroplasmataceae bacterium | reverse complement strand
CGCAGTTGCGGAATATTTGAAAGCAGTTTTTCCGCTTGTCATTCAGAGGAGCAACATCGTTGCGACGTAGGAATCAAGGCGAAGCCGCATTTCGCTACGCTTGATTCTCACGGTCACTTCGTTCCCTCAGAATGACATATGGAAGATTCAAAACTTCCGTTTTCCATCTGCGTGCATAGCACGCCCTCACCAAGCAAGCACTCGCGCGGAATTGCGGCTGGATTCTTTGTCCGTCTTATTCGGGAGAGCAAAGAGGGCTTGCGCGGTTAGTGATTGCGAGAACAAGTGCGGTTTTTGACAATCGCCCAAAGGTTTTCGTTTCTATTTAGGGGATTCCCACGCTATGCTCGGAATGACGGTATGGGCGATTGCCTTTGCCGCAACGCCGTTTAAGCAATGTGCGCGGTTAGAAAAGCAAAAATCAAGCAAGGCTCTCGGCAATACGCACACTTGCGTGTTGCCGTTGCCTCGGTGATGAAAAAAAGAAATAGCGTGCCGTCAGGCACGCCACCAAGCAGATAATTTGGCGAAACTGCGGTTTGAGTCTTTGTCCGTGTTTGAACGGATAGCGCAAATTCTCTGCGCGGTAGAAAAGCAAAAATCAAGCAAGGCTCTCGGCAATACGCACACTTGCGTGTTGCCGTTGCCTCGGCGATGATTTTTGCTTAATTAAGACAATCTTTATGTTCCGTTTAGTTCGTTTTAAATTGACAGTCGTATTATATCATCGCAATCAAGGATTGCCCGACATTTGAAAAATATATCAAGGAGAAAATGTATCATGAAAAAAACAATAGTATCGGTTTTGGCACTCGTACTTGTAGTTTCTCTTTCGCTCGTTGCGTTTGTAGCGTGCAACGACAAAGACAACGACAAAGACGCAAAAGTTTCCAACACTGAAGTTCTCGGCACGACGGTGGCTGTGTTGGCTTCAAACGCCGCAAGCAGTGCGTCCGTTGCGGCAGAGGATGACGCAGACGTCAACTTCAACGCAGGCGTAAACCTCACGGTCGGCGAAAACAGTCAATTTGCACTCGGTTCAACGTTTGTTGCAAACGGTGTGGGCGCAATTGTGCAACCCGTTCTTCAAACAATGGTTGACAGAGTGGACGACGTTCTCGGCGAAAACGGCGTGAAGGTCGAAAAAGTCGCATCCGACGATGCGGAATACACCGAAAAGTATTCGATCACCATCACTTACGTTGACGAAGAAAGCGGCAAAGAAGCCACTCGTTCTCTCGCACTCTACGTCAAACTTTCCGCAGGCGCAGAAATCGAAGGCAAAACCAACTACACCTTTGACGCAAAAGTTATGTGGGTAGGCGCAGACGGCAAAGAAACCGAAGTTGCGGCATTCAGCGGCAAAGCAGATTTTGACACCGCAAAAGACGCAATGGTCTTCACGCTCGGCGCAAACGCAGGCAATGAAGACAAAGCAAACGCATTTGCAAACGTCAAAGCATACGCAACCGCACAAGGCACCGTTAAGATTGAAATGGGTGCAGGCGCAAGTGTTACAGAAGGTCTCGGCGCAAGCGCAAACCTTTCCGTTGAAGTCGGCAAACTCGCAGACGGCAAATACGGCGCAATCGTAACCGCACAAGGCAGCGCGGATGCATCGGAACTTGCAAGCGTTGCAGGTATCACCGTCCCCGCAGGTATCGGTTCTGCAAGCATTGATTTCACCGCAACTATCAACGTGTATGCAAACAGCCAAGACAACGCAGGCGAATTTGCAATCACCGGCAGCATCGAAACGAATATTGCAATTCCGATTTTGGGCAAATACAAAGGAACGGCAGACCTCACCGGCAAAGCAGTCTATGACGCAGACAAAGACGAAGCGGTCGTAGGACTCAACGGTGTGATCAACTTTACACAGGTTCAAGACAGCAACAAATAAGACAGGCAAAACAACTTAGCCCGACAGGGTAATCAAAAGCACGGTTTGCAATGCAAGCCGTGCTTTTGTGTGTAAAACAAAGATGTGTTATTGAATATTATTGTCGAGGAATTTGCGGATTTTCTTCTTTGCGGAATAAATGGTGTTGTCCACTTTTTTGCGTTCGAGACCCAACTCGTTGGCAATTTCGGCGTAACTCATACATTCAAGATGCAGTTTCAAAACGTCGAGTTCGGTGGGTGTGAGCAAAGATGAAATCGCGTCGAAAAGCAAAGTCGACGTCTCGTTTTCGATAAAGATGCTTTCGGGGTTTGCTCCTTGCAATTCGCTTCTCAATTCGCTCGAATCGAGGGTGACTTCAAAGTTTGCCGCTTCGGATTTTCGGACTGCGTCCATGATTGCGTTTCGTATGCAGCGCGAGGCGTAGGTTTTGAAACTTGCTCCGCCGTTTTCGTCGTAAGTGTGGATTGCGCGTATGAGCGCAAGCATCCCGAAACTCGACAAATCGTCAACGTCGTATGCGCCGGCAACGCCGAAGGAGCGAGCAATGGATTTTGCAAGATTGAGGTATGCCAAAGCGACGGAATTTTCCGCTTCCAAATCGCCTTGCTGCGCCTTTTTGATGAGTTGTAATTCTTGCTCTTTATCCATACGTTTTCTCTAATCTTATTTTAGGGGTGCTGTTATGCACTCACATACATTCCTTCTCTGCATAGGGTGGATTCTTCCTCTACAAAAGTTTGACGGCGTGAACTTTAAATAGAAGCACCCCTTCCCTTCGGGCATTTCGCTTACTCTACAAGAGTGTAGGGGAGAAAACTTTAATTAAAGCTTCCCCTTTCCTCAGGTGTTTTCCCAATCGCCGTTCCCCCTCTGCATAAATTTGAGGGAACCCACGGCGACCGCGTAGCGGGGGACAACACTCAGCGCTCGCATAGATAAGGACATTTCACTTGTTATGTCACCGTCCTTTGTGTGCCAGCTACGCACCCAAACGGCACAGTCGGACGGTACAAAACGTCAAGCTCGGCGTTCGCTACGGTCATCGCCTTGCGATTCCAATTCCGTCTGCGAATAAGTGCAATTCAAGCAAAAGTTAACGTCTTTGTCTTATGGTTTCGTAAAGAACTATTCCTGCTGCAACCGACGCGTTGAGGGAGTTGACTTTTCCGTATTGCGGAATGGTGAGCGTGTCGTCGCAAAGTTCTTTTGTGAGGCGGTGAATGCCCTCGCCCTCGCTGCCGATAACAAGCGCGATATTTCCCGTCAAATTTGCGTCTTTGGGGGCTTTACCGTCAAAATCCGTCGCATAAACCCACACATTCTGCTCTTTGAGCCATCTTATCACGTCGTTGACGTTGGTGACTTTTGCAATGAGCATATGCTCGGTTGCGCCGCAAGCGACCTTGACCACGGTGTCGTTTACGCTCACGCTTCTATGCTTGGGAATCACGATTCCGTGCGCGCCGAAACATTCCGCGCTTCTTATGATTGCGCCGAGATTGTGGGGGTCGGTGATGCCGTCGAGAATGACAAGCAACAAGTCCTCGCCCTTGTCCTTTGCAAGGTTCAAAATGTCCTCGACGTCGCAATAGGAAAAGTCGGTGACCGCTGCGACTATGCCTTGATGGTTGCCGCCGTTTGCGAGTTTGTCGAGCATGTTTTTGTCAACGTAACTCACGACCGTGCGAGCCTCTTTTGCGAGTTTGAGAACGCGCGAAAGCATAGGGTCGAATTCGCCTTTCTGCACATAAATTTTGTCCACCGTTTTGCCGGCGAGATAGGCTTCTCTGACTGGGTTTCGTCCGTAAATATACATATCTTTATCCTGTTTTATTCCTTTATATTATCCTCGAAACACGCGCTCAAAAACTCGTTGAGGCGTTGTGTGTTGCCCGTTAGGTACAAGTAGCCGAGCACTGCTTCGAATCCGCTTGCGCGCCTGTATTCGCTCATTTCGGCGTGTTTCGCGCTGGTCTGGACTTTGCAATTTCTTGCTCTGCGGAAAATATCCTGCTCGTCCTCGTCAAAGAGCGGAAGCAATTTTTCGGCTTCTGCTGCTTGCGACACCGCCTTTACCACCTTTATGACCTCGTGATGAAGCGCGCCTGTCTTTTGTGTCGAACCGACGGTCACTCTCGTGCGAGTGTAGAGGGATTGCACTGCGTCGCCGACGAATGCGAGAGCCATAGGGTGAAGCGCAAGCGCTTCTTGCTTTGATATGGGTGTGTCGAGCGAAAAAATCGAGTTGTCTGTCATAAAAGGAATTGTAGCACAATATTTTTCAAATCGCAACGCCAAACTCGGCGATATTGACAATAAGGGATATATAGAATAAAATATAACTATAAAAATGCCTGTGCGCAAGGAGCGCAATTCAGATTTACACAAATCTTAAAAGGGCAAATTCGAGGAATTATGAACAAAAAGTTATTGAAAGTCACGCTATTGGCGCTCGTTGCGATATTGCTTTCGACAAGTTTGGTTGCTTGCGGACTTTTCAATTCGCAAAAAGAGATAAAAGCCGTCGATATCGTTGTGACAAGCGGTCTTGAAAAAGGACAGAGCGAGGGCGAGTATATTGCCTATCTCGGCGACGAGATGCTGCTTGGCGTAAACTGGCACAACAAGCGCGTATCTTCGGCGGATGTCGAGTGGCACGAGATAGTCGACGGCAAAGACGCTATTGTCGAAGGCACGGGCAAGACGTATTCTCGCAGTTTTTCCAAAAACGATTTGGACAAAAAATTCGAGTATTACGTCGTTGTCAATCAGGCCGTCGAGTCGGCAAAAATCACCGTAGAGGTGAAATACACGCTCGTTTCCCCGTCGATAAGCGCAAATCTCTCGGTGACGGACGGAATTGTCCAGCAAAACCTGATTGACGGTGCGCAAAACGTTGCGATAACGGCGAGTTGGAACGCCGATTTAATCCCCGACGACAAGACTATATCGGTTGCTTGGTACGTTGACGGCGCAAAACAAGCGGAAACAGACAAGACGTTTACGTTTGAAGTGTCGGGCGTGACGGACGAGTGCGAAATCGAGGTAAAAGTCGTTTTGTCGGACGGCAAACAGACGACGAGCGCAAAAATCACGCTTGCCTTTGTCAAAAAATTCGCGCTTGTCGAGGAGTTGAAAATAAACGCCGATCCCACACTTTCGGAAGTCGGACAGAATACGTATTATTTCAAAGCGACCGCCGACGGGGACAAAGTTAAGTCTTTTTCGACTTCGCTTCTACCTTGGAACGCAAACGGAAGCGCGGCTTGCGAGTGGACGCTCACAAATTCGGCGGGTACGAGCATCGTAGAAAAGAGCAAGCGCAGTGCGGATATCTCGCTATCATACGGCAAAAACGTTATCAAGGCGACGGTGCAGAACGTCGAAAGCAGACAAATCATCGTCTATGCTCTCGACTACGAGTATGACGATTTGCCAAAAGACATAAAGGACAACATCGAAAACTCTTTCTTCTGGCTCGGCAACTATTACGATAGTTATATCTCCACGCAAACCGACCTCAACGCATTTATGGGCTACGTCATATCCTTGCACCAAAAGGACAAGGCATACTCGATGTATCTTGAAAAGAACGACTGGTGCAATCTCGACACGTTTTCGAAAAAGTGTTCGCTCGCAATTGACGAGGGCGGAGACGAGTCGGGCAATTTTTCGTACAGCACGTCGGTAAGCGGCTCGATAGCCTCAGTGACATTCGCCGACAAAACGACGTTCGGCATCCCGACGGAAGCATATGAGCCGAAGACGGAAAGCAAGCAGATTGTGGGATATCTGAGATATTCCGAGCAATCCTCAAAGCGCGCCGAACTTCCCATAGACAAAAAAACCGAAAGCGTGAAAGTGTCAAATTCAAACGAACTCTACCGCGCCGTATCTTGCGGACAAAAACCGATTTTTGCGGATGATGCGGACGGAGTCGCACTTGAAAAACTTTACGACGAAGCGCGCGACGTCCTCACGACATACATTTCGGACGATATGTCCGACTACGAAAAAGTCGCCGCAATTTACGACTGGATTGTAAACGTCGTGGATTACGACTACGCCGTTTCAAAACTTCAAGGTGTCGATACGAGCAAATACAACGCATTCTATCTTGAGGGCGTGTTCAACGACCATCGTGCCGTATGCGACGGCAAATCCAAAGCGTTTGCTCTGCTTTGCGGACTGGAAGGCATAAAAGCCATTCGCATAACCGGCTATGCAAATCAAAACCTCAAAGACCTTACGCCCGACGAGCAACGTGCTTGCGGTCACGCATGGAACAAGGTGCTTATCGACGCAAACGACGACGGAATCAAGGAATGGTACGTCGTCGACACGACTTGGGGCGATGTAAAGGTTGAAAACGAGGGCGCGAGCGGCGGCGTATACGAATATCTCAACTACGCCTACTTCCTCAAAACCGACGAGGACATAAAGGACACGCATATCGCAAAAACCTACAACCCGACGGCAGACACCGATGTAAACGTCTACAAAAAGACGGTGATAAGGGTGGGGCTTTCGAGCTTCGATTTATACGTCGAGTCCGTTGCGGAACTCAACGCGATTGTCGCATACAGCGAGGAAAAAGGCGGGATGCCATTGCCCGTCTACATCGCATCTGGAATAAGTGGCAGCGGCTACGCAACGGTGCATATTGGCGGAAACGAATACATCATATATGCAAGAATGTAAAAACAGCGCAGCACCTTAAAAACGTATAGGCGGTTTTTTGAATGTTCCGCAACTGCGGCGAAGCCGCAATATAACTGCCCGAACGGGCAATATCGCTGTGCCGCAGACACAATTTCTCGCACGCTTTGCGTGCATATAACTGCACGCAAAGCGTGCAATGCGCTTACAAATATGCCCGCAACGCCTTTATGTTTTTGTCGTAAACTTTCATAAGGTCTTTGGCAAGGTCGGGAACGTCAACGCCGTCGCGGTTGAGTTCGTTGATGCACTTCTGCACGCTTTCGATGCCCATATTGTAGCCGTCGATAAGCATACTCGCAAGGTGCGAACACGAATTGTTTATGCCCGCGTTCATTTTCACGCCCGCTTTGAGCATCATACGCTGCATAGGGTTGGTTTGCGCGTCTTCGAGTTCCTTTTCGCTCAACTCGGATTTTGCTTTCTGATAAAATTCTTCCATCGTTTCTTTTTGCGAAAGCACGAGGTTTTTCATTTTTTCGCAGTCGATATAACAGATGATGTTGTCGACGGATTGCGCGCCCATAGCGGTATTGCGTACGATTTCTCTATAAATTTTCATAAGGTTCTCCTTTTATTTTCGATGTTTTGCGGCTTTGATTATTTGTTTGAAAACAGTTTGTCGAGCCATTCTTTCACCCACGACGTGTACACGATTTTCTCGCCGCTGCCGCTTTCGGGGACGAAGCAAAGAGGCGGAAAAGCCACGCACCACCAGTTGTCGCCGACGCCCTCTCCGAGATAGATTATAAGCGCGTCGTAGTTGCCTTCGGGGAAGTCGTAGCCGTCGTATTTTCTGTTGGGGAAATACTCGTTTTTGAACGCAATAGAGGCTTTATATTCAAAATAGTTGTCGTAAAGCGTTTGATTTGCGATTTTGACGAGATTCGCCTTTTCTCTTTCAAGCGTATTGCGCGCTTCGTTTTTGCTCTTGCAACCATCGAGTTTTAAGGTTAGATATTCGGTCACCTCGTCGCGCACTTTGAGTTTTACGGCTTGGTCGGATTCGCTGTTTGAGTTGGCTCTTATATGTATGCGGATGCATTGCTCGGCAATCTCTTGCCTGCTCGGCGCGTCGTCGCAGGCAAAGAGCAAAAGCGCGCACGAGAGCAAAACCAAAAGGATACAAATAGATACGATTGCTTTTTTCATAGCGAGAGTATTGCCCCTCTTTGCGTGTTTTATACTTGCATAAAAATCGCAAGGCGAGAAAAACTATCCCAAAAGAGGTGAAATATGAATCGTAAATTAGACGCCAAAAAGTGTTTGATTTTTGCCCTCGTTTTGTCGCTCTCGATTGTGACGATACTCTCGTTTGCCGTCGTGCAAACGCCGAGCGTTGCGGACGCTGCAACCTTGAAACAAGGCTCGCAAGGGGATTTGGTCAAAACCGTTCAGCAAAAACTCATACGCTGGGGCTATCTAAAAGGCACGGCGGACGGCATATTCGGCGCAAAGACGAAAGCCGCCGTCATCGCGTTCCAAAAGAACAACGGGCTTACCGCCGACGGCGTTATAGGCACGCGTACGGCGCAGGCACTCGGCATAAGTCTTTCGAGTTCGACATCCTCGTCGTCAACGACGTCCTCGACCGACCTCAATCTGCTTGCGAGAGTGGTATACGGCGAGGCAAGAGGCGAACCGTACACGGGGCAGGTTGCAGTTGCGGCAGTCGTGCTCAACAGAGTGCGCTCGTCGTCTTTTCCCAACAGTGTTGCGGGGGTTGTGTATCAGTCGGGCGCATTCGATTGCGTGAGCGACGGACAGATTAATCTCACGCCCAATCAATCCGCATACAACGCCGCAAAGGACGCTCTCAACGGCTGGGATCCGACCTACGGGTGTCTGTTCTATTACAATCCGCGCACCGCCACGAGCAAGTGGATGCTCTCGCGCACAATCAAACTCTCGATAGGCAATCACGCCTTTTGTTAAGGAGGAAGAATATGAAAAACAACGATAAAAATCAAGAAACAAAGCAAGCGGACAAAAAGAAAAAACCGACTTCCAAAGTCGTGAAAACCGCCGTTCTCGGCACGGTGCTCGGGCTGTTTTCCTGCGCTGTCGTGGGACTTTCCGTCGCGCTGTACTACGCCCAAACAAGCGTGAACACGCACGAGTCGTACCAACGCCAAATGGACGCAATATATCAACGCGCGTACTATGATTTGCTTGACGGCGCAAGCGATTTGGGCATAAATTTGCGAAAAATCAGCGTGTCCAACTCAAAGAGTATGCAACAGTCGCTCCTTTACGAAGTGTACAACGCCGCGGAACTTGCAAGCAGCAACCTCGCAACGTTTAAATCCAATGACAACGGCGTACTCAAAGCGCAAAAGTTTGTCAACCAACTCGGCGACTATTCGCATACGCTCGCAATGGGGCTTGCAAACGGCAAGGAATTGAGCGGCGAGGACAGACAACTCCTTTTCAAAATGGGCGAAATTGCCGACGTCTATCAAAAGTCGCTTGAAAGCGTGCAAAAGAATCTCGACGACGCCAATCTCGAACTTACCGACGAGGGTGCGCTCGACGTGTTCGTGCAATCCTTTTCTTCCTTTTCCGAGCCGAGTTTCGAATACCCCGAAATGATTTACGACGGACCGTTTTCGTCCGCTTTGGAAAATAGGGAAACGAAAGGTCTTGTCGGTGACGAAATAACAAAAGAGCAGGGTGCGGCAATCGTAAAAGCCAAACTTGCAACTCTCAATCCCACCGACGTTGAATTTGCGGGCGAAGCGGACGGCGATATAAAGACGTTCGATTACACCGTTAGAATAAACGGCGAATCCGCATACGTTCAAATCGCGCGAAAGGGCGGTATGCTCATATCCTTTAACGCAAGAGCGGATTTGCAAAGCGCGGCTATCGTCGAGGCAAGTCAAACCTGTCATAAGCGTGCCCTCGAATTTGCCAAGGCGGCGGGATTTGGCGATATGGAGGTTGTATGGTCGTCCTCGTCTGACGGCGAGTGCGTCATAAATCTTGCGCCTATGCAAAACAACATCGTCCTTTATCCCGACCTCGTGAAAGTCAAAGTCCGCGAGGCAGACAACACCGTCATCGGCTTCGATTCCACCCATTACGCTTTCAATCATTGCGCGCGCAACCTCGACCGACCCTCGATTTCTCTCGAAGCGGCAACGCAAGTCGTTTCTCTTCCGTCCGTCCGTGACGGCAGGCTAACCCTCATTCCCCTTCGCGAAACTTCCGAAGTTCTCGCCTACGAATTCGAGTGTCATCAAAACGGAACGTACTATATTTATATTGACGCGCGCACGGGCGAAGAGGTGAATATTTTGTATGTTATTGAGGACTCTCTCGGTTCCCGCACCGCGTAAAATGCGCTATTTGGCGTGATACTTTGTCAGCGCACCTCGCCCATCAACTCATTTACGCCTTGTAAATTAGGGTTGCTGTTCGAGGTGCGTTTCCTTGTCTGACGCTCAAATATCGCATTTTACCAAACCTATTGAGCGAATAACTGTGTCAACGCCCTTTTGCTCACCCGTCACGTACGATCTAGTACGCTGGGCGAGTTCGCAAAAGAGCGTTTCCTTGTTCTTCATCTCAATATCGCATTTTATAAAACCACACCTGACAAAATTCCCCATCATCATTTATCAATTTCACTCAATAATATTTTATATTCTTACAATACAAGAGAGTAGAGGATAACAAAATCATATAAAACAAAAAATCCATCGGCGGTTGCCGATGGATTTTGCGTTTGTGTTAATCTCGATTATTTGATTTTCATTTCCTTTCTCTTCAAGGACTTGCAGAAGCAAAGACCGAAGATAAGTTGCAACAAACCAAGTCCTACCGACACAAACAATGCAAATTCTTGGTCTGTAACAATTCCCTGCAAGTACGGCAACAATTTTTCGCCTTCCGTATTGAAGCAAACAAAGGGGTAGAATGCCATGAATATGGACAATCCTGCCAAAATGACGCTCATAATGAGGTTGTACGCTCTGCCGTACTTCTTGCCGCAAGCGGAAACGAGTGCTACGACAAAGTTGATGCCTGCAAGCGTGAACAAAATCATAGGAATGATTGTCACGATACCGCCGAGAATGTCAAGTTTGCCATCTGCGCCGGCAAACAAGAGCGAGAATGCATCTGCGTCTTGAATGAGTATATCCCAATAAGTGATACCGTCAAACCAAGAGATGCCGTACAAGTCGTTGGTGATTTTGCCCTCATTGACGAGATATCCGACAACCGACAACGCAATGAAGAGGAGAGAGAGAATCATCATCGTGATGTTTCTGCCTATGCCGCTGTGTTTTGCCTTGACTTTGGTTTGAGGCACTGCTGCGGCTTCCTCGTTTGCGTAAACGGGCTCGAAGTTCGTTTGGGGTTGAGTATATGCCGGCGCTTGTTGAACGAGCGTGGCGGGAGTTGTGTCTATTTTGTTGATTTTTACGCCGATGGTCACTCCGCAACTGGGGCATTTGATACGATGCTTATAGCCGTCGGGAAGCGATTCCATATTCGCAGGCGGCTCGAAACTGATCTCGGCTCTGCAACTGGGACATCTTGTATACATAGTTCATCTCCTTAAAAAACTATTCTTTCGATATTATATTATTTTCGTTGAATAAAGTCAATGATAGAAAGGCAAAAATTTGCACAAATTTCGAGCGAAAACGCGCGCGAGAACGTCAAAAACCGCCGATTTTTTGCACAAAGCGCACTTTATCATATTGTTTTGGCAGATAAACCCTGCAATGTGCCGACATAAACAAGACTATTTTTTTGTAAAAAACGAAAAAAATCAGCCTGTTTTTCGCGCTTTGTTTTCGATGAGACGTTTCATACTGACATAATCGGCGCAAACGGTGAGTATGTAGCGTTGCCTTTCCTCGTGAGATAGGGTTTTCATCTTCTCTTGGTCGGCAAAGCACGCAACGGGATTGACGACGGTTTCGCCCTCTTTTTGCATTTGGCACAATTTCAAAAATATCGCCTTTTGTTCGGGCGTCGCGCCTTGCGGCACGCTCTTTTCGCTGTCGTATTTGTTGTCGCAAAGCCTCGATTTCGCACTTTTTGCGAGTTCTCTCAATGCGCAGTTTTTGTGTTTTACGTTGCTCATATCCGCCTCCTCGACTTATGTTAGCACAAGTCGCGCAAAAAGAAAGTCGCTGTACAAAACAAGACATAATTCGGCACTATTCGCCCCGATTCTTCCTTTTTCTTTTGACGATTTTCGAGCGGATAAGGGGCAAAACGCACGCGCCGAGCGCATAAGCCGCAATGCCGTACAGAGAGGGGCATCCCTGCATAAAAAATTCTACGCAAAGTATAAATCCCGCAAAGATTGCGCATGTTGCGAAAAAATCCACGAGAACTCTCTCGAAAAAGCCGCCTTTTTTGAAATAAAGCAACGCAAAAACGCCTGCGCCGAAGCCTGCCGCAAGGCAAAGCGCAAAGCAAATCGCTTGCGCTTTGGCGTTTGCGCCGAGATACAAAGACGTCATTTGAAAATGCGTTTGGCAAACGACTTCGGCGCGCTCGAAGACGAGTATTTGAGGGCATTGACCCGACCCTCGATTTGCAATTTACCCTCGGTTACGTCAAGGTTCTTTACGCTCAGATTCTGTCCGCTCACCGTGAGAGTTTCGTCTTTTAGACGAATCACTATCGTTTTGTCGGTGAAAGTCGGTACGTCCTCAACCCCCGTCACGCTCATTGCGTGCAAGTGGTCGAGTTCGACTTTGTGACTCGATTTCTGCGCCGTTTTTGCGGCTTGGTCTATTGCTTTTTGATTCGACGTTTTGGAAAAATCCATATTACCCCTTTCGTGCGTGGCACATTTCATTGACAATAATATTAAAAAAGAATAAAATATATGCATTATTTTAGAGCAAGGCGGTGACAACGGTTGTTGGACGAAAGCAAAAACACAGCCAAAAGCAGTGGGAAAAAGTGCAAAAAATTGCGCTTTCAACTCGACCATTCTGCGAAGTTTTATCCCATTATGTCCACAAAAAAGGCGCAGAGCCTTTTTAGAATTTCCGCTTTGATGCAAGAGGACGTTGACAGAGAGAAATTGCAAATCGCCCTCAACGAAGTGCTGCCGAGATTCGAGGCGTACAGCGTTCGACTCAAAAAAGGATACGCTTGGCACTTTTTCGAACATAACGACGCGCCGTGCAAAGTGTTTGACGAAGGCGCGCTTCTAAAGCCCATCGACCCCGACGAAACAAACGGATACTGGTTTAGGGTGTCGGCGGCAGGGGACAAAATCATTCTCGAAATCTTCCATGCGCTTGCGGACGGAAACGGCGCGCTCGCGTTTTTGAAGAGCATTGTGAAAAGATACCGCGAAGTGTGCGGATTCACTGTCGATGACGAGGGCGTTATAGACTGGCAAAGCGAACCCGTCTCGGAAGAAACGGAGGACGGATTCGAAAAGAATTACAAGCCCATATCTCTCGGACAAATGAATCTAAAAGCGCTTGCGGGCAAAGTGCCTCATCGCATAAAAGGCACGCTGTCGAAGGACGGCTATGATGTGAGCGAGGGCGTTGTCGAGTCGAAAGACGTGCTTAAACGAGCAAAGGAAATCGGCGTGTCGTTCACGGCGTACGTTGCGGGCGTACTTGCATACTCGATTGAGAAAACCTGCGCAAACAAAGTGCCGATTGCCGTGATGATTCCCGTCAACCTTCGCGCGCTCTATCCGTCAAAAACCATGCGAAACTTCGTTACGTTTGTACGAATCATTCTCGCGCCGTCCGAGTTCAAGAGCATAGAGGCGTGCGCAAAGGAAACGCAAAGACAACTCAAAATCCAAACCGCAAAGGACAAACTCGACGCTTTTATTTCAACGACGGTGAAGGCTCAAAAGAACTGGATTTTGAAAATCGTGCCGCTTTTCCTCAAAACCGCGATATTGCGGCTGGGCAGAGTGTTTATGCGCTCGCGCCAAACAATTATATTCAGCAATCTCGGCAACGTCGTATCCCCCGAAAGCATGGGCGTTGACAGATACGCGCTCAATATGAACGTATCCAAAAACAACACGCAAAATCTGGGCGCAATCACCACCAACGGCAAAACCACGCTTGCGTTTACGAGGGCAATAAAGGAAAAGACCCTCCCCGACGAATTCTTTGCCGAACTCGAAAAAGAGGGTATATCGGTGCAAAGATGACGGTCGTTTTTGATTGAAAGGCGACGAAAAAGCAACTAAACATCGGCAAGAAAAACGCCGAAAAACCGCAAAAATATGCGGCAAAACAGGCAAAAAACAAAACGTCAAAACGAAATATTCACCATCAGAGGTATATATGAAACAACTCAATTCAAGCGAACTTCGCAAACTTTATCTCGACTACTACAAGTCAAAGGGACACGCCGTAATCGGTTCTGCGTCCCTCATCCCCGAAAACGACCCGACCGTGTTGTTCACGACTGCCGGTATGCACCCCCTCGTGCCGTATCTTTTGGGCGAAAAGCACCCTGCAGGCAATCGTTTGACGGACGTTCAGGTGTGCGTGCGCACGGGCGATATAGACGAAGTGGGCGACGCAACTCACTGTACGTTCTTCGAGATGCTCGGCAGATGGTCGCTGGGCGACTATTTCAAAGAGTATGCAATCGCTTGCTCTTGCGACTTTCTTCTCAACCAACTCGAATTCGACAAGGATAAATTTGCGGTTACGGTGTTTGCAGGCGACGAGGATTGCCCTCGCGACGAGGAAAGCGCGTCCTACTGGAAAGCGCAAGGCATTCCCGAAGACCACATTTTCTACTGCAATAAAAAGCACAACTGGTGGGGACCCGCCGGCATAACCGGTCCTTGCGGTCCCGACACCGAAATGTTTATCGACACCGGCAAGCCCAAATGCTCGGACGATTGCTCGCCTGCGTGCGATTGCGGCAAGTATGTCGAAATCGGCAACGACGTGTTTATGCAATACTTCAAGAACGCAGACGGCACTTTCTCGCCCCTCAAACAAAAGAACGTCGACGAAGGTATGGGACTTGAAAGAATGCTTTGCATTCTCAACGGTTACAAATCCGTGTACGAAACCGACCTCTTTGCGTTTGCAATCGAGAAACTCGAAGAACTTTCGGGCAAGACCTACGGCGAGGACGAAACAATGACCGTCGCAATGCGCATAGTCGCGGACCACACGCGCACGGCAACCTTCCTTTTGGGCGATTCCAAAGGCGTGTCGCCCTCGAACGTCGATCAAGGCTACGTTTTGCGCCGCCTTATCCGCAGAGCGATGAGATATTGCAGAACGCTCGGCATCGACGACAGCGCGCTCGTCGAACTTGCAAAACTTTACGTCGCAAAATACGAGGAAGCCTACCCCTACATCAAGGAGAACGAGGGCAGAATAGTGAGCGAACTCGAAGCGGAAAAAGACAAGTTTGCAAAGACCATAGAACAAGGCTTGAAAGAGTTTGACAAAATTGTGGCGCACCTTCCCGAAAATATGACGGTGTTCCCCGGCAAGACCGCATTCAGGCTTTACGACACATACGGTTTCCCCATCGAAATGACGGCGGAACTCGCAAAAGAAAAAGGCTACGCTCTCGATAAAGAGGGCTACGACAAAGCGTTTTGTGACCATCAGGCACTCTCCAAAGCCGGCGCGGAACAAAAGTTTAAGGGCGGACTTGCGGACGGCGGCGAGCTCACCGCAAGATTGCACAGCGCAACGCACCTTCTCAACGCCGCGCTCAAAATCGTGCTTCACGACAATTCCATTCAACAAAAGGGCAGCAATATCACGTCCGAAAGATTGCGTTTCGACTTCAACTTCCCGCGTCCGTTGACGCAAGAAGAAATCGCCGAGGTCGAAAAGGTCGTCAACGACGAAATCGCAAAAGACAGCGAAATCAAACTCGAAGAAATGTCCGTCGAGCAAGCAAAGAAAGCGGGCGCAATCGGCGTGTTCGACAACCGCTACGGCGACGTCGTAAAGGTGTATACAATCGGTATATCCAAAGAAATCTGCGGCGGTCCTCACGCAAAACGCACGGGCGAACTCGGCAAATTCCGCATTGTCAAAGAGCAATCTTCTTCGGCAGGCGTAAGACGTATCAAAGCGGTTTTGGAATGAAATTATGAAATGTGACACCCACGTCCATACCAACAATTCGCACGACGGGAAAGTGCCGCTTTCGCAAGTCGTGGAAATAGCAAAGGCGCAAGGTCTTTGCTATTTGGCAACCACCGAGCATCTCGATTACGACTTCGAATACGGCAAAAATCGCGCGCCCGTAAGGTGGCCGAATCTCAATTTGGAAAAGTATTACGAGAACTGGAAAAACGCAAAATCGGCACTTGACGCAGACAAAAACAACACGTTAAACCTATGTTTCGGCATTGAGGCAAGTTACGATTCGAGCCAAGCGGCAAAGGAAGCGTACAAAAAAACCATCGAAAAGTATCCGTTTGATATAGTGATAAATTCGGTGCATTGCGTGGACGGCTACGACGTGTACTTCAAACTCGCGTTCCTTTTCAAAACCAAAAAAAGAGTGTACAGAAGATACCTCGAAACCATTTTGGAAAGCCTCGACGCACCCTATCAATACGACATGGTTGCGCACATCGGCTACATCGCGCACGGCGCGCCCTATCGCGATAAGTTGTTGAGATACAAGGATTTTCCAAAAGAGATTGACGCAATACTCAACGGCATAATCGAAAGAGGCAAGGTACTCGAAATCAACTTCCATCACGAGATGGCGCCGCAACGAGATATTATCGAAAGGTATTACGAACTCGGCGGTCGCAAGATAAGTTACGGCTCGGACGCGCATCGCGGCGATATTTGCAAAAACTTCGACGAGGCGTGCAAGATGTTGAAAGAGATAGGCTTCACGCATTTAAGCACTTTTGTCAAACATCAAGAAGTCCTCGTCCCCATCGAATGAACATATGAACAAGATGACCTTTGAAACAGAACACTATATATTCAATTTCAACGAAAATTCTCTTGCGCAAAAGGATGTCGAAAAGATAGCGGAGCGACAAGAGGAATGTTTCGAGCATATTTGCCGTGTGCTTGGCACAAAGCCGTCTTTCAAAATTAAGTATTTCCTTTGCGATTCTCCGGAAGAAGTGGGCAGAGCTTACGGCGATAACGAGCCTTGCAACGGTTTTGCGGACATTCCCGACAAGATTTATGCAGTCTACAACCAAAACGTCAAGTGCATAGGATTTCACGAGGACGCTCACGTTGTGAGTTACACCATAAATCGCCCCGACAGCCCTGCAATAAGAGAAGGACTCGCGATGTATTTTGACCGTCTTTGGTGGGGAATTTCAAATTTTGCGTGGACAAAGCATTATATGGAAAACGGCTTGTTTTTGCCGTTTGACGAGTTGATGAAAAAAGACTTTTTCTTCGAACAAGATTGTGCGTTGACTTACCCCGTTGTAGGCGCGTTCACAGAATGGCTGATATCCGCTTACGGCATAGATAAGTATATGGCTCTTTATAGACAAAAAGATATGTTCGAAGCGATGAAAAACGTGTACGGAAAGAGCGCAAAAGAGTTAAATGCGGCATTTGAAAAATATGCAAAACTGTTCGATTTCGACGATTCTTTGACAAAAAGAATGTCGGAGTTGCTCGAAGAATACGGTATTCGAAATCAAGACCTCGATAATTCGAAAGAATCCGTTTAAAACATACGTTTTGTCAAACAATATAAACATATACGCATTAGATAGACAACAATAAAAAATTTTGCGCACGATTGACTATTTATCAATCTTAGTTTATATTATATAAACGGCAATCGTTTTAACGATGCGCCGCGTGAGGTGAATCTATGAAAAAGAATCTCGAAAAAATATTCGCTTCCTGCTCGATTGTCGTGGCAATCATTCTCATTATGGTGCTTGTCGTCACGGCGTTCGGCGGTATCGACGCAAACGAATTTAACAGCAAACTCGTAAGAGGACTGATTATCACG
>CAVKUX010000027.1:0-17673 GCA_963659595.1 Anaeroplasmataceae bacterium | reverse complement strand
GGGCATATTTGAGAGTAACCTGCTCGGACGGAGAATATGTTGAAGAATCAGAGTTTTTATAAGTGCGCCTGCGGCTGGATTCCCACGCTTACGCTCTGAATGACGAGAGGGTGGGGCACCCACACCCGATTGTGCCTGCGGCACAGTGATTACGGTTTTGCAGTAATTGCGGAAAAATCAAATATTACATAACTTCGCATGTGGCGCAATATCACTTTTTGCGCAAGCAAAAAATATCGCTTGCGCTCTGCGCAAATATAACTGTTGCTACGCAACAATATCGCTTGAAAAGTAATGCTCGTGCATTACTTTTCAAGCACATTGCTCACTATGTCGGCTTTGAGGTTTTGAGATTTTATATATTCCAAAATTTTCGGCAGGGCGGCGACGGTGCAGTCGGTGGGGTGCATCAAAACTATGTCGCCTGCTTTTAGGTTTTTCGTTGCGCGCTCAAAGATTAAATCGGCGTTTTTGTCGCGCCAGTCAATCGTGTCGTGCGTCCACATTATCACTGTATAGTCGAGGTCCTTGCAAGCGTCGAACATTGCGCTCGACATACTGCCGCTCGGCGGCGCGAAAAGTTTGGAATTTTTATAGTCGGGCAGGGAGTTCAGCGAGAAATCTATCGTCTTTTCGGTGATTTTGATTTCCTCGATATTGCGCTGTTTGTTTAGTTTTGCGTGGTCGAGGTGGGAATAGCCGTGATTGCCTATTTCGTGACCGTCCGAGCAGAGTTTCAAGATTGCGTCGCCGTTTTTTGCCGCCCATAATCCGCCGACGAAAAAGGTGGATTTGTAGCCGTATTCGTCGAGTATTTCGGCAATTTTCAATACGTTGTCCGTGCGCTCGTACACGTTGAACGTCAAAGCGACGCTTTGCGTGCTTGCGTTTCCGCTATATATGGCGTTGTTGACCTGTTCGGCTTTGGCTTCTATGGGGTACGCCGCGACGAAGGATACGCCGAAAACAAGCAAAAGCACCGATACTATGACAAAATTTGCGCAAAAATTGCGGAACCTCGTTTCACTCATACCATAAAATATGATTGCGACTTTCAAACTATGTGGTATAATATCGATATGCAAAAAATGATTACTTTCAAAAGCGGATTGAAACTTGTGTTTGTGCCGAACACTGCCGTAAGGTCGGTGGCAATCGGCGTATTCGTCGGCGCAGGCGTGGTTAAGGAAACGCCGGATATTGCCGGTATATCGCATTTTATCGAGCATATGGTGTTCAAAGGCACGGCAAATCGCAGTGCGTTCGACATTGTGAACGAAATCGATTGCATAGGCGCACAAATCAACGCTTTCACCGCAAAGAGTTACACTTGTTTCCATACGGTATCTCTCGATACAAACGCCGCAAAGTGCGCCGACGTGCTGTCGGATATGTACTTCAATCCTTCTTTCGACCCTGTCGAACTCGAAAAAGAACGCAGGGTGGTCATCGAGGAGATAAACGAGAGCGAGGATACGCCCGACGACTTGTGCGTCGAACGTCTGCTCAGTCTCTATTTTAAGGGCTGTCCGCTTGAAAAAGCCATTCTCGGAACGAAGAAAACCCTCAAAGAAATGACGAGCCAAACGCTCAAAGACTATCACGACAAGCACTACGTCGCGCAAAACACTGTTTTGTCGATTGCAGGCAACCTAACCGAGCAGCAAGCAGTCGCGATTGCAACGAAGTATTTCGAGGATAAATATACCTATAAAAAGGATTATGACAACGCGCCCATATGCGCGCGCACGCCCCATTCGCAATCTTGTAAGCGTAAAAAATCGATTGAACAAACGCATATCGCGTTTGCGTTTCCGTCCTATCCGTACAACGACGAAAGATGCACCGCAATGCAACTTATGACGATAATTTTCAGCATGGAAATGTCGTCGAGGCTGTTTCAAAGCGTGCGTGAAAAACTCGGACTTTGCTACACGATTTACGGCTATCCGTCCTCATATCAAAACAACGGCGCGTTTATCGTTTACACGTCCACAAGTCCGCACAATACGGTGAAGGCTGTCGAGGCGATAAGGGAGGAAATCGACCTTCTTATCGACAAAGGCGTGAGCGACGAGGAGCTCAATAAGGGCAAAGAGCAACTCAAAACCTCGCTCGTTCTCGGACAGGAAAGCACGTCGGCGATGATGAGAACGTTCGGCGGACACGCAGTGCAAACGGGCGAACTTTACGACTTCGACAAGCGCATAAAGAGCATAGATTCCGTTACGAAAGAGGACGTAAAGAAGTGCGCGAAAGAGATATTCGATTTTAGCGAGGTTTGCTCGTCGATAGTCGCCCCCGACGACGACGTAGACATTCTCAAAATCATAAAAAGGAACGATTAGAATATCGAAAACGGCATTGCAAATATATTGCAATGCCGTTTTTGAAAAATTCGCTTATTCGAAGACTACTTATAAACGGAATGTGTGACTTCGAAGACGGAACGCGAGCCGCAACGGCGGCGAGGAAGCGAACGCCGAACTTGACGGATAGTACAAGTGAACGGGCGAGTGTGGATTTTTTCGCCCGTGAACGAGTGCCACGGCTTTCAGCCGATTTGTATTGCTAACAGTCCGTCTGCCGTTCGTTGCTTGCAACGAACTAGCGATTGCTACGAAGTCAATCGCGTCAGTGTTGCCCCACGCGAAGCGGACGCCGTGGGTTCCCTCAAAGTATGCAGAGGGGGAACGGCGGTGGGGGAAACACGTGAGGAAGGGGGAAGATTTAATTTAGAGTTCACGCCGCCAAACTTTTGTAGAGAAATATCAAAACGCGTGAGGAATGGGGGTAAAGTTTTATTGTATTTTGTATGCTAACTCTCTTACATATTTTGTTCGATAAAAAATCTTTGACGTTCTTTCGACATTTTCTCTTGTAAATATCCTTATATTGTGGTATAATCTTGATACTAATATTATATATTATCGGGAAGGTTTACCTTGACAGATACAAGACAAGCAAAAGCAAACAGAGGCAACAGAATTGCGGCAGGGGTGCTTATCATACTCGTGTCGTTGTTTTGCTTCCTTTCATTGGTCGGCGCGTTGGGCGGCGTGGGAAGAATGGTGTATTCTTTCCTATGCGGATTTTTCGGTCTTGCCGCTTATGCCTATTCGCTTATGGCTCTCATCATCGGCATTGCCGTCACTTTCAACGTGCGCCCGAAAATGCGCGTTTCGAAAGCGTTGACTTAT
Organism: Anaeroplasmataceae bacterium; assembly: GCA_963659595.1. GTDB lineage: Bacteria > Bacillota > Clostridia > Christensenellales > CAG-917 > CAG-475. The sequence goes on along the minus strand of CAVKUX010000027.1, from coordinate 14,473 downwards.
TTCGGTTTGCTTATACTCGGCATTTTCGCCCTTCACATTTACACATCGAGCACGCACATCGTCGGCGCAAGTTATGCCGATTATCTTCTTGCGTGCTATCACGGCACAAACACTGCAGGCGGTATGCTCTTAGGCTTGGCGGCATATCCGCTTATGAAAGTCATAACGTCGGTGGGCGCGCTTATCGCGGCTTGCGTGGCGTTTTTCGTGCTGGCGTTTTTTGCGATTTATCCCTCTATCAAGCGCAACGTCACATACACCGTCGCAACCAAAGGCGAGCGTGAGCGCAGAATGAAAGAGCCAAAGCAAAAACGCTCTCTCTTCTCCAAACCTCAAAAAACGATTGCCGTTCAATCGCCGCTCGTAGAGGCGCAGGACGCACCCACAATCACCGATTTCAATTCGGCAAGCAGCGGCAAGGGACTTTACGTCGTGGACGTCCCCGGCGATCCCCTTCAACGCAAAGTGAACAAGAAAGCGCTCGGCGCAGAGGGGTACAGTCCGCTCGATTCTTTCAATCCGCTTTATCCCAACGCGCAAGGCACGGTCGAGGACGAAGTGAAACGCCCCGAATATGCGCAGGGCGAGGACAAATTTTCGGCAAGAGGAATTGCGAGAGATATCCTTTTCGGCGCAGGTCCGAACAAGGACAATCTTGCAAGATTCGACACTTTGAAAGACCCGAGCAATGCGCTTTCGAACGTCAGCGCACCCTATAGCGCGGTAAGAAGAAATGAACTTAAATCCAAACTCGGCGTGGACGCAACTCAAAGCGCGATTCGAGAAGACTTTATGTCGAGATACAGAGCCGTTCAACCCGAACCGCAAATCGCGCAAGTTGCTCAATCGGCGCAAGCGCAACAAAAACCGCAAGAATCCGCAACGAGCAACCCTCAAACTCCGCTCGATTTCAAGCGTGATTTCAACGCGCTCAAACAAGAGCAAACTCAACGCTTCGGTCAGATGTACGCAAAACCCGAATACGAGGCGGGCGTGCATATGGAGCAACAGGACGAAGCGTGCCTTATTGCAGAACCCGTAAAGAAAGAAGTGGTCAAACCCACGAAGACGTACGACGGGGCAGAGGCAATCAATTCGACAATTCAGAAAGCAAACGAATCCGTATCCAAACAGCAAGTGAACGTCGGAATGCTCGGCGCGCTCAACAGAGCGATTTCGGGCGAGGAAGAACAAAAACCAGCCGTGAAAGAGGAAATCGTGTCCGAAGCGTACGAAAAACCCAAGACGGATATGGTGTTTATAGCGCGTGAAAAAGCGGAACAAACCACGCAAAATACCGCTCAAAGTATGCAAAATGCGGCGCAAAACACGCAGAGCGCAACGCAAAAACAAGCGAGCGTCGACGCGCAAGCGGCAAAGAATCCGCCCGTCGTATCGCCCAAGAAAGCGGCGAGTATCGACGACCTCGACAGAAGCGGATATAAACCCGTGCAAGGCGAGGCGAAGTTGCCAAGAGCCTTTTTGCAAACAGCCGTTGAGGAAGAAAATACGGAAACGAATTTTTTTGGCGGCATAGGCAAGACGAAACCCGTCAAGACCTACGAAATGAGCAAAGCCACTCTTGAAAATCAACGTCCGAAGTACGTCGACGAGGACAAGACCGTCGGCGGCGACAATCCGAGCGCGCCTGCTCCTATTCAACAAAAGGTTACGGGCGGCGATATGTCGAGAGCGGCGATTCAATCCACGACCGCAATCGCCAAAAATTCCGCAAAAGACATCGAAAACGCAGAGGTCAAGGCTCGCATCCAAAACATAAAGCAAGCGATAAAGGAAACTCCGCAAATGGGGCAGTACGAGCGAGAAGCGCTTATGCGCGAGGAAAAGATGAAAGCCTCGCAATCTCGCGGCATACAAAAGGCGGAAACTCCCAAGAAAGAGGAGAAGGAAAGACTTACGCAAGTGAATATGGATCAAGCCATATCTCAAGCCGCGCCAAAACGTCCGTACGTTGCTCCGCCGCTCAACTTGCTCAATCCGCCCGCGCCCGAAATCGATCAAAACGAGGACTACGAGAAGAAGAAGGAGCAAATCATCAATACGCTCGCGTTTTTCAGCATTACGGGCGAGGTTATCGACATTATGGTCGGACCTACGTTCACGATGTACAAGTTGCGCGTCGAGATGCCGAGAGGCAGAACAATCGGCTATATTTCCTCGCTTGAAAGCGACATCGCAATGAAGATGGAAGCGGGAAGCGTGCGTATCATCGCGCCTATCCCCGGCGAAAACGCTGTCGGTATCGAAGTGCCAAACAAGCATAGAAGAAACGTCAACCTCAGCGAAATCATCCAATCGCCCGAGTTCAACAACGCAAAAGCACCCGCAACGTTCGCACTCGGCAAAAACCTTTACGGCGATTCGAGAGTTGTGGAAATCAGAAAACTTCCGCACGTTCTCATCGCAGGCGCAACCGGCGCAGGCAAGAGTTGCTGCATAAACTCAATTATCGTAAGTTTGCTCTACAAGGCTTCGCCCGACGACGTGCGACTTATCCTCATCGATCCCAAGCGCATAGAAATGAGCGTGTACGCAGGCATTCCTCACCTTCTTATGGACGAGATTATCTGCGATACCGACAAGGCTATCCGCGCTCTCAACTGGGCGATAAGCGAGATGGAACGACGTATCAAATTCCTCGCCGAAGTCAATTACAGAGATATCGACGAATATAACGCCGATTGCCAAAAGAACGGCTACGAAAAGATGCCGAGAATCGTCATAATCGTAGACGAGTTTGCAGACCTTATGTCCACCGGCAAAAAGGCGGTCGAGGACACCGTAAACCGTATCGCAAGACTTGCGCGTGCTGTGGGCATTCACCTTATGCTCGCAACGCAAAGACCGTCCGTAGACGTCATCAGCGGCACGATCAAAAACAACTTCCCGAGCCGCGTGGCGTTCAAGGTTACGTCGAGTTTCGACAGCAAAACCATTCTCGACACCGTGGGCGCGGACAAACTGCTCGGCTACGGCGATTTGCTGTATATGATGCCGGGCGCAAACGACCTCGAACGTATGCAAGGCGCGTTTATCTCCAACGAAGAAGTCAAGAGAGTGGTGGATTTTGTCAAATCCAAAAACGACGCGTACTTCGACAACAATATCAAAGACGCTATCTTCAAGGACAAAGAGGAAGAAAAACCCTCTCAATCCAAAGAACAGCACTCAAACGACAAGGATAAGATTCCGCCCGAACTTTTCGACGCTTTGCAACTGGGCATCGAACTTCGCGAGGAACAGGACGCACCTATAAGCATATCCTTTATGCAACGTCGTCTGGGTCTCGGCTGGCCGAAGGCGGCAAAGATTTACGACAAAATGGATCTTATGGGCTATCTTACACCCGACGAACACGACCCCAAAAAGAAAAAAGTCAACATAACTTACGAGGAACTTGAAGAACTCAAAGCCTCCTCTCAAAGCGAGGACGACGAATGAAAATAGGCGCAATATCGCTGGGTTGCGATAAAAACAGGGTGGACACCGAAAAAATGCTCTCTCGCCTCGTGGGCGGCGGACATACGCTCGTGGGTAGCGAGGAAGAAGCCGACGTTATCATCGTCAACACCTGCGCTTTTATCGACAAAGCAAAAGAAGAATCCATAGACGAGATTTTGAGCGCGATTGCCGCAAAAAATTCGGGCAAGGGCAAAAAAGTCATAGTGACCGGTTGTCTTGCGCAAAGATACGCCGATACGCTCAAAGAGGAATTCCCCGAAGTTGACGCCATTCTCGGCATTGCCGACTACGACGAGATTTTGAAGACTATCGAGGATGTTGAGGACGGCGAAAAAGTGCTTAACTGCGCAAATCTCGACGCTTTCTATTCGGACAGAGTGCTTACGACGCCCTATCACTATGCGTATCTTAAAATTGCGGACGGTTGCAGCAATCATTGCACATACTGCGCCATACCGTCCATAAGAGGCAAGTATCGCTCGGAAAAACTCGACGACTTGATTCGCGAAGCGAAAAAGTTGTCCGACGACGGCGTGAAAGAACTCATTTTGGTCGCGCAGGACGTGACGAGATACGGCACGGATTTCGACGGAAAACCGCACTTGATTGAACTTTTGGACAGACTTTCAAAGCTCGATTTTTCGTGGATTCGCCTCTTGTATCTCTATCCCGAAATGGTGGACGACAAACTTATCGAATACGTCAAAAACAACGATAAAATCGCAAAATATATGGATATTCCGCTTCAACACGTCGACGACGACGTCTTGAAACGTATGAACCGCAGAACGGACGAAAAGAGTATAAGGAAACTTATTTCGAAACTCAAAAACGCGGGCATTGCGGTGCGCACGACGTTCATTTGCGGATTCCCCGGCGAAACGCAACAGCAGTTCGAAAAACTCGAAAAATTTGTCAGAGAAGTCAAATTCGACTATGCGGGATTCTTTGCGTATTCGAGGGAAGAAGGCACGCCTGCCGACAAACTCGACGGACATCTCGACGAGTGCGTAAAGGAAGAGCGCGCAAACAAACTGCGTGCGATTCAGGAAAAAATAATCAAGAGCCGCAATAAAGAGTTGATAGGCTCGAAAATCAAGGTCATATACGACGACATCGACTACGACAGACAAAAATTTGTAGGAAGAAGTCAAACGCAAGCGCCCGACATCGACAACGTGACGTTGTTCGAGGCGGACGAGGAAGTGAGAATAGGCGAGTTCTACGACATCGAAATCACGGGTTGCGATGGTATCGACCTTGTGGGAAAGGCAATAAAATGAAAATCACTCTCGCAACGAAAATCACAATAGCGCGTATATTTTTGATTGTTCCGACAATCGCGATGTTCATTGCGGCGGAACTTGCAAACGTATCGCAAGGAGCGCATATCGCTTTGATTGTCATAGCGGCGGTTTTGTTTGCAATCTGCTGCGCAACCGACTTTGTAGACGGTCACATCGCAAGAAAGACCAACACCGTGTCCATGCTCGGCAAGTTCTTAGACCCCCTCGCAGACAAGGTTGTAATCGTGGTGATGCTGTTCCTTATCGTTCTGTTTGGCGACGGACTTTCGATGGGTGGTGTTTATCCGCACAACGCGCTCGTAATCGCTCTGCTTTCGGGCATAATCCTTTCAAGAGAACTTATGATAGGCGTGTTCCGCTCCATAGCGGCTTCGAGAGGACTCGTGCTTGCGGCGGACATTTACGGCAAAATCAAAACCGTGTGCCTCGACATCGGCGTAACCGTACTTATGCTCGCAGGGCTTCATCCCGCACTCGGCTGGATAGGCACAATCGTGTTCTACATCGGCTCGTTCTTTGCAGTGTACAGCGGACTTAACTACGTCTTGAAAAACAAGCACGTTCTCAAACAAGACGATGAGGACGAAAAGGCAAGCGAAAGCGAAGAAACAACCAAAGCAGAATAACGAAAATAACGAGTAATTACGCTCGGCAAAAGCGATTCGTCAAGTTAGATAACCGAAAATGATAAAAGAAATCGTCAAAATCTGCGGACTCTGCAAAGAGGAAATTCTCTCGAAACTCAAAGTTTTCGAGGGGCTCGGCGTGGATTTTTCGGTTGAGGAAAACTGTCTTGACGCAACGATAACTATGACGAGCGACGCAAGTCGTGAAGTGTTCGAAACAATCAAGAGCAGAGTGTACAATGTCTTTGAAGAAGAAGTGTATTCGGCTTCGGAAGGCTCGCTCGAAGAAATCGTGGCAAGGCTTTTGAGAATGAACAATCGCACTCTCGCCGTAGGCGAAAGTCTGACGGGCGGCGAAATCTGTTCGAGGCTTACGGGCATTGCGGGTATCAGCGCGAATTTTTACGAGGGTATTGTATGCTACAATCGCGCCTCGAAGGTCGAAAGGCTCGGCGTTCCAAAATCCGTGCTTGCAGATTACGGCGCGGTGAGCAGAGAAACCGCATACGCAATGGTCAAAGGCCTTTGCAAACGCCCCGTTGACATCGCTTTGGCAACGACGGGACTTGCAGGTCCGACCGGCGACGAGGGAAAACCCGTAGGGCTCGTCTACATCGCAGTCGGGGGCGGCGAGTTTATCACCGTTTTCGAGCGCAGATTTTCGGGCAGTCGCAACGAGATACGGACGGCAACTTCCAACGTTGCGCTGTTCTACCTCATAAGATATTTGAAAGGGGATATTTTGCGGCTTTGATGCACCGATTTCGGTACATTGAACGTGACATAATATAGACAAAGAAAAACATTTGCCTTAAAGGGGCGAAAGGATATAAAGGAGAACTACTATGGCAGACAAAATTCAGGATAAGTCAACCGATAAGGAACGCAACCTGCAACTTGCGCTCGCAAAAATAGAAAAGGACTTCGGCAAAGGCGCAATTATGCGCTTGGGCGAAACGGAAATCCCCAAAGTCGAAGCGATTTCGACGGGTTGTTTGACGCTCGACGTCGCGCTCGGCATCGGCGGTATCCCGAAGGGAAGAATAATCGAAATCTACGGACCCGAATCTTCGGGCAAAACGACCGTTGCGCTTCACTGTGTGGCGGAAGTGCAAAAGGAAGGCGGCACGGCGGCTTTTGTCGACGCAGAGCATGCTCTCGACCCCGTTTATGCGTCTAAACTCGGCGTGAATCTCGACGACCTCTACATATCTCAACCCGACAGCGGCGAGCAAGCGCTCGAAATCACCGAAACGCTCATCAGAAGCGGCGCAATCGACATCATCGTCATCGACTCCGTCGCCGCGCTCACGCCGCAAGCCGAACTCGACGGCGATATGGGCGACAGCCACGTCGGTATGCAAGCGCGTCTTATGTCGCAGGCACTTCGCAAAATCACCGCCGCTTCGGCAAAGAGCAAATGCACCATCGTCTTCATCAACCAGTTGAGAGAAAAGATCGGCGTTATGTACGGCAATCCCGAAACCACCACGGGCGGCAAAGCGCTCAAATTCTACGCTTCAGTGCGTATCGAAATAAGAAAGGCGGACACCCTCAAAGACGGCAGCGACATCGTGGGCAACCACGTCAAAGCAAAAGTCGTCAAAAACAAAGTCGCGCCTCCGTTCAAAGTTGCCGAATTCGACATTATGTACGGCACGGGTATTTCAAACATGGGTTGCGTTTTGGACCTTGCAGTCGAAAACGGATTCGTCCAAAAGAGCGGCAGTTGGTTTAGTTACAACGACGAGAAGATCGGTCAGGGCAGAGACAAGGCTATGGAATTTTTGAAGTCCAATCCCGAAATCTTCAAAGAACTCGACGCGAAAATCCGCGAAAAATACGAGATGAACAAGTGATTTTCGCCTCGTAAAACCCCGATTTGAACAAAAATCGCTTTTCATTGCCGAAAAGCGATTTTTTTAAGACTTCCGCATTGACGAAACGCTATAAATAGTATATACTATATATGACAAAACTATATATTGAAAACAATATTTGGTATAGATACAAAGTTTGCATATTGAATCTTGGGGATTTCTCGGTTTGAAAAAACTTTTCGTATAGCCGTATTTTTGCTTTCTCGTGTGGTTTTGATTATATATATGGAGGTCGACTATGACCGGGAATTTCAATTTTCTGATTGCTGCTCTCACACCGGGCGCGGCTGCCGGAATCGCGGCGGCTTGTGCAATCGTCGTGGGCGCGCTGATCGGTTTTATTGTTCACAGAGTTTACTCTCAAAACAAAATCGGCAACGCAAAACGCGAAGCGGCAAGAATTATCGAAGAAGCAAATCTCGAAGCAAAGACCATCCGCAAGGACGGTATGCTCGAGGCAAAGGAACAAATGAACAAAATGCGCGTTGATTTCGAAAACGAAACCAAAGAGCGCAAGCAGGAGTGGCAACGCACCGAAAACCGCCTCGCTCAAAAAGAGGCGACCCTCGACAAAAAAGAGGACGCTCTCGACAAAAAGGACGCAACTCTCGACAAAAAAATCGACGAAGCGGAAAAAGCGCAAAAGCAAATCGAGGAAACAAAAGAGCGTTTGAAAGGCATTGAAAACGAACTTAGCAACGCTCAACAAACGATGCAGAAGGAACTCGAAAGGGTTGCCGGCATGACCAAAGAGGAAGCGTCGCAAGAACTCAAAGACGCATTGCTCGACAGCGTTAAAAAGAGCAGTGCAAACGACGCAAAACTCCTCATTCAAGAAGCAAAAGACAATGCGGTAAAAGAGGCGCAAAACATCATTTCGCAAGCGATTCAACGCTGTGCTGCGGACACCGCAACCGAAAACACCGTATCCGTCGTGGCATTGCCAAACGACGAGATGAAGGGCAGAATCATCGGACGTATGGGCAGAAACATCCGCGCTCTCGAAAGCGCGACGGGCGTCGACCTCATCATCGACGACACTCCCGACGTCATCACGCTTTCGAGTTTCGACCCCGTAAGAAGGGAAGTCGCAAGGCTCACTCTCGAAAAACTCATCACCGACGGTCGCATCCATCCCGCTCGCATCGAGGAAATGGTTGACAAGGTGAGAAAGGAAGTCGAGCAAGGCATCAAGGAAGCAGGCGAAGAAGCGGCGTTCGAAGTGGGCGTACACGGCTTGCATCCCGAACTTATCAAGATTCTCGGCAGGCTCAAATACCGCACCAGTTACGGACAAAACGTGCTTAAACACTCCATAGAAGTCGCTTCCGTCGCGGCAATTATGGCGGCAGAACTCGGCATCGATCCGCGTATCGCAAAGAGAGCGGGCTTGCTCCACGACATCGGCAAGGCAGTCGATCACGAGTTCGAGGGCACTCACATTCAACTCGGAGTGGAAATCGCCAAGAAGTATCGCGAAAGCAACGAGGTCATTCACGCAATCGCTGCGCACCACAACGACATCGAGCCTCAGACAATCGACGCGGTTCTCGTTCAAGCAGCCGACGCTATATCCAGCGCAAGACCCGGCGCAAGACGCGAATCCGTCGAAACCTACGTCAAACGTATCGAAAAACTCGAAGACATCGCAAAATCCTTCGACGGCGTGGATCAATCCTTCGCAGTGCAAGCGGGCAGAGAAATCCGTGTTATGGTCAAACCCGAACAAGTCAACGACGCGTCCACCGTGTTCCTTGCAAAAGAGATTGCGCAAAAACTCGAAAACGAACTCGAATATCCCGGACAAATCAAAGTCAACGTCATCAGAGAAGTTCGCAGCGTAGAGTACGCAAAGTAAGTTTTTGAAAAAGACAATACCGTGCCGCGTCGAGGTTTATGCAATATTTTGCGTAAAACTTGCATTGCGGCGCATATGGTGTTAAAATACCTTATAGGCTTTAACGCAACAATACAAAACACACATATTTAGGAGAATATCATTATGGCACAAATTATGGCAGGCGATTTGAGAAAGGGCATCACTTTCCTCTATGACAACAAGATTATGACCATAGTAGATTTCTTGCACGTCAAACCGGGCAAGGGCGCTGCTTTCGTTCGCACCAAGATGAAAAACGTCGTCACGGGTGCCGTGCTCGAACAAACTTTCAACCCCACCGAAAAATTTGAACTCGCACACATCGAAACCAAAACTATGGAATACCTCTACAACGACGGCGAATTCTATTACTTTATGGACGCCGACACTTACGAGCAAATTCCGCTCAACAAGAGCCAAGTCGAGGACGCTCTCAATTTCGTCAAAGAGAATATGAACGTCACCATGAAGTTCTTCCAAGGCGCACCGTTCTCTGTCGAACCTCCAAACTTTGTCGAACTTCTCATCACCGTATGCGAGCCGGCAGTTGCAGGCAACACCGCAACCAACGCCACCAAGCCCGCAACCGTAGAAACCGGTTACGAACTTCAAGTGCCTATGTTTGTCAATGAGGGGGATACTATTCGTATCGATACTCGCACCGGCGAATATATGTCCAGAGTCTAAGCGCACCAAACAGCGAATAACTTCGGCAGAGGCATCCGCCTGTCAACTCATTTACGCCTTGTAAATTAGGGTTGCCGTTCGGGTGCCTCTTTCTTGTTCTTCATCTGTTTGGTGCACTTAGATGTTTTTCTAACGCTAAATACTGTCAAAGCCTCTCAGACACACGTCGTGTACGTCAAGTACACTAGGCGAGTGTCTGAGAGGCTTTTTCGCGCTCTTCATCCGTTTCAGGCTCTTGACACCTCTTATCAGTTAGCATTAACGATTGTTATTCATCCGCCCGTCAACTCATTTACGCCTTGTAAATTAGGGTTGCCGTTCGGATGCCTCTTTCTTGTTCTTCATCTGTTTGGTGCACTTAGATATTACTAACGCAAAACAAACCCTTTTGCCACTCGTCGTGTACGTCAAGTATGATAGGCGAGTGTCTGAGGGGCTTTTTCGCGCTCTTCATCGGCGCAAAAATCGTCGCAGAGGCAACGGCAACGCGCAAGTTTGCGTATTGCCGTGAGCCTCGTTCGATTTATTGCGCTACTAACCGCACAAGCCCTTGTTGCTCTCAAAATAAGACTGATAAAAACTCAAACCGTAATTCCGCACGAGTGCTTGCTTGGTGGTGCGTGCTTCGCACGCAAGCGGACAACCAACAACTCGTTTTAATCACACTTTCTAGAAATCACATTAAGTATCTAGTTTTTATCACAATAATCAAACTTACTCTTAATATCATTTGTAAATTCCATTTTCCTTTTTATTTTTCGTTTGCGAAAAAGGGCTAAATTTGTCGCATTGCTATTTGCTCTTTACGCTCGGCATATAGTTTTATATGCTTGAAGATTTGCTCGGTGAGAGAATCGCCAAAATGGTCGGTGAGGAAAAGAATATTGCCGAATTGCGCGTGAGGGTGGACAGACCTTTGCTTGTTTGCTGCATAGACGGCAAAAGGAAGGTTGCGGCGAGTTGCGGCGCGCCGTATATCGTCACGCAAAAGGACATCGAGGACATCCTTGCCCGAGCGACGAATATGTCCTTTTACAGCGCATCCGACGAGATGAAAAGAGGATACGTCCCTTGCAAGCATTATCGAATCGGCGTGGGCGGCGAGGGAATACTCGAAGGCGGCAAACTTATGTGCATAAAGAACGTTGCGTTTTTGGTGATTCGCGTGCCGCACCAAATCAAGGGCATTGCGGACAAAATCGCCGCAGACGTATTCAAGGACGGCAAGGCTCGCAACACGCTTATAGTTTCGCCTACGGGCGGTGGAAAGACGACGTTGCTTCGGGAACTTGCTCGCATTGCTTCAAAGCGTTTCAACGTTGTTGTAATCGACGAAAGGTACGAACTTTGCGCAATGTCGAAGGGCGTGCCGCTTCTCGATATAGGCGACGCGGAAGTCGTGAGCGGCGTGCCGAAAAAGGACGCGTACGAAAACTGCGTGAGGGCGATGAATCCCGATATTATCGTCACGGACGAGTTGTTCGGAATCGAGGACGTAAAGTCAATTCTCGACGTTATGAGGTGCGGCGTAAGCGTATTTGCAACCTTACACGGCGAGAGTGTGCAAAGCGTGCGAAACAGCGAGTTCGCAATGTTAATCGATGCGTTCGACATTGTTTACGTTCTCGGCAAAAATCCCGTCGGCGCAATAGTCGAAAAACAGTTATGAGCGAGATATTGAGGCTGATTGCAGGCGGATTGCTCGCACTGATTGCGTGCTACGTCGGCTTGCTGATAAAGAGAAAATACAAGGCGAGGGCGGAGTATTATAAGTCGGCGTGCGAGTTTGCAAAGTGCGTGACGACCGAACTCTCAATGAAAAAAACGCCTATGCCCGATATCGCCGAAAACTTTTTGAAAGGCAGAAAAGGCGAGTTTGAAAAGACGGTGGAAACGTGGCTCGACCTTGCAAAAAAAGGACAGACTTTCGCCTACGAAAACGCTTTGGTTTCGCTTCTTAAAAACGAGGAGAAAAAGCAGATTGCCGACTTCTTTTCGGCACTCGGAAAGACCGCGCTCGACGACCAACTTTCGCACGTCGGCTACTACGAAAACGTCTTTGAAACAAGGCATGCAAAGTGCGAGGAAGAGAGCAAAAAACTCGGCGGAATGTACTTCAAACTGTGCGTGCTTTCGGGCATTGCGATAATGTTGATTTTGGCGTGAGGAAGAAAATATGGACGTAAACATTATATTGAAAATAGCAGGGGTAGGGTTGCTCACGGCAATCGTTTGCGTGATACTGAAAAAGAGTGACCGCGACGAAATCGCAACGTTTGCAACGCTTGCAGGTCTTATCATAGTGGCGGTTCTGGTGCTGGATATGCTGGGCGGATTGTTTGATACGCTTAAGTCGATACTGGCACTTTATTGACACGTTTCAATACGATAAACATCGCATATTGTCGAAACACACTCGTTTGAATTGCGAGAAAACAGAAGGTAGATATGATATTCAAACTTGTCGGAATCGCTTTGACGGGCATAGTCGCGGTGACGTTGCTCAAAAATTCAAAGCCCGAATTCAGCGTATTTGCAACCATAGCGACGGGCGTTGTTATGGTGATAAGTATGTTGTCCGCGCTTGGGGAAGTGGTGCTTGTCTTCGACTCTATCGTTGAAAAAAGCGGCATTAACGACGAGGTGTTTTCGGCGGTTTTGAAGATTATCGGCATAGGTTATCTTACAGAATATTCATCCTCCGTCGCAACGGACGCAGGGTGCGATTCAATTGCGCAAAAACTGCAATTCGGCGGCAAAATCACAATCTTTTTGATGAGCATATCAATCGTCAAATCTCTTGTGGACGTTGTGTCCTCGCTTGTCTCGATCATATGAAAAAACATGAGTTTTCCGTCAAAATCAAGCCTGTGATTCGCACTGAAAAAAGTGCGAAAAAACGCCGTTTTTTTGCCGTTTTTTGCGTGTTTTTCTTATGCTGTTTTGCGGCGATTTGTTGCGCTTTTTCGGGCAGCGAATATGCATATGCCGTAGAAAAGTCGCAGGAAGAAATCGAAAAGGAATTTAATTCGACGGTGGACGAGGTTATCGACGGACTTGACCTTAACGCATTGCAAGAGTTTTTGAATTCGCTCGGGCAAGAGGAGAGCGAGGCGGTGTCGATCGATGATATAAAGCACGCGCTAAAATCTCTCGTAAGCGGCGAGCCTCGAAGTTTTTACGAGAGTTTCATAACCTTGCTTTCAAAGTCGGCAGGAAGATATTTTTTGTCGTTTTTGCCGAGTTTTTTGACGATTGTCATAATATGTCTTTTGAAAAATATGCTGTGTTCGCTCACGGGCGACTTTCTCAACAACTCGACGACAGAGGTCGTTCACACGGTTTGTTATTCGGCAATCGTCATCGTGCTGATGAGCGGAATCGCAAGCATAATAAAGACGGTGAGCGACGCAATAAACGCAATGTCGAAGTTTGCGGAAGTGATTTTCCCCGTGCTTTTGACATTGCTTTCTGCACTCGGCGCAACGACAACGGTCGCAGGTTATTCGCCGCTTATGGCGGTACTTAGCACATTCATTATGAAACTCGTAACGACTGTCGTTTTGCCTGCGTTTATTGCGTGCATAGTGTTTTGCGTTGTGGGCAACATCTCGACGACGGTCAAACTCGACAAACTCGCAAAACTCATAAAGTCCGCTTCGGGCTGGCTTATTGGCATAGCGTTCGGAATATACGCAACTTTTCTCACGGTGCAGGGGATAACGGGAGGCGCGGTTGACAAATTCGGATTCAACGTCGCAAAATTCGCGGTTTCGAGTTACGTTCCCGTTTTGGGCGGCTATCTGTCAGACGGTTTCGATTTACTCACGGCTTCCGTCGTGCTTGTCAAAAATGCGCTCGGCTATACCGGCGCAATCGTGCTGTGCGCCGTTGCCGCTTTTCCCATTCTCAAAGTTGTGATATTCTCGCTTGTGCTTAAACTCACTTCCGCCATATGCGAGCCGCTCGGCGATTCGCGAACGTCGGGACTTTTGTTTTCGGTGTCGAAAAATATGAATCTGCTCGTAACCGCGCTTGCCGGCGTTGCGTTCTTGTTCTTCTTGCTGCTTATGCTTTTGATTTCGTCTTGCAATTTCGGGGTGTGATATGAGCGCGTGGATAATGTCGGTTGTGGGGGTGATATGCCTCGGCGTACTTCTCGAAATAGTTTTGCCGAGCGGAAAAAGCACGAAGTATATCAAGGGCGCGTTTTCGCTGCTCGTCGTGTTTGCCATTGCATCGATAATTCCGACCATAGCCAAAGCGGAATGGACGTTGAACGTCGACGATATGTTTTCAAAAAACGATACGAGCGTTTCGACGGGACTCGATTTGACGTTGAAGTCGAGCGAGAAGGTGCGCCTCGCTCTTAAAAACGAGGGGTGCGAAAGCAGGGTGGAGATAAATTGTGACGGAACGATTGTCACAAGCGTTCGGGTATACGTTGAAAAAACGCAAATATCGGGGGAGAAAATCGTCGCTATCGCTTCCGAAACGTTGAGTGTTTCAAAGAATATAGTAAGGGTTATTTACAGCGATTTTTGATTTGAATTTCCGATTTAAAGTGTAAAAAAAATGTGTTTTAAGTGAATCAAAAAACGAAAAAAAAAC
>CAVKUX010000026.1:6816-17876 GCA_963659595.1 Anaeroplasmataceae bacterium | reverse complement strand
CTCTTGGCGTTACGCTGTGCATATTCTTCCTCACCCGCGCAAAGAAAGAGGAACTTATCCCCTGCCCCGAATACCAAAAAGAAGCCTGAAAACGACCCTAAAACGCATATAAAAATCGCTCAAAAAACACTCAAAATCGCAAAAAAATCCGCATAACAACGACATAAAAACGTCAAAATATCGCAAAAAAATACGCATTTTTTGCACGAAAAAAAGCACGGCATTGCCGTGCTTTTTTAACTTTTTCGCTCTGTTAATTTTCAATATCGCCGATTTCCTTTTCTTGACTGTCTTCGATTATAGTTTCCCGATTGTCTTCTATTTCGGTTTCTTGATTATCTACAGTTTCGGAAGCGATTGCGACGTTCGTTTTCTTTGCCGATTTTCTCAACGTTGTCAGCATTGCGCCGCAAAGAGCGAGATACACGACCTTCGGCACGATTCCGACGGTCGGATACAAAATTATGCCCGATAAATCTATAATTTGATTTTGAGCACCCCTCAGTGCTTTCACGTTTAAGAGAACGAGGGCTACATACCATACGAGTATCGCCGCCGAAAACGCTATCGTAATAGCAATATTTACGCAATCCTTTTTCGTCGGCTGCTTCCGTCTTTTAAGTGCCAACGACGAGGCAACGATGCAGAACACCGCAAACGCGAGTTCCGCGAGTCTTATATACGTTGCGTAACCCGTGAGCCCTCTGCCCGAAATCAACGTGAGTATGGCAGAAAGCGAGTCCCAAAACGACATAAACGCGGCGACGAACGCAAACACCAAACCCGCAATTGCCAAATCCGTGTATTTTTTCTTTTTAGTCGCATACACGTCATCGTCCAAAACGAAAGCGTTTATGAAACCGTGCTTAACGGGATTCTTCTTTTTTGTTTTGTCCTTTGCGTGTTTTTCTTCTGTTTGGGCTTTCTTGTCAACGTAGTACGGATTTTCATACTCTCTTTCGCAAATACTGCATTTTAGCATTTTCGCATTTGTGTTGACCTTGATTTCCGCACAACAATGCGTGCATTTAATGGTTTTCGGTTCTTTCATAATTTTCCCCCCCCATAAATAATTTCTAATGACATTATTGTATTAGTTATCGTACAAAATGTCAATGCTTTGATACATATTTGTATCATAAATCATTTTAGCAATACAAATATGTATAATCAAAAACGATGAGCAGATTCGATATGACGAATTTCAGACTTCGGGAATTGCGCGAAGAAAAGGGATTGTCGCAAAGGCAACTTTCGACGCTTACGGGAATATCGCAAGCGAATCTTTCGCGTTGGGAATCGGGGACGATAATTCCGAACGTTTTGGATTGTTGGAAACTTGCGGAATTTTTCGACGTAACGATAGATTATCTCATCGGCAAAGAACAAGACTAAACGACTTCCTAAAGAAAAAGCACGGCAATGCCGTGCTTTTCGTTTTATTGCAATGTTAATATCTCTTGTAAAACGTTGGCCAAACGCGAAGCAAGGCGCACAAGTCGCGGAAGGCGAGAACGAGGCGCGGAACGTTTGGTAAAGAGATAAGTCAGACGCAGAGCAAACGCCGAAAATCGCGAAAAGTGAGCACGCGTAGCGCAGTGTACACAGACGTACACGAGCAACACGCGCGCAACTTGACAAAGAAAAAGCACGGCAAATATGCCGTGCTTGTTTGTGCGTCTTGAACGCGATTGGTTAACGTTTTGAGAATTGAGGTGCTTTACGTGCCTTGTGCAAACCGTATTTCTTACGTTCTTTAGCACGCGGGTCACGAGTGAGGTAACCTTCTTTCTTGAGGATTGCTCTGTATGCTTCGCTGTCTGCGACGCAGAGCGCTCTTGCAATACCGTGACGGATTGCGCCTGCTTGACCGGTGTAACCGCCGCCGTACACGTTGACGTAAACGTCAAACTTGTCGGTCGTGCCCGTTGCAACGAGGGGTTGATTGACGATGAGTTTCATCGTGTCAAGAGGGAAATACTCGTCGAGAGTACGTTTGTTGATGACGATGCTGCCTTCGCCGCCGGGGATAAGACGAACTCTTGCGATTGCCGTCTTTCTTCTGCCAGTGCCGAGATATTGAACTTTCTTGGTTTTCTTAGTAGCCATATTTCACCTCTCAATCAGTTGAGTTTCAACTCAACGGGGCATTGTGCCTGATGATCGTGCTCTGCACCGACGTAAACGCGGAGTTTTTTGAGCATCTTTGCGCCGAGAGTATTCTTGGGAAGCATACCCTTGACTGCCTTGTACACAGCGAATTCGGGTTTTTCAGCCATCAATTTCTTGTACTGAATTTCCTTCAATCCGCCGATGTAACCGGTGTGATAACGATAGTATTTGTCTTCGAGTTTCTTGCCTGTGAGAACGACCTTTTCGCAGTTGATGATTATAACGTGGTCGCCGCAGTCGACGTTGGGTGTATATTCGGGTTTGTTCTTACCTTTAAGGATAGAAGCAACCTGAGATGCAAGGCGGCCGAGAACCATATCGGTTGCGTCGACAACATACCACTTGCTTTCAACTTCGCCGGGCTTTGCCATATAAGACTTATTGTTTTTTGCCATTGTTGACAAATCCTTAGCCATTGTGCTAACCTCCAAAATTTGTTTTCGCAAGAGCAAGGCTTAGATCGGAGGGGCTAGTTCTTCTCGCGCCGTACGTCTTTCAAAAATATGCTTGATAATAATATTAAATATAACAAAATAAGTCAAGCGTTTTTGTCAAAAATCGGATATTTTTTGCACACGCCCTTCGTTATCCTTGTCAAGAGTGAGATTATCTCGCGTTTTCTATGCGGATTTTCATAGGTTTGCAGGGCATATTTTCAAGCGATTTCAAGTCCGATTGTTGTCCGTTCAACTCGACGTTCGCATACTTTATATTTGCAAAAGACACGGTTAGACGCTCGGTTTTTGCGTTTTCGGGGATGATTATCACATCGTATCCTTTCTCGTCCTTTTTCATTGCGACGGAGATTTTGCCTTGCTCGTCGAACATCGTGTAGACGTTGTTTCCGAGATAAATTTTGAGTTCTATATCCTTAAACTCGGTCGAGTTATCGTCTTGATTTAGTAGCGGTATAATCGCGCCCTCTTTGACGAACACGGGGTATCTGTCGAGCGGATATTCTCTTTGATATTCCTTTCCGCCCTCGAATCTTTCGCCGGTGAAAAAGTCAAACCATACGCCGCTCGGAAGCCAAAACTTTTGCTTTGCCACGCCGTTTTTGCCCTTGTGAGTGACGGGGCAAACGTACATTTGCGCGCCGAAATAGTATTGATTGCGCCACTTTTTGTCGTATGCGCGGCTATCTTGCGAATAGTAATACGTCGGGCATACGAGCGGAACGCCTTCCGTTGCCGTTCTTACGTTCGCCGTGTACAAGTACGGCAAAAGCCTGTGGCGCAAGCGCAAAAAGTCCTCTGCAATCGTTTCGACTTGCGTGTAATTCCACGGCTCTTTGCTCATCGCCTTATTGTTGGAATGCAGGCGGTTTATCGGCGAGAACACACCAAATTGCAACCATCTGAGATACAATTCGTTGTCGCCCTTGCCGAAAAGGTGTCCGCCTATGTCGTGCGACCACCAAGTGTAGCCTGCGTTGGAAGCGAGCGCGGTGAAATAGGGTTGAAATTTCAAACTGTTCCAGCACACAATCGTATCCCCCGAAAAGCCGAGCGGATAGCGGTGCGAGCCGAGTCCCGCGTATCTTGAAAGAATGACGCTTTTGTTGCCGTCGCGATTGATGTCGAGAGTGTGATAGTGGTTGAGAAGCCAAAGCGGATCGAGATTCTTCATCTTCGACTTCGTGCCTTGTTGCCAGTCTATCCACCAAAAATCAACTCCCATCTTTTCGTACGGGTGGTGCAAAATATCGAAGTACGCGTTGCGGAATTTCTCGTCGGTGAGGTCAAATTCGAGCGTGCGCTTCGTCTGCGGATCTACGCCGAGCGCACGACACATTTCTGGGTACTGCTCCTCGAAATAACGCACTCCGTCTCGAGGATGCAGGTTCATCGTGACCGCGAGATTGCGACCTTTGAGGTTTTGCAAAAATCCTTCGGGGTCGGGGAACAATTCCTTTTCAAACGTATATCCCGTCCACCCTGCGCCTTGAAACGATTTGTATTCGGCATCCTTTGGAGCATTGCCCACGATATGCCAGTCCATATCTATCGTGGCGACGGTGATTGGCACGTCCTTCTGCTCGAATTTATCCATAAGGGCGAGATACTCTTTGTCGGTGTAGGCGTGATAGCGCGACCACCAGTTGCCGAGAACGCACTTGGGAAGAACGGGTGTGAATCCCGAAAGCGAATAGAACTCTTTGAGTCCGCCGAGATAATCCTTTCCGAACGCGAAAACGTACTTGTCTTTCGTTGCCGCGGGACGAGGCGAGACGCTGCCGTCAACGTTGAGAATAACCGACGACGAATCGTCGATTTCGCTCACGCCGTTCAAAGCGAATATGCCTTTTCTGATATGCGCAATGCAAAAATGGTCTTTCTTTTCGCTCTTACCTTTCCAGCCGCCGAGCAACCCGAACGTGCCGTCCAAAGTTCTTGCCGTACCGCCGAGGTTTAATGCATTCGAGGGCGTTGCGCTCTCGCCGTTTTTGAAAGTTACGGACGTCGAAAGCGTCTTCGTGTTTACGCTGAAAAAGCAAGTTTCCGTTTCAATCGATGCTTCATCGCCGTTTTTTGCATACTTAAACTGCGGATTTGCGTAGTCTCTGCAAAATGCAAACTGAGTGCGATTGTCCGTAAAACTACCCTTTTCTATACGCAACACTCGGGGCGAAAGCACGCTTATGCGCACGTCGCCGACAATAATCGTATTCTCTTTTTTGCACGGTGCGAGTTGCTGTGAAAACCTCATATTTCCTCCGTCCTGCCCTTATTCGGCATAGGATATTATTCTTCTAAAATATGATACCAATCAAACTGCAACGTGTCAATACCAAGCGACGATTTATACGTCGTTTTTTGCGACGTTTTTTTGCATTGTTTTGTGTCGTTTCCGTATCGTTTTCGTATCGTTTTTGCGTTATTTCGTATAGTTTTTTGCATTGTTTTTATGCCTTTTGATACGGCGATTGATCTGCGTTTCGTCGGCGGTTGCGATCGTTTTCTACGTCGGTTATATATAAATGAACCGCCTCTAAGCACCTTGCTTAGGCGCATTGCATATACATATGATATGTGCGGAATTATTGGCTATGTCGGCTTTCAGAGCGCCGAGAAAATCGTGCTTGACGGATTGAAAACTCTTGAATATCGAGGTTATGACAGCGCCGGTATCGCCGCAATTTCGCTTGGAAAAATCAAGGTGTTCAAAGCCGTCGGGCGTGTCGAACTGCTCAAAAGGAAAGTTCCACCCCTTTCCGCCCGAACGGGAATCGGACACACGAGATGGGCAACTCACGGCAAGGTGTGCGAGAAAAACGCACACCCTCATTTGTCGTTTGACGGCAAAATCGCCGTTGCGCACAACGGCGTGATAAGCAACGCCGAAGACCTTAAAACAGAACTCATCGAAAAAGGAATAACTTTTTCGTCGGATACGGACAGCGAAATCATAGCGCATATGCTTGCGCTCGAAACCTGCGATATGTCGGCGGCAATCGAAAACGTCGGCAAACGTCTTAAAGGAGCGACGACTTTTCTTGCCATAAAAGAGGGCGAGGATGCCATTTACCTTAGGCGGTGCGGCGCGTCGCTTGCCGTCGGGCTCGGCAAAGGCGAAAACTTCGTTGCGAGCGACACGCTCGCGCTTGGCAAATACACGCAAAACATCGTGGTTTTGAGCGACGGCGAGTGTGCAAAAATCACCGCCGATTCCGCAGAGTTTTTCAAGGACGGCGAAAGGCAAATCAAAAAGACTATCAAAGTCAAGCGCACCGCCCCGAAAGAATGTTCTTGTCATATGCGCTCGGAAATCGACGAAATTCCGCGTGCGCTCGTCAGAACATACAAAAGCGTCGTCAAAAACGTTGACGAAAAATTGATAAACGACTTGAAAAACGCCGAAAAAATCGTGTTTTGCGGTTGTGGCACGGCGTACCACGCAGGGTTGTACGGAAAGGACGTTTTCGAGAGGCTTTTGGGCATTCCTTGCGTATGCGAGGTGGCAAGCGAGTTTTCGGGCGTAAGGTTTTTGACGAAAAACTCCGTTTGCTTTTTCATAACGCAAAGCGGCGAAACGGCAGACACCATTCTCGCACTCAAACGCTGCAAAGGGTTTGGCGCAAAAACGATTGCGCTGACAAACGTAGAGGCAAGCAGCATAACTTTCGAGGCAGACAAAACGCTGTATCTCAACGCCGACGCGGAAGTTGCGGTGGCGGCAACGAAATCCTACGTTTGCCAACTGCTTGCGCTGTACGTCATCGCAAAAATCTGCGTCGGTCAAACGCCCTCGCAAAGCGAGATATCCGCGCTTGTGCAAAACGTTCGCATTGCGAGTGCACTCTCGCTGTATGAAGAAAAAATCAAGAAAGCGAATCTGTTTTTCATCGGCAAGGGACTCGACTTCGTGACGGCGAGAGAGGGCGCGTTGAAGTTTAAGGAAATCACCTACAAAATGACGGACGCATATCAGTCGGGCGAACTCAAACACGGCACGATTGCCCTCATAGATTCGAAGAGCGTAGTCGCCGTTATTGCGACAAATCCGCAAGATAAAGAGCGCACGGCGGCAAGCGTAAGCGAATTGAAATCGAGGGGCGCATACGTCATTGCGCTCACGTCGGCAGGCGACGTGGGCGCAAGCAAGACATTTGTTTTGCCCGACTGCAAAGACGAATTGCTGTACCCGATTTTGTCGGTCATCCCTCTTCAATCGCTTGCACTGACAACATCCCTTTGTATGGGATTAAACCCCGACAAGCCGAGGAATCTCGCAAAGAGCGTAACCGTGATATAGGACAAACTCGGCAAATTCTGCCCGACATTTTCCGCTCAATCCGCTTGCAAACGAAAAGAAAATCTTAGAAACATAAATCTAAATCAGTTGAAACAAGTTGTGACGAAAAATGCAAAAACGGCACTTTATGCGCCGTTTTTGCGTTTATAAACATCGGTTATTGCGTTATATATTCAGATTTTTGTCAAGCCACTCTGCAACTTTCCCGCAATCCTCGTTAAGCAAAATGTCCGCTTGCGAATCGAAATAAGTGCTTGACTTGTTTATCACCGCCGTGACCTCTCCGGTGAAATATCCCACGAGCCCCGCGGCAGGATACACGACCAAAGACGTGCCGACGACAATCAGCATATCCGCTCGTCGAATGGCTCCGATTGCGCCGCGCAAAACTCGCTCGTCGAGATTTTCGCCGTACAAGACGACCTCGGGTTTTATTATGCCGCCGCACTCGTTGCAATGCGGCACGCCCTCGTGCGATGTTATATAATCCAAATCGAAAAATTTGTGGCAACACTCGCATCTGTTGCGCTCGATCGAGCCGTGCAGTTCAAACACCTTTTCACTGCCTGCCGCTTGGTGCAATCCGTCGATGTTTTGCGTGATAATTCCCTCGATTCTGCCTTCCTTTTCAAGCCTTGCCAAAAGCAAATGCATTGCGTTCGGCTTTGCGTTTTCGTATATCATTTTGCTCTTGTAAAAGTCGTAAAACTCTTTGGGATGCGAAAGGAAAAAGTCGTGCGAAATCACGGTTTCGGCAGGATAGTTGCCAAAGGGCGTGGAATACAATCCGTGCGCGCTGCGAAAGTCGGGTATGCCGCTCGGAACGGACGCGCCTGCGCCCGTCAACACGACTATACGTCGAGATTTTTCGATTGCCGCTTTCAAATCATTCAAAGTGGCGATGGTTTTGTCGCCAAACTCGTTTGCCATATGCTTTTACCCTCTATGCCTAAATTATATCACTTGAAAAACGGCAATACAAGTGGTATAATTCCATAATATACGAGGTGAGTTTATGTTCAACAAAGATATGTACGCGCTCGGAAGCAAACGCTCGTCGATAAGAGAGTTGTTTGAATACGGCAAGCAACGCGCCGAAAAAGTCGGAAAGGAAAACGTGTTCGACTTTTCGCTCGGCAATCCCAACACACCATCACCCGACTGCGTGAAAGACGCGCTTTTGTCGCTTGCAAACGAAAATCCCGTTGCGCTTCACGGCTACACGTCGGCGCAAGGCGGAAAAGGCGTGAGAGAGGCGATTGCAAACAACATACGCCGCCGTTTCGACGTTGACATAACCTCGGATTATATCTATATGACTTGCGGCGCGGCGGCTTCCCTTTGCATAACCCTTCGCGCGCTCAATGAATGCGACGACGAATTTGTCATTCTCGCTCCGTACTTTCCCGAATACGAAGTTTTCATAAAAGCGGCAGGCGGCACGCCCGTCGTCGTACCTTTTGACGAGAGTGACTTCACCCCGAATCTCGCCGCGCTCGAAAACGCGATAACCGAAAAGACGAAAGCGGTTATAGTCAACTCCCCCAACAACCCGAGCGGCGTTGTGTACTCTGCCGAAACAATCGCAAAAATATCGGGTATTTTGAGCAAAAAAAGCGCGCTTTTCTCGCACCCGATTTTTATAATCTCGGACGAGCCGTATCGCGAACTTGCCTACGACGTCGAAGTGCCGTATATAATGAATTTTTACGACGACGCAATCGTGTGTTACAGTTATTCAAAGAGTTTGTCGCTCCCCGGGGAACGCATAGGCTATATTGCGGTAAACCCGAAAGCGAGCGGCGCAAAAGATTTGTATCTCGCAATATGCGGCGCAGGTCGCGCACTCGGTTACGTTTGCGCCCCGAGCACTTATCAACAAGTGGTCGAAAAATGCGCGGACGCTCTGCCCGACCTCCATTTTTACCGCACAAACCGCAACTTGCTTTATGGCTCTTTGACAAAAATCGGCTATACTTGCGTGCGCCCCGACGGCGCGTTTTATCTTCTCGTCAAGGCACTCGAAGACGACGCGAACGTCTTTGCGGACAAGGCAAAGCAACTCGGATTGCTGCTCGTTCCGTGCGACGATTTCGGCGCGAAAGGCTACGTTCGTATTGCGTATTGCGTGAGTCTCGACGTTATAAAACGCTCGCTTCCCGCGTTTGAAAAGTTGTATAACGAATACAAATAAAACTAATTAAAATTGCGAATATCAATGCTTTAACGAAACGAAAACGGCATTTTAAGTGCCGTTTTCGTAATTTTATAACGGTTTAATCATCGTTATGCAGTTTTGTAAAACTGTACCTATTTGTCGCTTTGCCTTTCGTCAATTATTGAGATAACCCGCCGCGATGTACTCTGCAAGACAATCTCTCGGATAGGTCGTATCGCCGAGCGTTTCCACCATAGTGAGTTTGTTGGGCGAATAGTCGGTGTTGTACGAATCGGTGACGATATAGTAAATATCGTTGAGCCCTTCGCCTCTTTCGAGTTTTGCCTTGACCTGTGCGCCGTACGAGCCGTACTCGTAAATATAACTGTCGTTTTGGAAGTATCGTTTAAGCAAATTGTAGCCCGTGATTTTGCAAAGGTGCATTTCGTTGTCGAACGGGAACAGCGTTTGAATCTGCTTTATCGTGACGTCGCCCGCGGCGAGATAACCGGGATTTCTTACGTTGATATAACCGCCTGCAAGCACTATGTCGTAGTCGTTGCCCCACACTTGTTGACCTTTCGTCCAGTACGCTTTCGCCATATAACGTCTTAGCATATCGTAACTCGTATAGTCGCTTATATGCCCTATAACTTTGTCGGGGTCGCCTATTTCGTCCGAGTATTTTTCAACGAGATTTTTGATTATATCGTTGCTTGCGGACTTGGAATAAACCTCGTTGCGCACGACGTCTACGGAAGTCGAGGATTTGCCGTTTGCATAGTTTACGGTTACGTCCGCGTGGGCGATTGCGTCGTTGTAGCCGCCCGCTTGAATATGCTTGACGCCGTAACTGTCAACGAGCGTATACGTTCTGTGCGTATGCCCCTCGAACACGACGTTGACGTATCCGTTTGAAAGCGCGCTGTCGTACCAGTCCATATCCTTGTCGGATATATTTTGCATACTGTAACTGTTTTTCGCGTACCCGTCGTGAATGGACAACACGATATAGTCCGCGCCTTGCTTTTTCAATTTTGCGGACTCGCTTTTGATGAGCGCGGTGAGTTCGCTGCCCGTCTTGAAATACACGTCGCGGCACATACTTGCCGAAATCGAAGAATAGCAATCCCCGATTGCGCCGATTATGCCGATTTTTGCGCCGTCCTCGTTGACGAGCACCGACGATTGACAATACGGCGCGCGCTCGTTCGTTGCGTGTTCGTAAACGTTGATTGCCAAAAGCGGAAAGTTTGCAAGTTCGGCGTTGATTTTGATTTTGTCCGTTTTCCAGTCAAATTCGTGATTGCCCAGAGTCATTGCCGAGCAATTCACGAAATTGAGCCACTCGGTTGCGAGTTTGCCTTTGGTGTTGTTGGATTCGGTGCTTCCTTGCCACATATCGCCCGACGAAATCAAGACGGAATTGCCGTTTGCTTGCTTGTCGAGAAGATAAGTCGTCAACTCGTCAACGCCGGGTTGCGTGTCCGTGTCGGTGTACATACCGTGCAAATCGTTGATTGCATAAAAGTCTATGTCAACGACGACGCTCTTTTTGCAAAGGTCGCACTTTCCGTCGTCGTTGCCGTCGATATGCACGCAATCGCCGTCCATATCGCGATAGCATTTGTCGCAAACAGAGTCGCCGTTCAAGCCGAAATGATTGCAATCGCCGCCGCTCGGTTTTTCGTTGCACGCAACGAAAAGCGTGACGCAAATCGTCACGACGAGAAATAATGCGATTATCGAAAGTTTTTTCTTCATATGCACCCGCGAGCGAAATATCGTCGAATATATCGCGCCTTATATTCTTTAATATATCATATTTAATATACCGTAAATAAATATACCACATTTAGCACACAAAGTACAATATCCGAAAATATCCGATTTTGCTTAAAATGCGGAATCCTCAACTCAAAAAAACCGAAAGCCCGACTGTATCAGGGTTTTCGTCGGGCTTTCAAAAAAAGGG
>CAVKUX010000026.1:0-6806 GCA_963659595.1 Anaeroplasmataceae bacterium | reverse complement strand
CTATGTCGTCGAGCAAACGCTCGGTTGAAAACGTCAGGACGCTTTGCGCATAAGGCTTATGCGCACGAACACGATTTTTCCGTCTTTGGTTGCGATTTGCGAATTGCTGACTCTCGATTGATTGTTGATATGCGTCATATAAAATTTCATTTTCTTTTTCCTTTGCAAGCGTCGTATATTTCGTTTTCTCTCTTGCTTGCAAGCATATGATATGCTATACTGTGTACCGAAATCGGTACATCAAACGATTTTTATAAGAAATTTTACGAAAAAGGAAAAGAATATGGCACTCGAAGCGAAAAAAACTCTGATTATGCGGATATATCAAATTCTCGACGAATACAGCGACGAGGAACATCCCCTAACTCAACAAAACATAATCGACATATTAGAGCGCGACTACGATATACCTTGCGAGAGAAAGGCCGTTGGCAGAAACGTGTCCTATCTCAAAGAAATGGGATTCGACATCGAATCCACGGCAAACGGAACGTATCTTGCCTCGCGCAAACTCGAAAACGCCGAACTTCGTCTTCTCATAGACAGCGTGCTTTCGTCGAGAAACGTCAATTCCACCCACTCGGAACAGTTGATAAACAAACTTATCGCGCTGGGCGGTCGCAACTTCAAATCGCACGTCAAGCACGTGTATTCCGTCAAAGAATGGGATAAGTCGGACAACAAGGCGTTTTTCTACAACATCGACGTCATAGACGAGGCTATCGAACAAGGCAAGAAAATCAGTTTCAACTACAACAAAATCGGGCTCGACAAAAAGTTGCACGTTTCAAAGCCTCACGTCGGCTCGCCATATCAAATGCTTCTGCACAATCAACGCTACTACCTTATGATGTTCGACGAGATGTTCGACGAGGTGGGATTCTACCGTATGGACAAAATCACCGACATCGAAGTGCTTGACGACGACGCAAAACCCTTGCGCGAGAACGTCGGATTTGAAAAAGGCATAGACTACAAGCGTATCGCAACGTCTTTGCCGTATATGTACAACGACGCGCCCGTCGCGATAACCCTCAAATGCTGGATAGGTATGGCGGACACCCTCTACGACTGGTTCGGCACGAACTTCACCGCAAAGAAACTCGACGACAAATATTTCGTCGCGACAATCGTCGCAAGCGAAAAGGCTATGCTATACTGGGTGCTGCAATACAACCGCAACGTCGAGGTGCTGTCCCCTCTTTCTTTGCGCGAAAACGTGGTCGCCAAACTCAAGAAAACGCTCGCTTTGTATGAAAACGATTGATTTTTAATATTCGAATAATTCGCTTTTCGGTTGCTTTTCTCGTTCCGTGCAACTATAATGCAAGCGGATTTGAAAAAAGCGGTACACGATTATGAACAAAAACATTTTGTCAAGATTGTATAGGCACGGCGTTCAACTTATGGCGGTGGGTATCGTAACCGGCATATTTTCGGGTATCGTCGTGACGTTTTTCAATATCGCGGCGGATTTATTCTCGAAGTACGCAAAAGACGTCTACGCTCTTGTGCGCGAAAACCCCGCTTTCGTGCCCTTGCTTTTCGCTGCGCTCGCAATAATCGCTTTTGCAATCGCTACGGTTTCAAAGTTCGTTCCTATGGTTCGCGGAAGCGGTATTCCCCAAACGGAAGGCGCGGCAAGAGGCTTGCTTGAACTCAAATGGTACAAATCTCTGCCCGCTATGGCGGCTTCTTGCCTCGTGTGCATACTGTCGGGTTTGACGGCAGGCGCGGAAGGTCCGAGTATGTTTATCGGCGCGACTTGCGGCGAAGGCACGAGCAAACTTTTGCGCTGTACGGATATGGAAAAACGCTATCAAATCACTGGCGGCGCGTGCGCAGGTCTTGCGGTCGCTTTCAATGCGCCGCTTACGGGAATTACGTTCGCCTTTGAAGAAGCGCACAGACGTTTTACGCCCGCTATCTTCATTTGCGCATTCTCGTCGGTGCTTAGCGCAATCATAACAAGAAACGCGCTTTACGGGTGGATGAATATGCCCGTCGAGGGTACTCTTTCCTCGTTCAACCTCATTCAGATTCCCCTCAAAAGTTACGGATTCGTCGCGCTTGCCGCCGTGGTGAGCGGAATTTGCGGATTCGGATTCTACAATCTTTGCTTGTTGTCAAAGAAACTCTTTGCGAAAATCCAAACGAAAAACGCTCTTACGACAACCTATCTCAAACTGCTGTTCCCGTTTATATTCGCAGGCGTTTTCGGACTTATCACCGCTTCCGTTATGGGCGGCGGCCACTCGTTTATCGAGTCGTTGGGAACGCACGGCGGAACGACAGAGCAAAGTGTCGCGACCATATTCTCGTCGCCCGTCGTGGTTACGCTTATTCTCGTACTCGTGATGAGAGTTATCGCCACCGCGCTCAATCTCGGCGCGGGCGTGCCTTGCGGAATATTCATTCCTATGCTCGCAATAGGCGCGTGTATCGGCACTCTCGTCGCAAAACTCGGCATCGCGTGGGGTATGCCCGCAGAATACGCCGATTGCATAGTTATGATTTGTATGGCAACGTTCTTTGCCACAATCGTCAAAGCACCGCTTACGGCAATAATTATGGTCGTGGAACTGACTTGGCAGTTTACTCTGCTCGTCCCCGTCGTCTTGGGCGTGTCCTTCGGATATATGGTGAGCGAAGTGTGCGGCGCAAGGTCTATTTACGACGAACTGCTCGACAGCATTCTCGACGAGCAACACGTCCACCTCACCAAACAAACGTACGTCGCAACCGTCGAAGACGGCTCGATTGCTATGCACAAACCCATTCGCGACGTGCTTTGGCCCAACAACTTGCTCATACGCTCGATAAAGCGCGACGGCGTTTCAATCGTTCCCGCTTCGGATACGGTCTTGCAAGTCGGCGACGAATTGAGCATACAAGCCGAATGTGTGGACTACGACAACTTCAAAGTGTCCGTGGACGAAATCGTAAAACCGAGAAAGCACCTTTTCTCGAACAAAAAGCATAAATCACAATCCGAACGAAACGAATAAAATCGCAATATCAGTCGTTTATCCGCTTGTTTAAGACGTATAAACGTTGCGTTTTGAAATTAAAAGTGCAAATTTACACAAAAAAACAACCGCCGTTTAAGCGGTTGTTTTTATATATTTTTTCAAAATATCAATCTTCTTCCACGTCGCACGCCGGCTCTGCCACGGCGGATATTACGTCCGCCAAAGTCGCTTCTTCGCTTACCTCGCAATCGGAATTGCGCTCGGCTTCTTCGCGTTGCTTTTTGAGTACGGGAAGTTCGTCCGTGCAGAACAACCTCACCTTGCCGTCCTTGTTCTTGCCTACGATGTTGAGGATTTTGCCTTTCGTCACGCATATGCCCGCAAAGAGCGGTTCGAGCAAGAATAGTATCGAGAGCAAAAGCATAAACACGAGCACCACCCAAAGGAACGCGCCGTCGCCAAACCACGCGATAAAGCCTTTGAGAATGTTGTCCGTGCGCATAACTTGGTCCACGACGAACAATTCGTCAAACGCCGGCATACCCGTAGTGGTCGCCTTTGCCGCAAGCGGAAGTATCGCAATGAAAACGTACACCAGCGGAAGCGTAAGCACGAACGCAAACGTCGTTATGCCTATCGTGAGTCCGTTGCGAAGTTTTCTGTTCGGGAAATTCAACGCCACGTTTGAAAAGAGCATAATCCCTGCGCTCATCGTGAGAATAACTACGATATATTTTGCAAGAACGTTGTCTATTCTGCTGAAAGCCGTGAAAAACGCGATATTGTCGGGATTGTCCATATCCTGCATTGCGTTGAGCAAAAACAGTATGCCCAGAATGATGATTGCCACCGAAAGTCCCAAAAGCGCAAAAAGCACCTTCTCGTTTTTTGAGAGTTGTTTCGTCATAATTTTACCCCTAAAATTAATAAGTCAATTATACCCGACAATCGCATTATATGCAACAAAAACTTTTTTCAGCCTATTTAGGCGAGATGTGATTAGAAATGTGATAATACGACTATTGGTTCAAATCCCACCGCAAACGAAACACCATACATCCGCAAGCGGTGGCGTAAATCTTTGCTACGCAAAGAACATCCCACCCGCCCTGCGGATGGTTCTTGCCACGGCAGGCAATCCTGCAATGCTTCGCATTTTTGTTTTTCTTTTATCCGCAATCTCGTGCAAGCACAGTTGCGGATAAAAGAAAAAGCAACCCTACGGGTTTCGCAGGATTGCTTTTCGTGGCGGAAGCGGTGGGATTCGAACCCACGAACGAGTTACCCCGTTACCGCATTTCGAGTGCGGGCCGTTATGACCACTTCGATACACTTCCGTATGTATTGTTGGTAAGCATTTGGAAGTGGGCATTCAAGGCACGCTGTGCGTTTTGCCTTGACCACTTCGATACACTTCCGTATTGTGTTGTTGGCAAGCATTTGGAAGTGGGCATTCAAGGCACGCTGTGCGGTTTTGCCTTGACCACTTCGATACACTTCCATATCAATTTGTCAGCGTGGTAATTATATTATAAATAATTTATTTTTGCAACAAATTTTGCACCACAACAGCATTATTGTTGACAATGTAGCGCGGCAATGGCAAAAAGCCGTGCGAAACGCGTCGATTATTTGCCGTTGCGCAAGCAATCAATCTTTTATTGCAAGCGTTGCCCAATACGTCGGGACGTTTTTCTCGTGAAGATTTCCGCCGCCGTTGGTATCTTCATACAAATCGGCAAGTCGGAAGCCCGCTCGAAGTTGCCCCGTCAACTGTTCTTCTGCCGTGTGCGAAAACTGGATTCCGTCGTCGTTTTGTTGCAAGCAACGCATTTGTTCTTCGTTTTTGAGCGGATTGAACGGCAACGAATTGCACACCGTCGTTTCGTCATCGTCAAAAACGTAGTTGAAGCCGTTATCTAATCCCGAAAGCAATCTGCCGCCCCTTTTCAGCACTCGATAACATTCTTTCCAAATCGGCAATACTTCTTCGACGTAGCAGTTTGACACGGGATGAAAAATCAAATCGAACGAAGCGTCGTCAAAGGGAAGTCTTTGGGTCATATCGGCGCGGATTATCGCGATTTCATAACCTTCTCTATCCGCAACGATTCGTTCGGATTCAATCTGCTTTTCGGAATAGTCGAGAACCGTACACTCTGCGCCAAGAGCCGCGAATATCGGCATTTGCTGTCCGCCGCCCGACGCAAGTCCAAGAACACGCTTTCCTTTTAAGTTGCCGAACCATTCGTGCGGGACAAATCTGACGGGGGTAAGTTTCACGTTCCACACCCCGTTTTTGGCACTTTCAAACTCGTCGCGGGAAACGGATTTTCCCCATTCCCAACCTTCTTCGACCCATTTGTCTATCGTCCGTGCGTTTATATCCTGATACGATTTCATATAAATCCTGCCGTATGACTTGATTGGTATATATTACCACACTTAACCGAAAAGAAAAAGGAAATACGGCGAAGATTAATCCGAATATCGCTTTAATCGTAAGACTCGCATACGCTCTATTGCTTGACGGACGGGAAAATCGTCGTATAATTATATATCATAAATTATATAACAATATTAATCATTATATAAAGGAACGGCAATATGAAAAAATACGCAATCGCAAACGCGAACATAATTTCGGGCAAATTGAACGACGGCGTTCAAAGCGGCAAATACGTTATTGTCGAAGACGGAAAAATCGCAAAAATCACGAGCGACAAGGCGGCAATCGACGGTTTGAAAGTGGTGGATTTGAACGGAAAATATCTTCTTCCCGGTCTTATCAATCTGCACGTTCACCTTCCGGGTTCGGGTATGCCGAAAGACACGAAAAAACAGAACAAGAAAACCGTGCGTATGCTTATGAATCACGCGCTGACGAAGTATATCGTGTACCGTATGTGCGCAAACTACGCCAAAGTCGAACTTATGTCCGGCGTTACGACAATCCGTACGGTGGGCGGACTCGACGACATCGATTCGAGGATTCGCGACAACGGCGCAAAGGGCAAGTTGAAAGCGCCGAGAGTGCTTGCGTCGAATATGGCGGTATCCGTCAAAGACGGGCATATGGCGGGCTTGTTGGCGTACGAAGCGAAAGACCCCGAAGACGGCAGACGCTACGTCCGCGAGATTGCAAAAACAAATCCCGACCTCATCAAACTTATGATTACGGGCGGCGTTCTCGACGCAAAGAAAGAAGGCGAACCTGGCGTCTTGCGTATGTCCCCCGAAATCGTCAAAGCGTGCTGTGACGAGGCGCACAAACTCGGATTTAAGGTTGCGGCGCACGTCGAAAGTCCGCTTGGCGTAACAGTTGCTCTCGAAGGCGGCGTGGACACGATCGAACACGGCGCAAACATCGGCGAACACGAAATCGAATTGTTCAAGCAAAACGGCTCTGCGCATGTTTTGACCATATCCCCCACGATTCCCCTTTGTATGTTCGATCTCTCGGTCTCGGGCGGCACACCGCTTCACAAGGTCAACGGCAAAGTGGTGTTCGAGGGTATGCTCGACTGTGCGAGAAAATGTCTTGAAAACGACATCCCCGTCGGACTCGGCACGGATACGGCTTGCCCGTTCGTCACACACTACGATATGTGGCGCGAACTTCGCTACTTCCAAAAATATCTCGGCGTGAGCAACGAATTTGCCATTCACACCGCAACCGAAGTCAACGCAAAGATTGCCGGCATAGACGGCGAAACGGGCACTATCGAGGAAGGCAAATCCGCAGACTTTATGGTTGTGGACGGCAATCCCCTCGAAAATCTGGAAGCGTTGCGCAATCCCAAAGCGGTGGCATTGCGAGGCAAGATTATAAAC
>CAVKUX010000025.1:0-17954 GCA_963659595.1 Anaeroplasmataceae bacterium | reverse complement strand
AAAAATGTATCGAAGTCGGCACTTCCAACTTTCGATACAAATATAAAACTTTACGTACCCAAAATTTATTAAAATTATATACGCGCGACGCTTGACAGGCTTGATTTTTCAATATATAATAGAAAACTGCGCAATAATGCGGAATCCTACCCCTAAAACGCTATGTTTTTGGGGGTAGGGGGTTATAAATACGTCTTGTATGGATAGCGATTCGCACGAAAAGCGTAGATTTTGAAAAAAATTTCGGGCGCAGAAAAATTTTTTTTCGGGGTGTTTGAAGTTTTTCGAAAAGTCGAAAATTCGGCAATTTTTTTAAGGAGTGAATATATGTCCCAAAGAATTCACAATCAAATGTACGGAACGACGGAAAGACGCGACTTTTCGCAAATCAAAGACGTTCTTCCCATTCCGTATCTCATTGAGGTGCAAAAGAATTCCTACGCAAATTTCATTGACGCTGGCATCACGGAAGTGTTCAAAGATTATTCTCCGATCGTTGACTTCTCCGGCAGATTGAAACTCGAATTTTTGTCACACAGATTCGACGGCGAACCTAAGTACACCGTCAAAGAGTGCAAAGATCGCGACACAACGTATGCTATTCCTCTCAAGGTGAAGGCACGCCTCACCAACAACGAAACCGGCGAAGTGGTCGAACAAGAAGTGTTTATGGGCGACTTCCCGCTCATGACGGACGCAGGTTCTTTCGTTATCAACGGTGCAGAGCGCGTTATCGTATCCCAACTTGTCAGAAGCCCCGGCGTTTACAACGACAAGGTGCTTGACAAGAACGGCGTACCTCGTTATGCTACGACGGTCATCCCCAACAGAGGCGCGTGGCTGGAATACGAGCAAGATTCCAACGAAGTGCAATGGGTGCACGTCGACAGAACGAGAAAAATCACCGCGACTACGCTTTTGAGAGCGCTCGGCTACGGCACGGACGAGCAAATCATCGATTTGTTCGGCGGGGACGAGATGATTGTCAAGACTTGCGAAAAAGACGCTCAATGCAAGAGCGAGGAACAAGGCAAAATCGACCTGTTCCGTCGTTTGCGTCCGGGCGAAGTTCCCACGGTCGAAGGCGCGAACATCCTCATTCACAACACATTCTACGATTACAAGCGTTACGACTTGGCAAAGGTCGGTCGCTATAAATACAACAAGAAACTCGCGCTTGCGACGCGTATTGCGGGATACACCCTCGCAAAAGACGTCGTAAGCAACGTCACGGGCGAAATCCTCGCGCAAAAGGGCGAAGTCGTCGACGAGGCAAAGGGCAGAGAAATCCAAAACAACGCCGTCAACGTGGTTTGGCTTGCATACACCGATCACGACGGAAAAGAAAAGACGTTCAAAGTCATCGGCAACAACACCGTAGACCTCGACGCATTTGTCGATTGCAACCCCAGAGACCTCGGCATCACCGAAAAGGTTTACTATCCCAACCTCAAAGCCCTCTTGGACGAATTCGGCGCAAACAAGGACGAATTGCTCCTTGCAATCCGCTCGTCCGTTGACGAACTTGTCTACAAGCACATCACGCTTGACGACATCGTCGCAATCGAGGACTACAACCTCGGCTTGCGCTACGGCTTCGGCACCTGCGACGACATCGACCACCTTGCAAACCGTCGCGTCCGCGCGGTCGGCGAGTTGCTCCAAAATCAATTCCGTATCGGAATCTCACGCCTTGAAAGAGTCATCAAAGAGAGAATGGCTTCCGCACAGGAGAATGCGGAAATCACGCCTCAAACGCTCATTAACATTCGTCCCGTAACGAGCGCAATCAAAGAGTTCTTCGGATCTTCGCAGTTGTCGCAATTTATGGACCAACCCAACCCGATTGCAGAACTTACGCACAAACGTAAACTCTCCGCACTCGGACCGGGCGGTTTGAACAGAGAGCGCGCAAGTTTCGAAGTGCGCGACGTTCACCACTCGCACTACGGACGTATGTGTCCTATCGAAACGCCTGAAGGTCAGAACATCGGTCTTATCACGTCGTTGTCCTCTTACGCAAAAGTCAACGAGTACGGATTTATCGAAACGCCGTACCGCAAGATCGACAAGGCGACGGGCGTCGTAACCGACGAAGTCGTTTATATGGCGGCGGACGAGGAAGACAAATACGTCATCGCGCAAGCCAACGAACCGCTCGACGAAGAAAGCAAATTCGTGCGCAAACGCGTCAACTGCCGTATTCAAAAAGACATCCGCGAAGTCCCCAGAGAAAGAGCGGACTATATGGACGTCAACCCCAAACAACTTATCTCGATTGCAACCGCGCTTATCCCGTTCCTCGAAAACGACGATACCAACCGTGCTCTTATGGGCTCGAACATGCAACGTCAGGCAGTTCCGCTCCTCAGACCGCAAACGCCTATGATTGCAACGGGCGTCGAACATAAGATCGCATACGACTCGGGCGTTTTGAAGATCGCAAAACACGACGGTTTCGTAAAATACGTCGACAGCGACAAAATCGTCATCGAGTGCAACGACGGCACGACGGATACTTACATTCTCAGCAAGTTCGAGCGTTCAAACCAATCCACTTGCATAAATCAACATCCTATCGTCAACAAGGGCGACAAAGTGTATGGTCCGCTTTACGACGACAAGGGCAACCTCACAAGAGAGGGCACCGTCATTGCGGACGGTCCCGCAACCGATCACGGCGAACTCGCACTGGGCAGAAACATGCTCATCGGCTTTATGTCGTGGGAAGGATACAACTATGAGGACGCCGTACTTATCAGCGAGGAACTCGTGTGCGACGATTTGTACACTTCCATCCACATCGAAGAATACGAAATCGAATGCCGCGACACAAAACTCGGCGACGAGCAAATCACCAGAGATATCCCCAACCTCAGCGACGAAGTGCTTAAAAACCTCGACGAAGACGGTATCGTTATGGTGGGTGCCGAAGTCAAACCCGGAGATATCCTCGTCGGCAAAGTCACCCCGAAGGGCGAAACCGAACTCACTCCCGAAGAGAGATTGCTCCGCGCAATCTTCGGCGAGAAGGCAAGAGAAGTGCGCGACACGTCATTGCGCGTTCCCAACGGCGAGAGCGGTATCGTGGTCGACGTCAAGATCTTCACGAGAAAGAATAAGGACGAACTCGCGCCCGGCGTGAACAAACTCGTGCGCGTCTACATCGCTCAAAAGAGAAAAATCTCCGTCGGCGACAAGATGGCGGGTCGTCACGGAAACAAGGGCGTCGTTTCGAGAGTGCTTCCCAAAGAGGATATGCCTTTCCTTGCAGACGGCACGCCCCTTCAAATCGTGCTTAACCCGCTCGGCGTTCCGAGCCGTATGAACATCGGACAAGTTCTCGAAGTTCACCTCGGACTCATCGCACATATGCTCGACTGGAAAGTCGCAACTCCCGTGTTCGACGGCGCAAACGAGCAAGACATCAAACAACTCTTCCAGCAATGCGGTCTCGTCAACGAGGACGGCGAAGTGGACGGCAAGATTCAACTCTACGACGGAAGAACGGGCGAACCGTTTGAAAACCGCGCGACGGTCGGCTATATGTACTACCTCAAACTGCATCACCTCGTAGACGACAAGATTCACGCAAGAAGCACCGGCCCGTACAGCGTCATCACCCAACAACCGCTCGGCGGCAAGGCGCAATTCGGCGGACAACGTTTCGGCGAAATGGAAGTCTGGGCGCTCGAAGCATACGGCGCGGCAAACGTCTTGCAAGAAATCCTGACCGTCAAATCGGACGACGTCGTCGGTCGTGTCAAGACTTACGAATCCATCGTCAAAGGCAGCAATATATCCGAGCCCGGTATCCCCGAATCCTTCAAGGTTTTGGTCAAGGAACTTCAATCTCTCGCTCTCGACGTCAAAGTTCTCACCGAGGACAACGACGAAGTCAAGTTGCGCGAATACGACGAAGATATCGACTTCGATACGACTATCGGCAAGAAACACGAGGAACTCAAAGAAATCGATATTCTCGGCGACAACAACATCTTCGGCGATCTCGGCGAAAGCAAGAGCGACACGGATACGAGTTTGTTCGACACCGACGATGACGACGAAAGCATTTTCAGCGCACTCACCGAAGGCACGCCCGATATGAGCGACATCTTCGGTACAGGCTCCGACGAAGAGTAATAGGAGGCGACATATGTACGAACTCAGCAATTTCGATGCAATTCAAATCGGTATCGCTTCGCCCGAAAAGATCAGAGAATGGTCTCACGGCGAAGTCACCAAACCCGAAACTATAAACTACCGCACGCAAAAGCCCGAAAAAGACGGTCTTTTCTGCGAGAAAATCTTTGGACCTACGCGCGACTGGGAATGCCATTGCGGAAGATATAAGAGAATCCGCTATAAGGGCGTTATCTGCGAAAAGTGCGGCGTGGAGGTCACAAAATCCAAAGTCCGTCGTGAAAGAATGGGACATATCGAACTCGCTTGCCCCGTCACGCACATTTGGTATTTGAGAGGCGTTCCTTCGAGAATCAGCATCCTCTTGGATGTTTCTCCGAAGGAACTCGAACAAGTCGTTTACTTCGTGTCCTTCATCGTTCTCGATCCGGGCAAAGTGGGCGAACTTCGCAAAAAACAAGTCATCAGCGACAAAGAGTACAGAGAACTTCTCGAAAAGTACGACGCAAAAGACTTCAGAGTGGGCATGGGCGCAGAGGCTGTCAAAGAACTTCTTATGGAAGTCGACCTCGAAAAGGACAGCGAACAACTCAAAAACATCATCAACAACTCTGTCGGACAAAAACGTCTCAAAGCGGTCAAGCGTCTTGAAATCGTCGAAGCGTTCCGTCAATCGGGCAACAAACCCGAATGGATGGTTCTCGACGTGCTTCCCGTGCTTCCGCCCGAACTTCGTCCGATGATTCAACTCGACGGCGGCAGATTTGCAACCAGCGACCTCAACGATTTGTATCGCAGAGTCATCAACCGCAACAACCGCCTCAAAAAACTCAAAGAACTCGGCGCGCCCGACATCATCGTGCGCAACGAGAAACGTATGCTTCAAGAAGCCGTCGACGCTCTCATCGACAACGGCCGCAGAGGCAAAGCGGTTTCGGGTCCCGGCAACAGAGACCTCAAATCCCTTTCGGGTATGCTTCGCGGCAAGCAAGGACGTTTCCGTCAAAACTTGCTCGGCAAGCGCGTCGACTATTCCGGTCGTTCGGTTATCGTCGTCGGACCCGAACTCAAACTCTATCAATGCGGTTTGCCAAAGGAAATGGCTCTCGAACTCTTCAAGCCGTTCATTATGAACAAACTTGTCGAGCGCAATCTTTGCCACAACATCAAGAGCGCGAAACGTTTTGTGGACACGGGCAAAAACGAGGTTTGGGATATCCTCGAAGAAATCATCAAGGACCACCCCGTGCTTCTCAACCGTGCGCCGACGCTTCACAGACTCGGCATCCAAGCGTTCGAACCCGTGCTTGTCGAGGGTAGAGCAATCAAACTTCATCCGCTCGCCTGCGGCGCGTTCAACGCCGACTTCGACGGCGACCAAATGGCTGTTCACGTTCCTCTCTCCATCGAGGCGCAAGCGGAAGCGAGAATTTTGATGCTCTGCACAAACAACATCCTCAAACTTTCGGACGGCAAACCTATCGTTTCGCCGACGCAAGATATGGTCATAGGTTCGTACTACCTCACGATAGTCAGACCGGGCGCAAAGGGCGAGGGCAACTATTACAGTTCCTTCGACGAGGCAATGATGGCGTATCAGGACAAAGACCTTACGCTTCAATCCCTCTGCTACATTCGCACTCAAGTGCAAGACGAGGACGGATATGTCCACAACAAACTCCTGCACACCACGATCGGTCGTTGCATCTTCAACGACAACTTGCCCCAAGATTTGCAATTTGTCGACAGATCGCTTGCAGAAAATAAGGGTCAACTCGAAGTCGAAGGCATTTTGGGCATCAACGCCTGCGTGGACGAAAATCAGTTCCGCCAACTCGTCGACTTGTTCAGAAGCGAGGACGTAAATCAAGACTCGTGCGTGCGCGCGCGTTCCATATTAAAGAGAAACGCGTCCGACGCTCAAATCGCTCAAATCGCTGCGGCGGTCAAGGAAGCGGGCAATCTCGACCTCGACAACAACAAAGAGTTCTCTCGTGAAATCACTGCGCTTCGCGAAAGCATCCAAAAAGCGCTCGGCAAGAAAGCAATGGCTATCGGCAAGAAGCAACTCAGCATGATAGTCGACAACTGCTTCAAATATCACGGCGCAACCGAAACGGCGGCAATGCTCGACAAGATCAAATCGCTCGGCTACAAGTACTCGACAATCGGCGCAATCACCGCTTCCGTATTCGATATGCACATCCCCGGCGACAAGAAGTTGATCGTTCACCAAGCGGAAGAACAAGTCGTCCGCATCGAAAAACTCCACGCAAGAGGCGTGCTCTCCGACGAAGGTCGTTACAAGGAAATCATCAAGATTTGGAAAGACGCTGCCGACAAGGTCGAAAGCGAACTCAAGAAAGGTCTTGACGACTTCAACCCGATTTGGATGATGGCAAACTCCGGCGCGCGCGGCAGTATGGGACAAATCCGACAACTCGCAGGTATGCGCGGCTTGATGGCAGACCCGTCCGGCCGTACAATCGAGTTGCCTGTTCGCTCCTCCTTCCGTGAAGGCTTGTCCGTTTTGGAATACTTCATTTCATCGCACGGCGGCAGAAAAGGTCTTGCGGACACCGCTCTTAAGACGGCTGACTCGGGCTACCTCACAAGACGTTTGGTCGACGTTTCGCACTCGGTTGTCGTAAGAGAACAGGACTGCGGCGACACCAAAGGCACCTTTATCACCGCAATCAGAGACGAAAAGAGCGTCATCGAAGCGCTTGCAGACCGTATCGCAGGCAGATACACCATCGGCAACGTCGTCGACCCCGCAACGGGCGAAATCATCTGCGAAGGCGACACGCTCATCTCAAGCGACAAAGCAAAAGAAATCGACAAGAAACTCACTTCTTACTGGGAAAGCAACGGCTCGGATATGCACCATCAACCCGGCGTGCTTATCCGCTCCATTCTCACCTGTAAGTCCAAAAACGGTGTGTGCGTGAAGTGCTACGGCAAGAATATGGCTTCGGGCAACCCCGTCAAGATTGGCGAAGCGGTCGGTATCATCGCCGCACAGTCAATCGGCGAACCCGGCACCCAACTTACGATGCGTACATTCCACTCGGGCGGCGTCGCAACCGACGACGATATCACGCAAGGTTTGCCGCGTGTCGAAGAATTGTTCGAAGCGCGCAATCCTAAAGGTAAAGCGGTCATCACCGAGAACAACGGTATTGTCCACATCTCGGACGACCGCCGTGAAATCACGGTCACGGGTCCCGACGGAGAGGCAAAATCCTACGCTATCCCGTACAACGCGAACATCCTCGTCGGCGAGGGCGAAACCATCGGCGCTGGCGATCCGCTCACCAAAGGTTCAATCAATCCGCAAGATATGCTCCGCGCAAAGGGCGTAAAGGGCGTTCAGGAATACATTGCAAAGGAAGTTCAATCCGCATACCGCACCGCAGGCGTCGAAATCAACGACAAACACGTCGAGGTTATCGTAAGACAAATGCTTCGCAAAGTCCGTATCGAAAATCAAGGCGATACGAATATGCTTCCCGGCACTCTTGTCGACTTGCTCGCTTATGAGGAAGAAAACGAAAAGGCAATCGAAAACGGCGGCGTTCCCGCAACGGCAAAGCGTACCCTTTTGGGTATCACCAAAGCCGCTTTGGCAACGGAATCTTTCCTCTCGGCTGCGTCCTTCCAAGAGACCGCAAAGGTTTTGGCAGAGGCTGCAATCAACAACAGAAAAGACCCGCTCCTCGGCTTGAAAGAGAACGTCATCATCGGCAAACTTATTCCTGCAGGCACGGGTATGAAGTGCTATAAGAATGTTACGACGGTTGCTGAAAATCAAACTCAACCTGCCGACATCGTCATCGATCAGCACATCGAGGACGAATTCGAAGAAGAATAATGAAAAGAAGATTTTTTACATCCGAAAGCGTGACGGAAGGACATCCCGACAAGGTGTGCGATCAGATCGCAGACGCAATTCTCGACGACATTTTCGCAGAGGACGCCTCTGCGAGAGTCGCCGTTGAAGTGTGCGCCACAACGGGTATGGTTATGGTGTTCGGCGAAGTCAGCACCACGCATTACTGCGACATCCCCGCAATAGTGAGAGGCGTCATCAAAGACATCGGCTACAACGACAGTTCGCTCGGATTCGACTACAAGACGTGCGCCGTTCTCAGTTCCATCGACGAGCAATCGCCGGACATCGCTATGGGCGTTGACGAAGCGTCGGACAGCGACGGCAAGGATGTGTACGACAAGACGGGCGCAGGCGATCAGGGTATGATGTTCGGATACGCTTGCGACGAAACCGAGTCGCTTATGCCTCTTCCCATTACGCTCGCACACGCGCTCACAAAACGCCTCACCGAAGTCAGAAAGAGCGGAGAACTTTCGTGGCTTCGTCCCGACGGCAAAGCGCAAGTCACCGTCGAATATATCGACGACGTTCCCGAAAGAGTGGACACGATTGTCGTCAGTTGTCAGCACTCGGAAGATGTCGGCATGGATGAACTCGAAGAGGAAATAATCGACAAGGTTATCTCTTATGCGATTCCGCAAGAGTATATCGACGACGACACAAAGATTTATATCAATCCGACGGGAAGATTCGTAATCGGCGGACCGGCAGGCGACAGCGGCGTCACGGGCAGAAAGATCATCGTCGACACATACGGCGGATTCTGTCCTCACGGCGGCGGTGCGTTCAGCGGCAAGGACCCCACAAAAGTGGACAGAAGCGCGTCCTATATGGCTCGCTACATCTGCAAGAATCTCGTTGCGGCAGGCGTGTGCAAGAGAGCGGAATTGCAAGTCGCATACGCAATCGGCATGGCGCACCCCGTTTCCGTGTACGTCAACACCTACGGCAGCGGCGTTATAAGCGACGATTTGCTTGCAAAAGTCGTGCGTGAAGTGTTCGATTTGCGCCCGAAAGCAATCATCGATCATCTGCAACTTGCAAGCCCCATCTACCGTAAGACATCCAACTACGGACATTTTGGCAAGGAAGGTTTCAGTTGGGAAGAAACGGATATGACAGAGCAAGTTAAGCAAGCAGTCGAAAAATACAAATTTTGAATACGCGAGATAAAAACGGTAGGATAACCCTACCGTTTTTTCTCAAAAACGCCGTAAAATCGGCATAAAAAATGTCGCAAAAACGGCTTAAAAAACGCCAAAAAAAACGGTATAAAACGCCGTAAAATAGATAAAAAATCGAAAATAATATCGTCGAAAAGGGAAGAAAAATGCAACTTGCAGGCGAAATAAAAGACGTTATATTCGCAAGCGCGGACACCGGTTATACGGTTCTCGATATGAGATGCGAGGACTCTGTTTTTACCGTTGTCGGCATTTTTCCGCCCGTAAGCGAGGGTATGAATATAAGAGTCGAGGGCAAGTTTCAAACTCGCACGACCTACGGAAAACAGTTTTGCGCCGACAAAGTGTGGGTGTCCGCGCCGTCCAAACTCGAAGGAATCAAGAAGTTTTTGGGCAGCGGACTTATATCGGGGCTGGGGCCAGTGACGGCGCAGGCTATCGTGGATATGTTCGGTGTGGATTCGCTCGAAGCGATGAAATATCCGATGGAACTTGCAAAAGTGAGAGGCATATCGCTAAAGCGCGCGACGGAATTCGGAATGAATTACGCCAAAGTGCAGAAGATGCAAGACGCGGTGATGTTTTTGCAAAATCTCGGCATCACAATCAATATGGCTCTCAAAATCTACCGCACCTACGATATCAAAACCGTCGACAACGTGCGCAAAAATCCGTATATGCTCGTCGACGACGTGGACGGAATCGGCTTTGCCACGGCGGACAGAATCGCAGGCGAACTTGGCATCGAAAAGGACAGCGACTACCGCATTTGCGCCGCGATAACTTATCTTCTCAAAGAAGCGGCAACGAGAAGCGGACACAACTATTTGCCCGAAAACGACCTTTTGTCAAACGCAATCGCACTTTTAAACATCGATTCGGATGATATAGCGCAGAGAGTGCGCGACAATATGATGGATATGGTTATGCTCGGCGACCTCGTGAGATACGAAACGAAAGAGCATGCAGCCATACTCTTGAAAAAGAATTTCAACACCGAAAAGAGCATTGCGAGAAAACTGCTGCAATTAAAGCAAGAGACATCCGATTTCAGAGTGGACGTTAAGCACGAAGTCGCAAGATTCGAAAAAGGCGCAGGCTTTGCCCTTCACGAAAATCAAGTTGCCGCCGTCAGAGAAACCATCGAAAACGGCGTGCAGATTGTCACCGGCGGACCGGGAACGGGCAAAACGACAATCGTCAAGTGCATACTCAAACTGTTCAAGGATTTGGGACAGAGGGTTGCGCTTTGCGCACCCACCGGCAGAGCCGCAAAAAGACTTTCGCAAGCAACGGGCGAGGAAGCAAAAACCATCCACCGTATGCTCGATTTGGACTACAAAAACGGAGAAGGACATTTCACTTACAACGAGAACACTCGCTTGCCCGTTGACGTCGTGATTGTGGACGAGGTTAGTATGGTTGACGAATATGTCTTTTGTGCACTCATAAACGCACTCGAAAGAGGCTCGCGCCTCGTGCTTGTGGGCGACAAAGACCAACTCGCTTCGGTGGGCGTTGGCAACGTGCTTAACGACCTAATCAAATGCGGAAAGTTCAACGTGAGTTATCTCACGCAGATTTACCGCCAGAGCGAAAAGAGCAAAATCGTCACCAACGCGCACAAAATCAACAGCGGCGTTATGCCCGACATCGACAACAAGAGCAGCGACTTCTTCTTTGAAGAAAAAGACACGAGCGAGGACATCTGCGCAAACACCATTGCGCTCGTCACTCGCCGCTTGCCCAAATACCTCAACGTCGCGCCGAGCGAAATTCAAGTGCTTTGCCCGATGAAACGAGGGGTTGCAGGCACGATAAATCTTAACAAAGAGTTGCAAAAAATAATCAATCCTCCCTCGCCGCACAAGAGAGAGGTCAAGCGTGCGGATTGCGTTTACCGCGAGGGCGACAAGGTTATGCAACTTCAGAACAATTATCAGCAGGAATGGTCGCAAACGGACGGCTTCAAGACCGTGCGAGGAAGCGGCGTTTTCAACGGCGATATCGGCGTGATTGAAAGCATAAATACGCAGATTATGCAGTTTACCGTGCGTTTTGACGACGATAAAGTGTCGATTTACGAATATAGCGACATCGACCAACTTACGCTCGCATACGCCGTTACGATACACAAATCGCAAGGTTGTGAGTTTGATGCGGTGGTTATCGCACTCGACGCAAACTATATGTTGCAAACGAGAAACTTGCTGTATACGGCGGTTACGAGAGCAAAAAAACTCGTCGTGATAAGCGGCGGCAAAAAGACGGTGCAACGTATGATTCAAAACAACGAAACCGCAAGACGGTACTCCCTCCTCATCGAACTTATCGAGCAGGAATGGCAAGGCGGCGCATATGACTGAGTCGGAAGATAAGGTGAGGAGCGAAACCGCAATGTCGTCGTTTGATGCCGTATCGGCGGACGAGGCGCAAGACGTCGAAGCGCAAGACGTCGAAGCGCAAAGCGGCGAAATTCAAAGAAAAAATTCGCAGGACGAACAAAAGAGCGCAAAGGGCAACAGAAGAAAAGCCGTAATGCAAAAGGTCAAGACGTTTTTCAAGAAATTGCTCGGCGAGTTCGATTCCGCTCTGTTTCCGCTCGATTGCACTTGCGACGTATGCGGCGAGGAACTCGTTGACGACACGAGATACCGCCTCTGCTCGGAATGTATCGAGAAATTGCCGTTCGCCAAAGGGCATATTTGTCTTAACTGCGGCGTTCCGCTCAAAGACGAGAGCGACTACTGCAACAGATGCCAAAATCAAAAGTCCGAATTTGTGAAGAATCGCTCGCCCCTCGTATACGACGGCGAGGTGAAAAAGTTGATATACAAACTGAAATTCGGCAAGAAAACGTATATCGCGCAAACGCTCGGCGCG
Source organism: Anaeroplasmataceae bacterium (assembly GCA_963659595.1). GTDB lineage: Bacteria > Bacillota > Clostridia > Christensenellales > CAG-917 > CAG-475. The sequence continues at coordinate 5,849 of CAVKUX010000025.1, read as the reverse complement.
CTTATGGCGGACAAGTTTATCGAGTGCGGTTTCGATTCGGAAATCATCGTCTTTGTGCCGATGACGGACGAGGAAGTGAAGAAAAGAGGATTCAATCAAGCCGAACTTCTGGCGTATGAGGTGGGCAAAAGGCTCAATATCGCCGTGCTTCCCGCGCTCGTAAAGGTGAAAGACACATCCCAACAAAAGGAACTCAAAGGCAAGGACAGAGCAACCAACCTCGACGGCGCGTTTGCTTGCGCTTTCGAGCAAGTCAAGGGAAGAAAAATCTTGCTTGTAGACGACATTTTCACTACGGGCGCAACCGCCAACGAGTGCGCAAAGACGTTGCTCAAAGCAAAAGCGAGACAAGTGTGCGTGCTGACTGCAGCCGTCACGCAACTTAAAATCCCAAACGAGTGATATAGATTGATATATGCAAATTTATATAGTATAATTCTATAGCAATATGATTTGAGCAGTATAACTTGCTCGAGTATAATAAAGGTGAACTATGGCACTTTTTAACGAAAACAAATTTAAGGTCAGAAAACTCAATAAAATCGCCGACAAAATCGAGGCTCTCGCGCCCAAATACTCGGCGATGGACGACGATACGCTCGTAAGTCAGACGGACGTACTCAAAAAGAGGCTCGCAGACGGCGAAACGCTCGACCATATTCTCCCCGACGCATACGCGGTGGTTAGAGAAGCGGGCGAGAGAGTGCTGGGCATGCGCCACTTCCACGTTCAACTTATCGGCGGCATCGCGCTTCATCAGGGACGTATCGCAGAGATGGGCACGGGCGAAGGTAAGACGCTCGTGGCAACGCTTCCGGCGTACCTCAACGCGCTCACGGGCAAGGGCGTTCACGTCGTCACGGTCAACGACTACCTCGCAACGCGCGACGCGGCGTGGATGGGCAAACTCTACAAGTTTTTGGGGCTTACCGTCGGCGTCGTCGTGCCGCAAATGAGCGTAGAGGAAAAGAGAAAGGCGTATCAAAGCGACATAACCTACTGCACAAACAACGAACTCGGCTTCGACTTTTTGCGCGACAATATGGTCGTGAGAAAGGCGGACAAGGTGCAGCGCGAACTCAATTACGCCATAATCGACGAGGTTGACTCCATTCTCATCGACGAGGCGAGAACGCCGCTCATCATTTCGGGCAGAGGCGGAAAATCCAGCGAACTTTATAAGAGTGCGGACAATTTCGCGCGTCAGTGCAGAGAGGGCGACGATTTCACCATAGAGGAAAAAGAAAAGACGATAATGCTCACCGATCAGGGCATCGAGAAAGCGGAAAGATTCTTCCATGTCGCAAATCTCACCGATCTTGAAAACACCGACCTTTATCACCACATTCAAGCCGCGCTCAAAGCGCACTTCATTATGAAGCGCGACACCGACTATATCGTCAGCGACGGCGAAGTGTTGATTGTGGACGAATTTACGGGTCGTATTATGATTGGTCGCCGCTACAACGAAGGCTTGCATCAGGCAATCGAGGCAAAGGAACACGTCCAAATAAGAAGCGAGAACAAGACGCTTGCGACGATAACCTTCCAAAACTTCTTCCGTATGTACAAAAAACTCGCGGGTATGACGGGTACGGCAAAGACCGAAGAGGACGAATTCGAGGGTATATATGCGCTTGACGTCGTCACGATTCCGCCCAACAAAGCCTCTCAAAGAGTTGACGAACACGACCAGATTTACACCAAAGTCAGCGGAAAAATCACCGCAATCGTGCAAGATATCATCGACCATCACGCGACGGGTCAACCCCTTCTTGTCGGTACGATAAGCGTCGAAAAGAGTGAACAACTCAGCGACATTTTGAAGCGTAAAGGCATACCGCACAACGTTTTGAATGCAAAATTCCACAAGCAGGAATCCGAGATAATCGCTCAGGCAGGCAGGCTCAATTCGGTCACTATCGCAACCAATATGGCAGGACGCGGAACGGATATTATGCTCGGCGGCAACGCGGACTTCCAAGCCAAACAACGTATGGAAAAGGACGGCTATCCTCTCGAAGTCATCGAAATGGCGTCCTCGCCGCACGCAAGCAACGACCCTGCGATTATCGCCGCGAAAGAGGTGTACAAACACCATTATGAAGCGTTCAAAGCAATCTGTGACGAGGAAAAAGAGAAAGTCGTCGCGCTCGGCGGTTTGCGCATTATCGGCACCGAACGCCACGAAAGCAGACGTATCGACAATCAGTTGAGAGGTCGTAGCGGTCGTCAGGGCGACCCCGGCAGCACGGTTTTCTACATCTCGATGGAAGACGACATCGCGCGTATTTTCGGCGGCGACAGAATGAAGTCAATTGCCGAAACTATGCATTTGCCCGACGATGTGCCTATCTCAAACGGCATAATCACAAAGCAAATCGAAAGAGCGCAAAAAATCGTCGAGGGCAGAAACTACTCGATAAGGAAACAGGTTTTGAGTTACGACGACGTTATGAACGCGCAACGCGAAATCATCTACAAAGAGAGAGGAAAAGTGCTTGACGGTATGGACGTACACGAGCAAATCCTCGATATGATAGACGACCTTGCAGAAGAAATCATCGGATATTATGCCGACTACAAGACCGATTATCAGACGTGGGATTATGCGGCGTTCAACCAGTCCCTCGAACAAAAAATGCTTCCGCAAGGCACAAATCTTATGACCCCCGAACTCTGCTCGTGCTTCGACGTGTACAAACTCAAAGACGCGGTTTTGAAAGTCGCGCGCAAAGACTACAACGACAAAATCGAAGCGACAAAGGCGGACGGATTCGACTTCGGCGAACTCGAAAGAGTGGTGCTTTTGAAGACGGTCGACTCGAAGTGGATGGACCACATCGACGCAATGGACGCGTTAAGACGAGGCATAGGACTTCGCGGCTACGGTCAGCGTGACCCCGTCATAGCATACCGCCAAGAGGGCTGGGATATGTTTGAAGATATGGTGTCGAGGATTCATTCCGAAACCGCTTCCATACTCCTCAAAATTCATGTCGAAAAGAGAGAAGACGGCTCGACGTCATCCGTAAGACAGAATATCGCGGCGGCGCAAAAGAGCGTTCGCTCGGACAAAAAAGTGGGTAGGAACGACCCATGTCCGTGCGGTAGCGGTCTTAAATACAAGAACTGCTGCGGAAAGAATAAGTGACGAAAGCGGTGTTTTATAGAGCAAATTTCGGCATATAAACATCGCATCGTGAAAAATACGGTGACGCTATAATAGGAAAATCAATATGTTAGACTACAACGAACCGAGAAACCGACTAAAAGAAATGCGCACGGAAATGGTGCGCGCTTACGAAAGCATAAACCCGACTAAAATCCGCGACAGAATCAAAGAACTCGAAGCGATTCAAAACGCCGACGGATTTTGGGACGACCCCGACAACGCAAAAAAAGTGTCCAAAGAAATAAGTCAGTTGCAAAGCAAAATCGAAAAGTTCGAAAAGATGATTGCACGAATCGACGACGCTCTCGACACAATCGACATCGTGGAACTCGAAGGGGACGAATCGGAAGACGAGAAGATTCTCACGACCGTTCACGACCTTTCCGAAGCGGTGGAAAGTTTGTCGCTTGCAACGCTCTTGAGCGGCAAGTACGACTCGCTCAACGCAATCCTTACCTTGCACGCGGGCGCAGGCGGAACCGAGGCGCAAGATTGGTGCAGTATGCTTTACAGAATGTACACCCGCTATTGCGAGCGCACGGGCTGGACTTGCACCGAACTCGATTACCTTGCAGGCGACGAAGCGGGCATAAAATCCGTTACGTTCAGAGTGGAGGGCGACAACGCGTACGGCTATCTTAAAGCGGAAAAAGGCGTTCACAGACTCGTGCGTATCTCGCCGTTCGACGCAAACGCAAGACGTCATACGTCCTTTGCTTCCCTCGAAGTTATGCCCGAAATCATCGATACGTCCGAAATAGAAATTCGCCCCGAAGACTTGAAAGTTGACACCTATCGCTCGTCGGGCGCAGGCGGACAACACGTCAACAAAACAGAATCCGCAATCCGTATTACGCACATCCCAACGGGCATTATCGTAGCGTGCCAAAACGAGAGAAGCCAGATTCAAAACCGAGAAGTCGCAATGCAGATGCTTCGCTCCAAACTCATAGAAAAGCGCGAGCGCGAGCGTGAAGAAGAGGCGGCGCAAATCAGCGGACAACTCAAAAAAATCGAGTGGGGAAGCCAAATCCGCAGTTACGTTTTCTGTCCGTACACGATGGTCAAGGACCACCGCACAAACTACGAAACGGGCAACGTGCAAGCGGTTATGGACGGCGATCTCGACGGATTTATCAACGAGTATCTCAAACTTTCGTCAATACAGAAATAAGATACAAACACGCAATTTTCGACGGTGCGCATTTTGCGTGCCGTTGCTGTTTTGCAAGGCGCAAAAACCTTGTAAAAGCGGTATTCTAACCGCATAGAAATCATTTTTCAAAACAATGAACGATTTGCAGAATAAGCAAGGTTTAACGGTGCTTGCCATCGAGTCGAGTTGCGACGAAACCGCTTGCGCGATTGTACGCGACGGCAGAGAAGTCGTGTCAAACGTGGTTGCCACGCAAATAGAAATACACCGTCGATTCGGCGGCGTTGTTCCCGAAATCGCGAGCAGAAATCACACTCTGGCAATCGAAAACGTCGTCAAAGAAGCGCTCGAACAAGCGCATATGACAAAGGACGACATAGACGCTGTCGCAGTAACCTACGGCGCAGGGCTTTTGGGCGCGCTTTTGGTGGGCGTAAACTTTGCAAAAGGGCTTGCATACGCATGGGAAAAGCCGTTGTTTGCCGTATCCCATGTCAAAGGGCATATCGCCGCAAATTATATCGACAGCGATCTCAAGCCGCCGTATCTATGTTTGCTTGCAAGCGGCGGACACACCGCAATCGTAAAAGTGCTCGATTACGAGCATATCGAACTCATTGCGCAGAGCCGCGACGACGCTTGCGGCGAGGCGTTCGACAAGGTTGCAAGAGTGCTCGGATTGCCCTATCCCGGCGGTCCCGAAATTCAAAAATCAGCACGCGAAGGCAAGCCCGTTTACAATATGCCCGAACCAAAATCGAGTGGTTTAGATGACTTGTATTTCAGTTATAGCGGACTCAAAACCTTCGTCATAAATCTCGTACACAACTTAGAACAAAAAGGCGAAGAAATACCTCGTGCCGACATCGCCGCAAGTTTCCAAAAATGCGCCGTATCGCAACTTGTCGATACCCTTGAAAAAGTCATTTTGGTAACCGGCATCAAAGACGTAGCCGTCGCCGGCGGCGTCAGCGCAAACGAGGAACTTCGCCGTCGTTTCGACGAACTCGCCTCAAAAGGTTGCAACGTTCATTATCCCAAACTCAAATATTGCACCGACAACGCCGCAATGATCGGAGCAGCCGCTTGTTTCCTCATAAAGAGCGGCGCGGATTGTGCGGAGTTAACCCTTGATGCCCGTGCCACCGTCCCCCTCAGGTGATGATTGAGATGAAAAACAAGAAAGAGGCATCCGCCTGTCAACTCATTTACGCATTGTAAATTAGGGTTGCCATTCGGATGCCTCTTTCTTGTTTTTCATCTCAATCATCCCCTGAGGGGCAGGGCAAGAAAACGGACGAATAACGTCGTTAACGTTCTTTTGCTCACCCGTCACGTACGATTCGGTACGTTGGGCGGATTCGCAAAAGGGCGTTTCCTTGTTCTTCATCTCAATCAATCATTGCGGTTTTGTTCGTCCTCTACAAGAGTTTGACAGCGTGTACTCTAAATAAAAGCCCCCCTCTTTCCCTCTCGGGTATTTCTCCCACCACTCAGTTAGGGGCATTTCTCTACATA
>CAVKUX010000024.1:0-18237 GCA_963659595.1 Anaeroplasmataceae bacterium | reverse complement strand
ATCATTAATAGCCTAATCATGGGGAAAGGTTAATTTTTGTTGTTTTGCAGCGCTTTTCCTATCATCGCAGTAAGTTTATTTTTTACTGCGATATCTTTCAAATCCTGCTCGGATAGGGTGCGGATTATCTTTCCGTCCTCGCCGACGACGTCGAACGTGGTTTTGCTTTGTCTGCCGACGTAATGGAACAATCTGAGTATGGGCGTGTCGCAAGATATTTCCACGCGTTTGAGTTCAACGCCCAAAGAATAGTTTTTGCACGCCACGTCAAGCACGCTCGAATAGGTTTCGTCCTTGCTTGCGAACGTCGCGCCGTAAAAGAGGAACACCGCCATTATGCCGAACGTGAAATTAAGACCGAAAAAGAACGAGGCGACGAAAAGTCCCAAAAACAAAAAAGAGCAAACTATGCCCGCGATTTGCAAACCCTTGACCGCCTTGACCTTGTTTTTGCAAAAGCCGAGAACCACCCTCGAACCGTCGAGGGGGTATACGGGCAAGAGATTGAACAAGCCGAGCGACAGATTTGCGTAGAGGAAGAAAATCGTATACGGATATACAGACGGGAACAACCACCAAAGACCGAGCGTGACGAGCGCAAGCAAAAGATTGCAAAAAGGTCCTGCAAGACCTATAAGCACGCTTGACATTTTGTCGAAATTTTCGCCCGCGCTCATCATTGCCCCGTACGGCAAAAGCGTCACTTGTTTTACGACGTATCCCCTTGTCCTCGCCATAAGCGCATGCGCGCTTTCGTGAAAGAGCAAAGCAAGCATAGTCCATACGAAATCAAGCGCGTGTCCGAGGGCGATAAGCGCAAGGGCAAGCGCGAAAAAAAGAGGATTAACCTTGAATTTCATAAGGATAAACCTCTTGTTTTGTCAAATTGAAGAAATTATGCTTGAAATGCCCGACAACGTTTCCACGATGGAAGTTGCTCTGAAAATGTTTGCAAACAAGAAGCCGAGCGACACGAAAACGCCGATTGCCACGGGTATGATTGCAACGTCGAGAGCGTCAAAAGCGCCTTTCTTTTTGCGCTTTTTGTTGACGCGATTTTCAACGAAATTGTTTTGAGATATTTCTACGTCGAGTTTTTTGCTTTCATCAAATTCCATATTTGCCACCTCGCATTTACCATATTCTCGCAAGGTGCAAAATATAACTTTTTTCAAAAACCTTGCGCCGCATTTTTCAATATCTCGGCATATCGAGCGTGGTTTGAAATTGCTTAACCCTCGTTGCGTTTGCCTCTATCGTGATTTTGTACACCCCTCTTTCGTCTTGCGCAACGTCGATTTTGGCGCGACCGTCAAGAGAAAAATAATCGCCGAGCACGTTGTTCAAGTCGTTTTCGAGCGCGGTTGAAAAGCCTTCTTTTATACCCACTTTGTCGCGCGTGAGCATATCCCTCATTCTGCTTGCAATCTGTTTGGACGCTTTCATCTGAACCACCTCAATCGCCTTTTTGGCGGGATATCCACAAAAACTTTGCTGTTTTGCGCCACGTTTTTGGCAAGCACGTCGTATGCGCGGTTGGATATTGCGTGTTGCGGAATCGTGCCGAGTTGCTGATATAACGTTATCATATCGTCGTCGGGAATCACGCCTATCGCCGCTACGTGAAGAAGGGAACATATCTCGCTTGCGCCGAGCATTTCGCCCCTTGCAATCATATCCGCGCGCACTCTGTTTACCACGAGCGAAATATCTTTCAATCGATAACTCGCAAGCAGACTTATCACTTTGTCCGCGTCTCTGATTGCAGAAGCGGACGGCGTTGTGACCACGAGTGCTTCCTCGCACGCCGAAACCGCCCTATGAAAGCCGTGTTCTATGCCCGCGGGACAATCGACGAACACGAAATCGAACTCGCTCAAACCGTCCACAACCCCTCGAAACGCTTGCGCCGTGATTGCGTTGCAATCTCTTGACGACGGAAGAATTTTCATCGGACTTTCCGCGTCGTTCACAAGAGCCTGAAACGTTCTGCACCGACCTTTCAACACGTCGCTTATGTCGTACACGACTCGCCTTTCGATACCCGTCACAACGTCGAGGTTGTTGAGTCCGACGTCGCCGTCCACAAGCACGACGTTGAATCCCGACAAAGCCAGTTTTCTGCCGAGAGTTGCGGTTACGGTGGTTTTCCCCACGCCGCCCTTACCCGAAGTAACAACGATTTTTCTCATATTCTCATAATAAAAAACAGACGCCGCAAGAGGATGTCTGTTTCTGCCGATTTTGGATTTTCTTTGTCAAAAGAAGTTATGATTGCGGCAAACAAGTTGAGTTTGCCGCAATCATCCAAAACGTCACTCTGTCGTATGGAGTGTGTCGCCCTTGTTTATAGTGCCATCCGTGCAAACAATATCGCACGGTGCAGAAATTCCGTCCGTCCAAACATTTGAAGACCACTCTTCTTTTGTTCCGAGATATGTGACGCTGTTTTCCTCAGTCAAGCCGGATACCATCTTAATTGCTTTTGACAGTGTCAATTTTTCTGCATGCCCTGAATAAAGTTTGACCTCCGTCACGGTTTTTCCGTTGTATTTTTCGGGTACTTCCAACGATTTGAGCGGCACGCTTATTTGCGACAGTCTGCAAGTGTTCTCATCGATATCCTCATAGACAAGCACGGTTGTGGTCGGTTTGAGAGTTTTGTAAGTGTCTTTATATTTTTCGGGAATTCCCAACTTGGTTGCATTAAAGTCTTTGGCGATAAGTTGTCCTGCAATCGCGCCGTTGTTCATGAAGGACACAGTGATAACATTGTCCTTTATGGCATACTCATTCTCTGCCATCAAATCGCATATAAATTCGAGATATGCGTCTACGTCGGTTTTTTCATTTTGAGAGTAAGTCGTATCGTACCCGGAGCAATCAACGACTTCCACATCCTCTTCGTCGCCTCCAATGAAAATTTCGTAATACATATTTCCTTCAAAAAACAATGCGCCGTAATATCTTTCAGGAAGGACACACGAGTATCCGTTGCGCGCCCACGTATATTCATACGCAAGCGTTCCATCCTCCGCACAAGTTTGCAGTGTAAAAATCTCAACGTCTTTCAACGCTTCCTTGACCTCGTCGAGAGTCATATCCGAACGCAAAGTTATTTTTGCATATTCCGAATATTCGTCGTTGTCGTTTTTGTCATTGCACGCAACCAAAGTTGCCGACAGAATGCAAATTAGCAAAATCGATAAAAGCACAATAAATTTTTTCATAATTTTCTCTCCTCATATTTTATAAAAATATAAAATACAAAATGTATTCTACTTTTTTTATTGTAACATTCGTTTTCGAATATGTCAATTCCAAATCGAATATTTTACATACAATATGTCTATGCAATTCAAAGACAATCTCAAAGAATTAATGATAGAAAAAGGTTTTACGCAGAAATCCCTCGCAAATGCAATCGGCACAACGCAAGGCACGATAAGCAAATGGCTTTCCGGCGTTCAGGAACCTCGCCTTTATCAACTCAAACAAATATGCGCCGTGTTTGGTTGCACAGCCGATTTTTTGATAGGAAACGATAACGCTCTCGATTGAGCGTTTTTTATAAGTGTTTCAACGCTTTTTACTTAAAAAAACGATAACCCGCTACGTTTTATTTTAAATACGAAATTAGCATTGTCAACAGATGTTCTACCGCGCACTTATTCAAGGCGTTCTTATACACGCAATCTGCTCATTCGAAGCGCACTTATTAACGGTATATGCCTCTTCGAAGACGGAACTTCGAGCCGCAGGGCGGCGAGCCTTTGAGCGCCGAACTTGACGATGAGTACCGTCCGACTGTGACGTGTTGTTGCGTAGCAGTCACACAAAGGACGGTGGCATAATGAGTGCACGATACCTTTCTATGTGAGTGCCGCATTCCCCTCTTGCGAACGATGATAGTTTAAGTAGTGTTATGACGTATATTTGAGCAATAGGGGAAAGCCCGAAGGGAAGGGGTGATATTGCATTTAAAGTTTAAAACGTACACTTTATAAAAAGAGCCGTCCGAAAATCGGACGGTTCTGACACAGTTATTCGCTCAATAGTGCGCTTTAATACAATTTAACTCCCAACATATCGCTGAGCAAGTTCCTTTCGTCGAAGAATCTCGCGCCGCCGATTGCAATTGCGTTTTCTATGTCTTTGAGTGGCGTGACGGGAAGTTCGAGCGCTTGTTCGAGATAGTCGATAAGCCCCGGGATGTGAAGCGAGCCGCCGGATACGAAAATGCCTTTGCGAAGTATCTCTGCGGAAAGTTCGGGCGGCGTTTGGTTGAGGACGGACATTATGACTTCGATTATGTCGTCCACAAGCGGAATCACGGCGTCGCGCATTTGCTCTGCGGTGACGTAGAGCGAGCGAGGCGAACCGTCCGCACTGCCGCCGCTGACGGCGTAACTGCCCTCGTCGTTGACGTAGAAGGAAAGCGCGGATTTTTTGAGATTCTCGATTGTAAATTCACCCACCTTTACGCCGTAATTCATATAAAGGCTGTCGATGATTGCGTTGTTGAACGCGTCGCCTGCGATATTGACCGAGCAACCCGTTGCAATGCCGTGATTGGTGACTGCGGATATTTCGGTTTTGCCGCCGCCGATGTCAACGAAAAGACCGCCTATGCTGTTTGTATATGCGAGAAGGCTCAAACCCGATTCCACGAGCGTGACTTCCTTTATGCCCGCCTTTATGCAGCACTTTTCCACGGCGCGTCTGTCCGAACCCGACGAGGATTCGCAAATGGACACGATGGCTTTGATTCTGGGCATAAAAATGCCTTCGGGGATAATCTTTTTGAGGAAGTAATGAAGAAGCATAGTCGCCATTTCTTCGTCGACGATTATGCCTTCCTTAATGGGCGCGATGACTCTTGCGCCGCCGAGCGAACCCGTCATAACGCTTTCCGCTCTGTACCCCGCGTCGCGGATTTCGAGGCGGTTGCGCGATTTGGTCGCAATGGCGATTGCAGGCTCGCGCAAAACGAGACCTATGCCCTTTTGATAGATGGTGATAAACTTGCTTCCGAGGTCAATCGATAGTTCTATTGTTGCCATTGATAACTCCGACTCGAACGAGAATGTCGCCGAGTTTTTCTTTGGGCAGCCCCATTATATTTGAGTAACTGCCGCTGTATTTTTCCACGATTCTTTTGTCTTGAATCCCGTATGCGCCCGCTTTGTCAAAAGGCTTGCAGTCGTCGATATATGCGTAAATCTGCTCGTCGGTGAGGGTTTTGAAAGTGACGAGCGATTTGACGCAAGCCACGACCTTTTCCCCCTCGCAAGTCACGCAAACGCCCGTATACACGGTGTGCGTGCGCCCGTTGAGTTTCTTTATCATATCGAAAGCACGCTCTCTGTCGTGCGGTTTGCCGTACACTTTGCCGTCAAGCACGACGATTGTGTCCGCCGCAACGACCGTGTCGCTTCTATGCTCTTTTGCGATATGTTCCGCCTTTGCTTTTGCAAGTTTCTTGACGAGCAAAAACGGAAAACGGGATTTTATCTCGCTCTCGTCTATATCTGCGGGGATAACCTCGTATTTTACGCCCATATCCGCAAGAATTTCCTTGCGGCGAGGCGAGGACGAGGCGAGAATCACGTTATTTGAAAACTTGTTCATTTTGTGCCGATTTTGATTAGATTTTCTAATCATTCACTCTTCTTCACTACGTATACCTCACAGAATTTCGAGGTTCTTGCCGTATGCCGCCTTAAACTCTGCCGCCGCGCCCATAGCGTCCTTGACTTCGAGGGTGCAGTCGCCGCCGTTTTCGCACTCGGTTTTGACGATTACGCTGTCGCCGAGAACGTCGCAGTTGATACCCGTGACGACGCCGCTTTGGCTTCTGTCGAAACTCTCTGCGATACGCAATATCACGCTGAGTTTTCTGATTGCGTCAACGTCCTCTTGCGTGAGCATATCCTTGTACTTGATGATTTCGTCGCGAGCGTTTTCGGCTTTTCTGTGACCTGCCGCAACAAACGCCGCCACGACGATATCCTTGTGCGGCACGCCGTAGAGGTTGCTGTTGAGAATGATGTACGCCGAGTGAAGTTGATGGTTGTAGAACTTGATTCTCATACCGCTGTCGTGCAAAAGCGCGGCGATTTTAAGCACTCTGACGTAAACTCTGGGCATCTTGTGAAGCACTTTGAGTTGCTTGAAAAGTTGTATCGAGAGGTTGTAGACGTGTTCTGCGTGCGCAATGTTGAGGTCGTGATACTTCATTTGCGTGTAGATTGAGTGACCAAGCACGTCCGAAAGCGGTCTTTCGTTGACGCCGGGGACGGCATAACGGAACATTGCGCCCTCTCTCAAGCCGCAACCGCTGATTGTGATTTTTGAAAACTCGAAGCGAGAAAGCACGGCTTTCATCACGGCAAGCGCGCTCGGGAATATATCCGCGCGACCGCTCGAAAGTCCCTTTATCTTCATAGTGCTGTTGAGGTCGAGTTTCTTTATTGTGTTGTAGATACCCTCGAACTCTGAGACGGGCAACTCGTAGTTGTGCGTCATATTGAACGGATATTTCTTGATGAGTCTGCTGATTCTGCCGAGATTTCTGAAACTTCCGCCCACGCCGACAAACGCCGTATCCGGTTCAACGCTGTCGAGCCAATTGATTTTTTCGAGTTGTTCGCCGATGAAGTCCTCGATTTTCTTTGCTCTTTCCTGCGGTGTGGAACTGTCGTTTTTGAACAAATCCGTGAGCGTGACCGCGCCGAAAGGCAATGTTTCGAAGTGGACGAGATTTCTTCTGTTGTAATAAATGAGGTTGGTCGAGCCGCCGCCCATTTCCATAATCAAGCCCTTGGGAATGTCCATGGAGTTGATTACGCCCTGATAGACGAGCATAGCCTGTTCTTCGGGGGAAAGCACCTTGATTTTGATGCCGCAAGTCATTGCGACTTCGTCGAGGAAACTCTTTTGGTTTTTGGCGCGTCTGACCGCCGCCGTCGCATACGCAAAGATTTTGTCAACCTTGTTTGCGTCGCAAAGACGACGGAACATAGTTAGCGTTTTTATCGTCTGCGCAATGCGCTGCGGCTTGATAAAGCCGTCCCAGTCCATATCTTGTCCGAGACGCACGGTTTCTTTGAGTTCGTCGAAAACCACGAAGTAGCCTCCGTCCAGAACGTTGACCAGCACGAGTCTTGCAGAGTTTGAGCCAATGTCGATAATCGCTATTTTTTCCATATAATTCTCCTAACGGCTTTCGCCGTGTCCTTTTGAGGACGGTTGTTCGATTCTTTTTTTCTTATTTTCCCGCTTATTTCAATCTTTCGATTTTCAATCGAATTAAGTAACGCTTTATTTGCCGAGATTTGCGCTTTGCAAACCGATTATTTTTCTTTGTTTGTTTCCAAAATACACTTGGACGGGCATTTCGAGGCGCAGATTCCGCAACCGCTGCACTTTTTGTAGTCGATGACCGCAAGGTTGTTTTGGATTGTTATCGCGCCGCTCGGACACACCTTTGCGCAAAGTCCGCAGCCGAGGCAGCCCACCGTACACACCGCGCGCACTTCCTTTGCGCCGCGCAGACAGTTGGAGCATGCAATGTAATATTTTGCGGTTGCAGGCAATCTCTTGACAATGTTTTTGGGGCAAGCGGTGATGCATCTTCCGCACGCAACGCACTTTTCTCTGTCAACTTCGGCATAGCCGTCGTCACCCACTTGCATTGCGCTGAACGGGCATGCGTCCACGCACGAACCCATACCGAGACAGCCCCATTTGCACTGTTTTCTGCCGCCGCCGAGAAGTTCCATACTTCTGCAGTTGCCGTAGCCCATATATTCGTACTTGTCAAAGGCGTTTTTCCCGCCTCTGCAAGCGACGACTATCATAGTTTCTTCGGCGTCTATGCTTTGTCCCATAATGTCCGCTATGGCTTTTTTGTTTTCCGCAGACGTAGCGGTGCAGGAGTTGATGTCTGCCTTGCCCTCGACGACCGCTTTTGCAAAAGCGTCGCAACCGGCATAACCGCAACCGCCGCAGTTTGCGCCCGAAAGTTTTTCACGAACCTGATTTATGCGTTCGTCCTCGTGGACGGCGAGTTTTTTGCCGAGCACCGCAAGCGTAACGCCGAATACGAGCGCAAGCACGAGCAGCACCAGCGTAGAAAATAATATTGTCATCGGATCTACAGCCGAAATCAAATTTATCATATCGCATCACCTCTCAGGGAAACACAAGACTTACCGCGCCCGACGTTGAAATGAGTCCGCTGAACGCGACAAACGCCATACTGAGTATGCTTGCCGATATAAGCGTAATCGGGAAGCCTCTGAACGGCTTGGGAACGGCATCCAAATCCATCTTTTCGCGCACGCCTGCAAGGAGCATAATCGCAATGAGAAATCCCATGCCGCTGAACGAGCCGTTGAGGAAGGATTGAAGCAGACTTGCGCCGCTTGCAACGCCGTACGTGTCTATGTTGAGAATCGCAACGCCGAGAACTGCGCAGTTGGTCGTTATGAGGGGCAAATACACGCCGAGCGCGCTGTAAAGCGCGGGCATATACTTTTTGAGTACCATCTCGATGAGTTGCACGAGCGCGGCGATAACGAGAATGAATGCAATCGTTTGCAGATACTCTACGCCGAGCGCGACGAGCGCTTTTTGCACGCACCACGTTATGACGCTTGCAACGCCCATAACGAACGTGACCGCAAGTCCCATTCCGAGTGCCGTGTCGGTCTTTTTGGAAACGCCGAGGAAGGGGCATATGCCAAGGAACTGACTAAGCACGAAGTTGTTGACAAACATCGCTCCGATTATAAGCAAAAAGTATTCCATCATTCAGCCTCCCCTTCTTTTTGTTCGAGCGCGGATTTCGCGTTTTCGATATTCTGTGCGGCTCTTTCCGCTTCGAGTTGTTTCTTTTGTTGTTTTTTGTCGCTCACCCAATTGACAAGCGCCATAGCAAGACCGAGTGTCAAGAATCCGCCTGCGGGAAGCACGAAGAACGCAAGCGAGTAATCACTCGCCGCACCGAGCGAAATGCCGAACGTGAGCGAGCCGAGCGAACCTGCGAATATCGTTCCGCTGCCTATCAATTCTCTCACGAATCCCAAACAAGTGAGCGAGAGAGTAAAACCGAGACCCATTCCCAAGCCGTCAAGGATGCTGTCGCCCACTTTGTTGGAACTTGCAAACGCTTCCGCTCTTGCCAAAATGATGCAGTTGACAACTATGAGCGGCAGGTAAATGCCGAGCGCGCTATACAGCGTGGGAATAAACTTTTTGAGTATCATTTCAAGCAAGGTGACAAACGTTGCGATGATAAGAACATACGCCGGAATACGCACCTTGTCGGGAATGACCTTTCTCAAAAGGGATACGAGAGCGTTGGAGCAGATGAGGATGAGCGTTGCCGCAAGCCCCATACCCAAGCCGTTGAATGCGCTCGTGGTGATTGCAAGCGTCGGGCACATACCCAAGACAAGCCTGAACGTCGGGTTTTGCGCGAATATGCCGTTGGATACGATTTTCAGTTTGGAATTTCCTTTCATATCACGCCTCCTCGATATACGTTCTGAACGCATACACAGCCGCCGCCACCGCATTGTGATAGCCCGTAGAAGTGTACGTTGCCGAACTCACCGCGCTGACTTCGCCTTCTTCGAGTTCGGATTTGTTTTTGACAAGTTCGAGTTTCTTTATGGTTTTTGCGTTCAAGCCGACGTATTTTGACTTGTTCGCCTTTTCGACCTTATCGAAATAACCTGCGGTTTCGCCTTGCTCGTAGACGGTGATTTCCTTGATTATGCCGTCCTTGTCGATAAACACGAGCAACTCGATCGAGCCGTCTTTTGCGCCGCCGCCCACCGCATAGTAGCAGTAGCCGACGATTTCCTCGCCGTTTTTGGCGACGAAGCAGGATTCGATATAGTTGTTTTTGTCGTAGTCGTAAGAGGCGAGTTTTTCGTCCTTTACCGACGTTTCCGAGCCGAACTGCGCCGTGCATTTTTCCGCGATGACGCCGTCGGGGTCAACGTAGGTCACCCAGTTGACGATGCCGAGCAAAAGTCCTGCCACAAGTGCGATTACGGTAAGCACGATAGTGCATTTTGCGACGTCGCCGAGTTTGAACTTCTTTTTGCCGTTTTTGTTTGCTTTCTCGACGGATTGGGCGTCTTTCGATTTATTTTCGGACGCAACGCTTTGGTTTGTTTGCGATTGCTCGCTTGCGGTATTTTCGACCGTCACTGCGTCGTTTTCGGCGTTTTCGACCGCGCCGCTCTCTTTTTCCGTTTGAGTTGTTTCCTCGTTTGAAACTGAGGCATTTTTCAACAATTCGTCAGTCATTTTTGCCTCCTTCCAAAGATTCTTTACTTTTGCTCTTGACGCGAGTTGCGACATTGAGTTTCTTCGGTGCGCCGAACGCTCTCGGCATAATCTTGTCAAGGAGCGGGGTGAGAACGTTCATAATCAATATCGCAAAGGACACGCCCTCGTTCATCGTGCTGTATTTTCTGAATATAACCGTCAAGAATCCCAGTCCCACGCCGTAAATCACGACCGCAAGACAGGATTTGGGCGACGTTGCGTAGTCGGTTGCCATAAAGAACGCGCCGAACATAAGACCGCCGCCGAGAAGGTACGTCCAAATGTATTCGCCCACATAACCGGTGTTTGCGAAGAAAATCGCCGTGAACACTACCACCGAGCCGATATAGAGCGCGGGGATACGCCAGTCAATAACTCTGCGGATGAGCAGATACACGCCGCCGATGAGGATTGCCAGAGTGCTGACCTCGCCCGCGCTGCCGCCTATTCTTCCCAAGAACATATCGAGCGCGTTGAGCCCTTGCGCAGGATTCGTGCCTGCCGAGATAGAACTCTTTACGCCTGCCATCGGAGTTGCGCTCGTTATCGCGCTTATGTCGATGTCGACCGCGTGTCCGAAGAAGGAGAACAGATTTGCGCCGTTATCGAGCGTAATTGGCGACACGAAACTCGTCATAACGCCCGTCCAGCAAAGGAGCAGGAATATACGCGCGGTGATTGCGGGGTTTGCAAAGTTTTTGCCGATGCCGCCGAAAAGCATTTTGACGATAACTATCGCAAAGAATCCGCCGACGATGGGAACGTAAAACGGAACGACGGGCGGCAGATTGAGCGAGAGTATCATACCAGTAACGACCGCCGACAAGTCGCCCACGCTTTGGAAGCGTTTGCCTATCACGTTGAAAAGCCACTCCGAAAACACGCAAGTGCCGACGCAAAGCACCATCATACAAAGCGGATAGAACCCGTAAAGCAATACGCTTGCAACCGTCGCCGGAATAAGCGCGATGACGACGTCGAGCATCATCTTTCTCGTCGTAAAAGTGGTGGATATATGCGGGGATGAAGAAACTATATACTTTGGCATATCACTTTATCCCCCTTATTTTGATTTCTTTTTTCGCAAGGCGCATCGCTTGAACGAGCGGTCTCTTTGCTGGGCACGAGTACGAACACGCGCCGCATTCTATGCAGTTTAGCACGCCCATTCTGAAAGTGGTTTCGAAGTCGTCTTTTTCAACCGCTTTTTCGATTTCTCTCGGCACGAGGGACATCGGGCAATTGATTATGCACTTGCCGCAACTTATGCAAGGCGTGGTCGGATTCATATTGAATTCCTTGTCCGTCATAAACAAAAGACAAGACGAACCCTTCGTGCAAGCAGGGGTAAGAGAGGATTGCGCAAATCCCATCATAGGACCGCCGCTGACGACCTTTCTCGTCGCTTCCTCGCTTTTGTTGCCTCTGCACACGTCGTAGATGTATTGATATTGCACGCCGTTGCGCACCCAGAAGTTTCCTCTCTTTTTCACACCGCCGCCCGAAACGGTCATAGCGCGCTTATAGCAAGGCTCTCCCTCGTACACCGCTTTTGCAATAGAGTACGCCGTGTGTGCGTTGCAAACCACGCAACCCACCTTTGCGGGCAATTCGCCCGTAGGCACGATTCTGTGCGTGGTGGCATAAATAAGTTGTTTTTCCGCCCCTTGCGGATATTTGGCTTTGAGCCTCATAACCGCCACGTTTTCGGGTACGATTTCGGCAAGATGCTTGATTGCAAGCGGTTTGTTCGCCTCGATGCCAATGTATGCGCGGTCGATGTCGAGCGCGGTGAGCAAAAGTTCCACGCCCTTCAAAATCGTGTCCGCTTCTTCCATAAACAAGCGGTAGTCGCAAGTGATGTACGGCTCGCATTCCGCACCGTTGATGATGAGCGTGTCGACCTTGTCCTTCGGCATAAGTTTGACGTGCGTGGGGAACGTCGCGCCGCCCATACCGACGATGCCTGCGTCTTTTACGCGTTTGATGATGTCGTCTTTGGTCGGATTTTTGAGGGGAGGAATCGTGCGCTTTGTGTAAAGATAATCGTTTTCGATTTCGATGTGTTGCGCCTCGCCGCCGTTTGCCGTGGGAAGAGTGCAAATGCTCTTGACAATGCCCGAAACGGAGGAGAAAACGTTTGCCGAAACAAAACCGTTCGCCTCGCCTATCAACTGCCCTTCGTCAACGTGATCGCCGACCGCAACGACAGGCTTTGCCGGCGCGCCTATATGCTGCGACAAAGAGATGAAGACCCTCTCGGGAGTGGGAAACTGTTCCAGAGGCGCTTCTTTTGTAAACTTATTCGCCGGCGGATGAATGCCTCGGCGAAAAGTTCTGAGTGGAATTGTCATAAACGAAAGTCCTTAATAAATAAGTTTGACATAATTATACATTAGAAAACATACAATGTAAATACCCCATTTTTGATTTTTTCAGGATTTTTTAACCTCTTTTGCGATTTTAGAGATAAAAGAAACTATCGCCACAAGCACCAGAAATCCGCCGAACAACTTTTTGAGCAAATCGCCGTTCGCTTCCGTTGCAAAAAACGAGCAACCCACGCAAGCGATTATCGACGGAACAAGCATATAAACCAAGTTTTCTTTGCGCACCAAATCGTTCTTGAAATGGACAAAAAGAGCGGCTGTTCCCGACGGCAAAAAGGCGATTAGATTCGCAAATTGCGCGGTGAGTTGCGCAACGTTCATAACCAGTACGAGTATGGGCAAAGTGAGCGTTCCGCCGCCCATTCCCATGCCTGCGAGTATGCCGCCTACAAGTCCTGCCAAAACAAAATATACAAATTGCATATTCACCTCATATCAATACAAAATCGACACTTTATCGCTTGAAAATTATCGATAAACAGCTTTTTCAGTCAAAAATCATTTTGAATCCCGCAAAAGCCATAAGTGCGTAAAAGAGAAACGACACGGCGTTTGCGGACATCTTTTTGAGCAAAAGCGCGCCTACGATTCCGCCTATGGTTACGCCTATGACGGTGGGCAAAATCACGCTCGGCTCGTAGTTCCCTTTGAGCGCGTACACTACTGAACTTACGAGGCACAGCGGCAGTATCACGGCGATTGCGGTTGCGTGCGCGCTCTTTTCGTCAAGTCCCCACACATAAGTCAGACACGGCACGGCGAGCATACCTCCCCCTGCCCCGAAAAGTCCGTTTATCGCGCCTATAAACAGCGAGACAAGACACATCGCGATTTTGCGTTTTGCCGACGCGTTTTGCCTCGGCGGGTTATATTTGAAAAAGTTTTTTGCAACAATTCGATTGATATAGGTTTCGCTTTGCATACTTTTAGTTTTATTAATTTGCGAGAAAGTATGAATTTCGATTGCCAAAATATTGTTTTTGTATTAGGATTATAAAGCATATTGATTTATACAATGCGCGCATATATGCGTGAATGTGTAACTCAAAACATCAAAAGGGCGCAATTCCCCCGCAAAATAAATCTCTTTATAGGTTTGGTATGAACAAGAAGAAATTTGCAGTATTAGCACTAATGATGATCGCACTCGTCGTGCTTACTTCGGCAATGTTCGTCGCTTGCAACAAACACGACGACGACAACACGACAGACGACACCACAAAGACAATCGAAGCCACAAAAGGGCTTCTCATTTCCAACGGCGACTTCAAAGTTGTAGACACATCGGTCAAGACCTATCCCCGCACAATCACCAACTGGACGGGCGGCAAGACCTATTCGTCGGGCAACTATAAAGACGACGTCACCGCAGGCGCAATCAGCCTCGACAAAGCGCTCTACGACGCAAACAAGAGCAGTTGGAACGATTCGGACGATTCTCTCTACAACGCTCTCGTCGCCGGCGGCAGATACGGCGATGACGACGACATCAAAAAAGCGCTTATGATTTATATGCCCGAAGCGTCGACAGAGGACGGCAAAACCGTTCACGGTCCCACCGCTTACGGCTACACGTCTTCCTCTTTCACCATTGCAAAAGGCGGATATTACAAACTTTCCGTGGACGTTTTGACAAAGGACATCAAAGGCTCCGAAAACGGCACTCCCGGCGCGCGCATCTACGTCAGTTCCAACACTTATGCGGAATTCGAAGCAATCGACACGCAAGGCAAATGGGTCACCTATTCGGTGATTATCGAAGGTTCGCCCTCGTCCTCGTCCACTCTCACCGTTATGCTCGCACTCGGCAAGTATTCCGCATCCTACACGACGGGTCTTACCACGGGCTACGCAGTGTTTGACAACCTCACTTTGACAAAACTCGACAGCGGCGACGAGTATGCGCAAGCAGTCGTCAACGAAAGAACGAACAACGAAAACGCAAAGACCACCGCAACCGCAACCCTCAAAGTGTCCAACGGACGCTTCGATTTCGGCACGACTTCTCTTTCGTCTTCGGCAACTCCCAACGGTTGGTCGCTCGTGACCGGCAACAGCGGCAGCAGCGATTCCGCTCCTTCCTCTTTGGGCTACAACGCAATCATCGACGTAAGCAAATTTGCCGACAACTACAGCAAATACTCCACAACCTATTATACTAAATCCGAAGCAGACCCCGACACGAAATCGTCTTACGTTCCTGCAGGCAGCCTCGAAGCAATCGCAAACGAGAACAACGACAACCGCATTCAAAAACTCCTTGACGGTTCGGTCGGCACAAACGTGTTTATGCTCTCTCAACAACTTATGACCGCGCAAGGCGTCAAATCCTCTCGCAGCATAACCATCGAGAAGAACAAACTCTACGCGCTTTCTCTCAACGTCTACACCTATGGCGTACATGGCGCAGGCGCGTCCATCGTCCTTTCGGGCAGCGACGGCAAGGACATCGTCATCAAGGGCATCTCGGCTTCGCCGTCCGACAACGTGTTTATCGGCAGCACCAAGATCGACTCCAACAGTTATGCGGCAGGCACCGATCAAGGCGTCACCACAGACGGCTGGAAGACCTACACCTTCTATATTCAAGGCAACCAATTCAAAGACTACAGTTACAATATGACCGTATGGCTCGGCACCGAAGGAACTTCGAGCAACACTGCGGTGGAATACACCAACTGGAACTCCGACAAGACTCAAACGACGTACAAAGCAAACGGCACGTTCTCTAACGGCTGGCTCTTTATGGACGAACTCGATCTCAAAGAGATTGCCCAAAGCGATATCCCCTCTACTCTCGTCAAAGACGCGAACGACAAACAAACTCTTGACTTGACGGAAGCAGGCATGAGCGCATACGAAGGTCTCAAAGTAGACCTCACCACCACCAATATGGCACCGTTTGACGGAATGCTCGCAAACACGACGGGTACGTCCTCGCAAGAAGACATCGACGTCCTTGCGGACAGCAACGGTATTCCGCAAGGCTGGGTCTCCAACTTCGACCTCACCGCCTCGACATCGCCTTTGGCAAAGGGACTTGTGAGCGAAGGCGTCGTGGAACTTGAAAAAGACGCACTCCCCTACGACACGGTTGACAAACACGCATACCAAATCAAAATAACAGCCGACAGCCGTTACGAAATCGAAACTCAATCCTTCACAATCGAAAAGAACAAATTCTATCGCATCTCGGTTTGGGTCAAGACAATCGACGTCAAAGAGACTAGCGGCGCATACGTCTATCTCGTCAAGAAAGGCGACACCGTAAAGGACGATTCCGCTCTTGCGACGTTCTCTCAAATCAACACCAACTCCGCAGAGGACGGCTTCGATCCCTATCTCAACGATTGGTGCGAACTCACAACTCTCGTCAAAGGCAGCGAGAAAGAAGACGTGACCGTATCCTTGAAGTTTGCTCTCGGCAGCGGCGATCGCTGGTCTTCGAGCACTCTCACGAGCGGTTCTATGTTGGTTGCAAACGTCAACGGCTCGAGCATTTCTCAAACCGTGTACGACGGCACAAGCACAGGCACATACGTCAAGACGGCAAACCTCGCTTCCTCTTCTTCGAGTTACACCTTCACAAACGGCGCTTTCGACGACTATGACACAACGGACGAAAACCTCGAAGACGGCAAGAGCCTCAACGAACAAAAATCCGCCGCAACGCCCTCCAACTGGACGTTCAACGACAAAACTTTGAAACCCAACACGACGGAATCCAACCTCGTCGCAGGCGTTGTCGCTTTGAACACGACGGACAACAAGTCCTTCTCTCACAGCGACCAAACGACGGCGGTGTTCCCCAACATCGATTCGTCCGTGTTCGATTCCTTCTACGGCGACTTCTATAGCGCAAACACCGACCTTGCAAGTTTGCCCGGCAAGAAGGCTCAACTCCTCGCAATCGGCTCGAACAACGGCACGACCGGTTATGCGGCAGGCTTCTCGTCAAACAGCGTTACGCTCTCGGCAAACAGTTACTATGCGCTCTCCGTCTATGCAAGAACGGTGGGCAACACAACGTTCTCCGTCTATCTCACGGGCGAGTCGTCCGTTGACAGCGAATCGGGCGCAAGCGCATTTGTCGAAACAAAGACCGCTTCCGAGTCGAAGTGGGAAAAATACACCTTCTATATCCGCACCGGTCAATCCAGCGTGTCCGTAAAACTCAATCTCTGGCTGGGTCAGGACACCACATACGGAACTGTTGAAGGCGCAACAAGCGAACTTCAAGCGGAAAACGCAAAGTCAAACGGCACCGTGTTCTTCGACAACGTGACATACAACACCATTGACGAGGATGTCTATGAAAAGGCAGCGGCGTCGGAAATCGCAAACGAAACAATCAACAAACTTTCCTTCCTCACCGACAGTTTCGACTCGCTTTCCTCGACTGTCGAATCGAGAAAGAGCGTTGCAACTCCCAGCGGTTGGACAGGCACCGTGAGCGGCACGACAAGTTCCAAAGCAACCAAGAGCGGTATCGTTTATGCGGATCGCAACTTCTACGAAGTTGAAACCGTTGACGGCGTTGACTATGCTCGCATCCTCGGCGCAGACTACACCGTCGACAGCGACGAAGCAACTCCCACCGACGAAGAGATTGCAGAAGCAAAGAAAGAATCGAGATTCGAAGGCAAGTCCGACGAAGAAATCATCGCAACCCTCAAAGAAGAAAAGGTCGTTGCCTTGAAGAAAGCAAACTGGATTCCCGTCAGCGTTCTCGAAGCAAAGAGCGGCAAGCAAATGCTCGTTATCAACAACACCGAAAAGAGCGCGTACACTTACACGAGTTCCACGTTCACCCTCAAAGAGGCTTCTTTCTATGAGGTCAGCGTTTGGGTCAAGACCTACGGTATGTCAAATGACGACGACATCAGCGGCGCAAACGTCGAACTCTATCTCGGCTCTGCAAACGAATCCGACAAGCCCTTCTCCTTCACCGCAATCAAGGCGGCTGACACGGAAGAATGGACAAAATACACCTTTGTCGTCAAAACTATGGATGACGACGTGACAAGCGTCACCGTCAAACTCTCGCTCGGCAAATTCACGTCCGAAACCGTTGACGGCACGACCACCGTCACCGGCATCACAAGCGGTTACGCAATGTTCGACGACGTGACAATCAAGCAAGTCGACGAAGCGGCATACGACAAAGCGGTCGCCGATTCCGCAACGGACAAGACTCTCCTCACTCGCCAAGTTTCCAACGAGACGTCCGGAACAAGCGATGACGAAGACAACGGCGACAGCGAAACTCCCGACAAGACATTCAACACCGAAGCGCTTTGGTGGATGATTCCGACAATCGTCCTTGCAGTGCTCATCATCGTGGTCGTAATTGTCTACGTCGTGCGCAAGGTCAGAAAGCCGATTGCCAAGAAGAAAGAAAAGAAAGCGGCGTCGCCGATCGAAACGCCTTCTCTCGACGCAAAGCATAACAAATACGACGAGAACAAGGAATGATTTGATTAAACGCAAAACCGCTCGC
>CAVKUX010000023.1:0-19003 GCA_963659595.1 Anaeroplasmataceae bacterium | reverse complement strand
CCCTTTTGCAACCGCCCGTTGCACCCGTTTTCAATGCAATTTTAGGTTGATTTTATGCAAAACCCATTAATTTTTGCATAAAAATAAAAATTTTTGTATAACCGCTTTTCTAAAAAACTCCCCGAATTCTACAAATATTGCAAACATTCTTCATTTTGTTTGTCAAATTTGTAACTTTTTTTGTCAGATTCATAACTTTTTGCAACCGTGTTTTTGAAATGATTTTGTAAAATTCGGGTGTGGGTGTCCCACCCCTTCGTCATTCCGAGGGAACGAAGTGACCGTGGGAATCCAGCGTAGCGAAATGCGGCTGTCGCCTTGATTCCTACGTCGCAATTTCATTGCTCCTCTGAATGACAATCGGATAAATAAATCGGGTGTGGGTGTCCCACCCTCTCGTCATTCCGTCAATGTCGAGTGAGGAAACTTGCTCGCAAGGGTTTCCGAACGACGATATTTTTGGAGTGATTGCATTTGCACTTGTGCAAATTAAAGCCGTAGGCTTGCGCTAAATGCGCACAATCACTGTGGGGCGACAGCGTGGGAATCAAGCGTAGCGTAATCTCGGGTTAGTTTTAGTACACAAGATTTTAACTAAAAATGCGATTGTTGCCTACCATCCCTTCTTACTAAGACTGCGATATTTGGATGAAGAACAAGAAAGAGCCACTTTCACAGACAGGAGCGTACTTTGTCGTACGTGACTGTTTGTGAAAGTGGCTCTGCCGAAGTTATTCGCCAAATAGCGCAGTCTTAAAAAAATCTTGCGCCCACTTTCCTCTAAGCGCACCAAGCAGATGAATGGCGCGAAAAAGCCCTTCGGGCTCTCGCCTAGTGTACTGATGCGTACACGACGAGTGACCGAAGGGCTTTGTAAGGAACGAAGTGACGGAATAGCGATTGCTACGTTTACGTCAATCGCGTCCAATGCCAGTCGCTGTTTGGCGCGCTTAGAAGAAGCGGGCGACGAGGTCTTTGGAATACTGCACCGTCTCCTCCATATCGCCGAAACTCATAATCTCGCCTGCATAGTAGGTGTTGAGATTGCCTTGCATTGCTTCGACTTTCTCATACCAACCGTCGGCGTAGTCCTTTTCAAAGACGTGGGGGAAATAATACCACTTGCGCTCGTAGACGCATTTGTCGATGTCGATGCCGCAGAGTTTCATATCGTCCCAAGCCATCTTCTTTGCTTCGTCGTAGGTTTTGAGTTCCTTGCCCTTGTAGTTGCGAAGGACGTATGTGGTGAGGACTTGGTTGGGTTCGTTTGCCCATCTGTGGTAGAAGACCATAAGGTGTCCGAGACGTTCGGGCGTCATATTGTCGAAGAGGTAGCCGGACATATCGGGATAATAAGTTCCCTTCTTGCAGGTGATTGCGGTGACGTCGTAACGCTCGTAGTCGATCTTTGCAAAGAGTTTCTTCTCGTCTTCGGTTGCGTCGAAGAAGTTGGGAAGGTATTGCAAAGGCGACGTGACGATGATCTTGTCGTATTCTTCCATTTCGTCGCCGATGTAAACTTGAACCTTGCCGTTTTCACGCGTAACTTTGGTGATGTTGACGTTGAGGCGAGCGGGATGTTGCAATTTTGCGTTCACCGCTTCGTAAATGGATTGCGTGCCGTCTTTCCACGTCCACAAATCCTTGTTGACGAAGTACATTGCGGTTGCAAAGTCAAGGTATTTGACGACGTATGCCGCAGGAATCTCGTCGAAGAAGCCGTAGCCGAATGCGGTGTACGGTCCGATCCAAATCTCTTGTGCAAGGGAAACGCCGTTCATCTTGCAGAAGTCTTTGAAGTTCATGCTGAGGTCTTTCAAATTCGGGTTTTCGCCGACAACGTGTTCGCCTGTGACGGGATCGAAACCGTCGTACTTGCCTTCGGAAACGCCCTTGTGACCCGTGTATTGATAGCCCTTATACTTGGTTGCAAGCAAAGTGCCGAGTTTCTTGACTTGGGATTTCAATCTCAAAAGGTGCGGGATGAGAAGAGGATTCTTCTTGGGGTTGAACGGATCGTAGGGCTTGCCGTTTTGTCTGCGGTACGCGCGTTCGAGTTTCGGTCCGTCGTGGTCCACGCCGCCGAACAATTCGAGTTCGTGAACGGCATAGTAGGTCGGGCAACCCATAATTGCGCCCATTTCAAATCTTTTTCCGTCGTGATACGGAGAATGGCACTTGCCTCCAACGTGATCTTCTCTTTCGAGGATAGCGTAGTCGGTGTATCCGTTCTTCTCAAGGTGTACAGCCGCGCTCAATCCCGCAGGACCTGCGCCGATGATACAAATCTTGTCGTTTTTAGCCATAGTTCTCTCCTTAATTGAAATACAGTTTATTCAAACCATTTGTTTGATATCTAAATTATACCACCTTTTTCGGATTTGTAAATAATTTTGAAAAAAATATCGATATTTTTTTATTTATTTGTCGATTTGGTATTCACAAGCAAAAACAGGCGTGTTATAATATATGTCGATTCGGAGGTGCGTATGAAATTCAAATCCTTTGACGAAATGCTCTTGCACAATGCGCAAAATCATGCGGACGACGTCGCTCTCGTGTACGACGAAGACGGACAAATCAAACGAATGACATATGCGACATTGTACGACGAAATTCAAGTGCGAAAGAGGCAAATCGAGCATTTGGACGCAAATTGCTTCGGCATTTTGCAAGCGCCGTCGAAAAAATGGATTATAGATATGTACGCGTGCGTGCTCGCGCGCAAGCAGACCGTTTTGCTCGACCCGATGAGCGAGGCGGCGGTGATTCAAGCGCAAGTGCTTGCCACAGACGTGGAAACGCTCTTGGCGGACGATTTGACCGCTCCGTATGCATCCAAACTCAAAATCGCGCCGTCCGAAAAGGTATCTCTTGCGGACGGCGAGGGAAATATACTGTTTTTCACGTCGGGTACGACCAATTCGTCAAAAGCGGTCGTTCTGACGTCGAAATCGCTGTGCGCAAGCGCATGGAACGGACAGGCGAAATGCCCTTGCAACGCGAGCGACAATCTGCTTTGTATGCTTCCTCTCACCCACGTTTTCGGATTTGTATGCGCAATGCTGTGGCCCATGTCGCAAGGCGCGAGCGTTTCAATAACGAGAGGCGTGCGCTACATCGTCAAGGATTGCGACTACTTTAAGCCCACAATAATATCCGTCGTGCCCTCTATCCTCAAATTTCTTGTCGGCTTCAACGCCCTCAACGCCGAGTTGAGGATGATACTCGTAGGCGCAGGACCGGCAACCGAGCAGATGCTTGCCGCGGCGAAAGCAAAAGGCATAGAAGTTCGCTTCGGATACGGACTCACCGAAACGTCGAGCGGCGTTGCGATAAGTTGCGGCGAAAATCCGTTCGCGATGTCGGTTTGCCCCGACGACGAGATAACTCTCGGCGAGGACGGCGAAATTCTCATACGCTGCCCCGAGTGTATTATGCAAGGCTACTACAAAAACAAAGAGGCAACCGACGACGTTCTGATTGACGGCGTGTTGCACACCGGCGATCTCGGCAGATTCGACGAGGATGGAAACCTCTATATCACGGGGCGCAAAAAAGACGTTATCGTGCTTGAAAACGGCAACAAAATTTTCTTGCCCGAATGGGAAAGCCAAGTCGCCGAACAACTCGGAATCAACGATGCCGCCCTTTCAATCAAAGACGGCGAGATAACCTTGTTTGTGGGCAACGAAGACGGCTTTTTGAACGTGAGTTTGCTCAAAGAAAAACTTGCGGCGTTCAACAAAAACAAGCCTTTCAATATGCAGATAACTCGACTCGAAGTGCTGCCGCACGCATTGCCCAGAACGGCAACCGGTAAAGTGAAAAGGTACGAACTGTAAAAGTCAAGCGCACAAATTTTGAAAATATGCAAACGGCATAAAAGGAGCAGATATGGCACAAGCAAGCAAACAAGAGATTCAAACCAAATTGGCAGGACTTATCAAGCAATATATCCCCTCTTTGCAAAACGAAGAAATCACAAGCGAAACCGCAATCAATTCAAAGGGTTACGAATCGCTCAACTACATCTATATTATCTGCACGCTCGAGAGCGACTACGGCGTCAAAATTCCCGACAAAACGTGGATGAAATTACGCACGGTGGGCGAAGTCGTGGACGTTGTGTACAACGCGATGTCAAATTGATATTTTTGCACAAAACGATGTTTACAAACACAAAACGGTGATATAAATGGCTGATTTGGTATATACAATCCATCACAAACTGCTTGCCGACGACGTGACGATGTATCGCAATTTGCGCCCGTCCGTGCTTATGCGCAACCTTCAGGAAATATCTATCGCGCACACCGAAGCACTTGGCGCAGGCAGAGCGAAAACCCTCGACAAAGGCGCGTTGTGGGTGGTGTGCAGAGTGCGTTTGGAAATCGACAAAATGCCCTGCTACGACGACGAAGTCACCCTTTCGAGTTGGGCAGGCGACACTATGCGCGTGCTGTTTCCCAGATACTATCAAATGCTCGACAAGGACGGAAACACCCTGCTCAAAGCAAGCGCAGTCTGGCTTTTGATGGACGCAAAAAAGCGCAAAACTGCGTTCCCCGAAAACTACGGCGTAGTCGTTCCGGGAATAAAAACAGGCAACGAAATCCCCTTGTCTTTCGGCGTATCTCTCGGCAAGCAACAAAACGTAAAGCGATTTCGGGTCGCATACAGTCAAGTGGATATCAACGGGCATATGAACAACGCAAAATACCTCGATTGTATGGAAGACGTTTTGGGCAAGGACTACCTTGCGACGCATACGCTCAAGACGCTTGAAATCGAATTCAAGTCCGAGATAAAACTCGGCGCGAGCGTGCGCCTCGAATACACCCTCGACGGCGACGACCTCACAATGATAGGTTTTGTGCGCAAACGCCCCTGCTTCGAACTTAAAGCGGAATTTGCAAACAACTAAAAAATCAACAAATAAATCGCAAATTGTATATTTAATTTGCCATATCGGACAAATAAAACGTTTGACGAGCAAAACAAGATATGGTACAATCGCATTAAATAAGGGAGTAATCGGCACTTTTCCCCGAAAGTGCAATAAAGCCGCTAACACGAGCATCGCCTCCGGTTTTATTTTAAATGATGAGACTTATCCGCAAAGATAAGTCTTTTTTGTTTGTTGGCACAAACAAAAAAGAGTGATATTGCCCTGCGGGCAACGATATCCTCGCTGCGCTCGGGTGATATACTCACTTCGTTCGTGTGATATCCACGCTATGCGTGGGTTATGGATAATAGAATTCAACAATATAAATATTCTATAAACTATATAGGTGAATGTATGAAACACTATCTCGAATCCGTAGAAGACGCATTGAAAGACGTCGAAACGACTCAGGACGGTTTGTCCTCGCAAGAGGCTGCTTCTCGTCTTGAAAAGAACGGCAAAAACAAACTTGCCGAAGGCAAAAAAGAGCCGATGATTTTGCGGTTTTTGAAGCAATTTATCGAGCCTATGACCTTGATTCTCATCGTTGCGGCGATAATTTCGGGCATATTGACTGCGGTCAACAATGCGTCCGGCGCAGAAAAAGAATTCCCCTCCGACGTCATCATCATTATGGCGGTCGTCATAATCAACGCCGTTCTCGGCGTGGCGCAGGAGAGTAAAGCCGAAAAAGCCATCGACGCGCTTCAAAAGATAGCCGCCGCCACGTCGAAAGTCATACGCGACGGACGTTTGACGGTCGTCAAGAGCGAAGACTTGGTTGCGGGCGACATAATCGTACTCGAAGCGGGCGACGCAGTGCCTGCGGACTCGAGAATATTCGAGTGTGCGAGTATGAAAATCGAAGAAGCCGCGCTCACCGGCGAATCCGTACCCGTGCTTAAAATCTGCGACGCCATCGACGCACCGAGCGGCGAAGTTCCTCTCGGCGACAGAAAGAATATGGCGTTTATGGGCAGCACCGTCGTGTACGGCAGAGGCAAAGCGGTCGTCGTGGCAACGGGTATGGACACGGAAATGGGCAAAATCGCAAACGCTCTCACCCAAGCCAAAGAGGGCAAAACGCCCTTGCAACAGAAGTTGTCGCAACTGAGCAAAGTCCTCACCTACCTTGTCATCGGCATTTGCGTGGTGATATTTGCAGTCAGCCTCATTCGCTCGGGCATTGACGGCACTCTCAAGGCGGACACGGCGACAACAATACTCAACACGTTTATGATTGCCGTATCGTTGGCGGTTGCGGCAATCCCCGAAGGACTTGCCACCGTCGTCACGATTGTGCTTTCGATAGGCGTAACGAATATGTCAAAGCGCAACGCTATCATACGTAAACTCACCGCAGTGGAAACTCTCGGCTGCACGCAAATCATCTGCTCGGACAAGACGGGCACTCTCACCCAAAACAAAATGACCGTAGTGGACCACTACGGCAGCGACGAAAACCTGCTTGCAAACGCAATGTCGCTCTGCTCGGACGCCGAGTACGACGAGGAAAAAGGAGAAGCGACGGGCGAGCCTACGGAGTGCGCGCTCGTAAATTACGCAAAATCCCTGTCTTTTGACAAAAACGAGCAAAAGGAACTTTATCCGCGCGTTGGCGAAATACCTTTCGACTCTATGCGCAAGATGATGACCACGATACACGCAGATAATAACGGCGAAGTGTTGCAATTCACCAAAGGTGCGCCGGACGAAATCGTCAAACGCTGCACTTTCTATCTCGAAGACGGAAAAGAAATGCCCATGACGGACGGCATGCGCGATGAAATTCTTTCCGCCAACAAGGAAATGGCGGACAGAGCGCTCCGTGTGCTTGCGGTTGCGAAAAAGCGTCTTGACGAGCAAAAGGGCGAATATGCCGCCGAACAAGACGAAAAAGATATGTGCTTTGTGGGGCTTGTCGGAATGATAGACCCGGTACGTCCCGAAGTCAAACCCGCAATCGACGAGTGCAGAAAGGCAGGCATCCGCCCCATTATGATTACGGGCGACCACAAAGATACGGCGGTTGCAATCGCAATGCAACTGGGCATAATCACCGACCCGTCCGAGGCAATCACCGGTGCGGAACTCGACAAGATAAGCGACGAGGATTTTGCAAACGACGTAGAAAAATATTCGGTATACGCGCGCGTTCAACCCGAACACAAGACGAGAATCGTCAACGCATGGCGCGCAAAGGGCTACATCACCGCAATGACAGGCGACGGCGTGAACGACGCTCCGTCCATCAAAAACGCGGACATCGGCGTGGGTATGGGCATAACGGGTACGGACGTTACCAAGAACGTTGCGGATATGATTCTCGCAGACGACAACTTTGCAACAATCGTATCGGCAGTCGGCGAAGGCAGACGTATTTACGACAATATCCGCAAATCCATTCAATTCTTGCTTGCGTCCAACCTTTCGGAAGTGCTGTCGATATTCATCGCAACGCTTGCGGGATTTACGATATTCAAGCCTGCGCATTTGCTTTGGATAAACCTCATCACCGACTGCTTCCCCGCCCTCTCGCTCGGCATGGAAGCGCCCGAGAGCGACATCATGAATCGTCCGCCGAGAAACAGCAAAGACGGCATATTCGCAAACGGTATGGGCGGTGCCATCGCATATCAGGGCGTGCTTATCACCCTCATCACAATAGCGTCCTACTTTATCGGCGCGGAAGTGCTTGCAAAAATGCATCACGCAGAAGCGATCGCAAACGGCGCATACAGCGCGGAAACGCTCGGCTCGTCTATGGCGTTCTTGACGCTCTCAATGGCGGAGATCTTCCACGCGTTCAATATGCGTTCCTTGCATGGCTCGATCTTCAAAATCAAAAAGCAAAACTGGTGGCTGTGGGGCGCAGGCGTGCTTTCTCTTCTCCTTACCACAATAGTGGTCGAGGTGCCTGTTTTGGCAGAAGCGTTTGAACTTGCGGAACTCAACGGCGAAGAATACGGCATTGCAATCGGACTTGCAATCTCGATTATTCCTATGGTTGAAATCGCAAAAGCAATCGCAAGAGCGGTGCGCAAAAAGAAAGGCGTCGTCCTTGCCGCATAAAACGCAAGAGAATAGCAATAAACAAAACCCCGAAATCAAATATTTCGGGGTTTTGTTTTTATGTTTTAGCGCTTTGTTTTTATGGATATGTCAATCAATAAAACTCTTTCGTCGTATTGGGTTTCCACTCGGCATAGCCTTGCGGATTGGGCGATTGCGTTTTGACAAACTCGCAATATCTCTTGCGAAGTTCGGCGGCAAGTTTGTAGTCGTCCTCGCCGAATTTGCGCCACGGGTGTTGATTCAAGCCGAATATATACCATAAGTCCGCGCTGTGCCACGCGCCCTTATCGTCGCAAGGAAGCGGGTGATAGAAATGCGACAGCCAAACTTTGCCGTTGCCTTTTTTCATCATCGTTTTCGCCGTGCGTTCGAGATAGGGCGCAAGCAAGTCGTTTTTGGTAACGCCGAGAATACACGGGATTTGCTCGTCCTTATACGCGTTTTTGTAAAGGTCTTTTCGCACGATTTCGCCGTCGAAAACAGGCATTGTGGACAGCATAGACATCGCAAGATTCTTCTTGTTTTGTCTGTACCAGGCAAGGTAGAGATCTTGCGAGTTGCAAGTTTTTGGGTCGAGACCTCTCTTTTGCAAATCCTTATGCACTCTTGCAAAGAAACGCTTTGCTCGTTTGAGCGACTTGGGTGCGAAAATTCCTCTGACGCTCGCGCCTCCCGAAAGCATAATCGCGCCTTTGATCATCTCTTTGACCTTTGGCAACAGCACAAGGTTTTGCAAAGAAATCGCGCCTGCGCTCTGCCCCATAAGCGTTATCCTCGACGGATTGCCGCCAAACACGGAAATATTTTGTTTCACCCACTCGATTGCGCAAATCATATCGTAGAACGCGAGATTTTGCGCGCCCTCGTCTGCGTTGTATCCGAACACGTTGAGCCTGTAATTCGCGCATACGCAAACAACGCCTTCTTTTGCAATTTCCGTTCCGTCAAACGGACGTTCGTCGCTCGAACATATCACGAATGCGCCGCCGTGAATATACAGCAAAACGGGCAGATTTTCCGCATTTTTCGGCGCATAAACGTTGAGATTCAAGCAGTCCTCCGAATGATGAAAAGACATCCCCTGTCTGAACTCCTTATAGTAAAAGACATCTTGCTTGGATTTCGACTTGCTTTCGTCAAAAAACTGCCTGAATTGAGGACAACCGTCCCCTCTGCGCATAGCGTCGACTTCTTTTCCGAGCGGTTGCAGAACGGGTTTTCGGAATCTTTCGCCCTTTGCGAATCTGATACCCAAAAATGCCGCCGTATCGCCCCTGTCTATGCCTCTTATAACGTGATTTTGATTGTTGATAACGTATTCCATAGAAATGTGGATATTTGTTTTTAGAAAATATGTGTTGCCGTTATTCGCAAAATAGTGCATTTGAAAAACGCGATATTTGAGCGTCAGACAAGGAAGCGTCCCTCGAACGGCTATCCTAACGTACAAATAGTACGTGAATTGACGGTCGAGGTGCGCTGACGATGTATCACGCCAAATAGCGCGTTTTTACCATTTGTTCTCGCAATATTCGCAAAAAGCATACATATCCCTCACCTCGACTTTCGTGCCGTCATCGAGGATTGCGGTTCCGTTCCAGATACCGTGGACTTGATGGCAGTGCATACGAAGAAGATTGAGGACGTTGAGGTCGCCGTGATGATCGTAGAACGGGGTCATTGTGAAATCGAAACGTCCGTCCTGCGAAACGAAGTGCCATGGCTCGGAGAATTTGTCGGGTTTGGGAAAAACTTCGACGTCGACGGGCCCGAATTTGTGCGCTTTGCCGTCCCAGAAAATTGCGGTTTCGGTGGCATTTGACTCGTCGCCGATACCCCAAGTGATTTCAAAGCCGAACATATGGTCTTTGCCGTCGGGACCTTGAACGACTTTCGAGCCGTTGCCCCAGTACCAAACCATCTTGTAGGGGGTGTTGACTCTGCCCCAGTCGAGGAAGGCAAACGTGTCTTTTTTGTCGAATTCCCAAACCTTATCGCCCCAGCGGAAAGTGCCTTCGCAGGGCATACAGTTTTGTTTGGTGGTCATAAAGTATCTCGTGGGATTGTCTTTGAACGGAAGCACGGTTGTGATGTTTTCAAGCCCGTCCATGATGTCCATCGTAAAGTTTGCCTCGACCTCTTTACCCTTGAACTTACCCTTGAAATACATCGTTCTGACGTTGGTTTTTGTGACGACTTTCATATGCGTTTTGCCGACGGTATGGTCGAGAACGTTCGGCTCGTCGCCCTTTGGGGGCAGCATATATTTTTTTCCGCCCAAGAAAAGCGCGGTACATTCCAAAATCGTACCCGGATGAATTTTACCCTTTTTGTGGGTGTGGCGAAGGTCGGTGATGGACGCTTGCGCATAGCCGCCGATAGAGACGTTTGCAAAACTGATTTGCACCATAAATTCGCCGTTGGAGATTTGATAGAAATCCCATTCTTTTTTACGGTTTGCGGGTTTTGCCTTATCGCGGTCGTACTCGAATACGTTGTGCCTTGCCCAGCCGGGGGCGAGCAATTTGCCGTCGTCGCCGAGCAATTCGGTAGGCTTGGTGTACTCGGTTTGCTTGCTGTTGAGTTGACCCTCTAACCAACTCGGATAAGTTCTTTTCATAATTTTCCTCCTTTTCCGTCACCCTATATCAAAGATATAAAAGATTACACGAAAAGTATAAAACAAAAATGCCGCCATTTCAAGAGCGATTTTTCACAAAAGCACTCAAACTCTGACCGCACGGCAAAATGCGTAACAAGGCTAAGCGGCGTTTTGCACTCGCTTTTCAAAATACATATCTAAATGTCGCATTTGAAAATCACATAACCAAGCATAAAGAACACGCTAAAATCCTATTGAAAACTCATATCGAAAAGTCTATGAAAAACGGGAAAATCGTGTTATTATTTTTATGTCAAAACCATTTTGAGGCAGATATGGAAATAAAACAAATTGCAGTCATTCATACGCCGTTCAAGGAAAAGTTCGGCATACCTCGCCAAAGCGGAAAAGTCGCAACCTTAGGCAGGATTGTATTTGAAAAGGAATACCGCAACCCAGATGCCATAAGAGGAATCGAGGGCTTTTCGCATTTGTGGCTTATATTCGATTTTTCAAAAGCGCACCGCGCCGAATTTTGCGCGACGGTACGTCCGCCACGTCTCGGAGGCAACACAAAGATGGGCGTGTTTGCCACTCGCTCGCCCTTCCGTCCAAACTCGCTCGGATTGAGTTTGGTCAAACTCGTAGGCATAGAGGATTCCGAGCAAGGCAAAGTGTTGATTGTCGAAGGCGCGGACATTCTGGACGGAACGCCGATTTACGACGTAAAACCCTATCTCAAAACCGATTGCGTGCCGAGCGCGATTTGCGGATTCACAGAGGATATAACCCACCTTTTGAAAGTGGAAAACGTCGAAGTTCTCGACGATTTACAAGAGGATATAAAGCAAGAAATCATATCTTGCATAGCGCAAGACCCTCGCCCGTCCTATCAGGACGACGACAGAATTTACGGTATGAGATTCGATTGCTACAACGTCAGATTCACCGTCAAAAACGGCGTTGCGACTATCATCGATTGCCAAATATCGGAAGATTGAATTTTACAACAAATTGGCAAAACAAACATTTTAATGCTCAAAAACGCGTATATAAAGTGCGCGTTTTGTTTTTTTGGTATTTTCGAAAGACGTTTTCGTCAATCTATAAAAAACTTGCTGTGGTTTGCCTTAAGCATCGTTTGCGGCACGCTCACTTGCGCAAGGAATACGGCGAGCAAAACTATTATGCAGCCTGCAAACTCTTTTGCGGAATAACTCTCGTGCAAAAACGCAACGCCGCCGATAAACGCTATGACGGATTCGAGCGACATAATGAGCGTGGCAAGTTCGGGCGGAGCGTACTTCTGCCCTATGGTCTGGAATGTGAATCCAACGCCTGCCGACATTATGCCGACATACAAAATCGGGATTATGTTTTGCGCCACCGCACTTGTCGGCGGAAAGCCCTCGATTGCCATTGCCGGCAAACTCAAAAGGCTTGCCACGACAAACTGCACAAACGTGAGTTTGAGCGGATCGCACTCTTCAACGTACACGTCTATGAACATAATTTGGAGGGAAAACATAATTGCGCAAAGCAGCAATATCGCGTCGGCATAAGTGAGACCGCTGTCGCCGTCTATGCACATGGTGTAAAAGCCGAGCACCGCAAATACGATTGCAAATTTGCCGTTTGCGGGAATGCGCCGTCTCAAAAGCACGTTCAAAAGCGGCACGATGACGATGTACAGCGCAGTGATAAATCCCGTTTTTCCGACTGTTGTATGCGCGATGCCGTACTGTTGCAGATTGTTTGCCACAAACAAACTCAATCCGCACAATACGCCTCCGATCAAGGTGGATTTGTTCCACCCCGTGCGAGCCGTTCCCTTCTTTTTGTCGACGAGCATATTTATCAAAATGAAAATGCCTATAACGCCGACCGCAAGCGAAAATCTCAATCCGTTGAACGTAAAAGTCGGCACGTCGGAAGCGGCGGATTGCTGCGCCAAAAAGGCAACGCCCCAAACCAGCGCGCACAACGAGCAGAAAAATATTCCCGTTAAGTTGTGAGATTTACGTTTGACCATACTTCTTATTTTATGTGCTTTTCAAGCGTTTTTGACAAAGTTTTGTAGTTTTCAAGCGACAACGCTTCCCCTCGCACAAGAGGTGCGAATCCCGCTTCCTCGACGATTTGAGTCGCCTCCTGCTTGTCGAGCGAGAACGCAACCGAAAGGTTGTTTGCAAGCGTCTTTCTCCTCATAGCGAAAGACGAGCGCGCGAGTTTGTGAAGAAGCGCCTTGTTTTCGCCGTCGAGTTTGTGACGGTTTATATCTATGCGCACGACCGCGCTGTCCACGTTCGGCGCGGGATAAAACATATTTCTCGACACGTTTCTCGTGATCTGCGCGTCGCCTGCCATCTCGATTGCAAGCGTAATTGCCGAATAGTCGGGAGTGTTCGGCTTTGCAACGAAACGAAGAGCGACTTCCTTTTGCACCATAACGGTAATAGATTCCACGTCGAGCGAACTTTCGATAAAACGCATGGCAAGCGGCGTGGTGATGTAATACGGCAAATTCGCAACCACTTTGAATTTGTTTCCCACGATTGCGGCAAGGTCGTCGTCCTCCATTTTGAGGACGTCGCGAAACACGACTTCGACGTTTTCAACGCCTTGAAGGGAAAGCGCAAGCACCGACTCCAAATTGCGGTCGACTTCGAATGAATACACTTTTTTTGCGACTTTGGCAATGGCGCGTGTGAGCGTACCCGCTCCCGTGCCTATTTCGACAACAATGTCGTCGCCGGTTATGCCGCTGTCACAAACAATCGCGTCGAGAAGGTTGGTGTCGGTGATGAAGTTTTGACCCAAAGCCTTGTTAAAGCGGAAGTTTACGCCGCGTATTATGTCTTTTATGCCGTTATTTTCCATTTATTTCCTTTCAAAAGCGCGTATGCTCTGCCGTGTGCTGCGCACAATACTATCGTACCGAAGATAAAACGTCAAATCACATCTGACGAACATCGAAGTACAAAAGATAAAAAACAGTGGTCACGAGTTGTCTGCTGTTTTTTCTTAGTACTCGGTGTCTTCTCTTATGGTTTCGCGCACCTTGTAATGCGCGCCGACGCTCTTTGCGAGTTCGCCGCAAGCCTTGACTTCGTCCTCGCCGATAAAATCGACAACAGACATGGTTGTGTCTATGCCTGCCTCGACGCAGTCTTTTGTAAATTTGAGCATAGCGTCAAACGCCGCCTCGCCGTACTTGCTTCTGCAAATTTCCTGATACGTTTCGGGCGTTGAAGCGTTGAGGGACACGGACACGCTGTCGATGTAGGGCGCAATGAGTTTTGCAACGTCGTCACGCTTGTTGATGAGGTTTCCGAGTCCGTTGGTGTTGATACGGATTTTGCAACCCTTCTTTTTGAGATAGGGAGCGATTTGCGAAATCATGGACAAATTGCACATCGGCTCGCCGAATCCGCAGAAAACAACCTCTTTGTGCTTTGACAAATCGTACATGGAGATGTCGTCCACAAGTTCCTCGAAAGTGGGTTCTTTGAGGAGCCAAAGGTCGTTTCCGCTCACGCCGTCCTTGATGTTGCGAATGCAAAACTCGCAGTTGTTCGGGCAACGGTTGGTGATGTTGAGATACAGACTGTCGCCGAATTCATAAACGTAATTGTTGGTCATTATATACTCTCTGAATTTTGTTTTTTATCGTTATCGATTTTGCAGTTTTGTCAAAATCGAGGTTTATGCGCTCATTTCAAGCGTGTAAACAGCCGTTTTGCGTTTTGAGTGGTGATGTCCTCAATCTCTTCCACGCTCACGCCAAGCACCTCCGCAGCCTTTTGCGCGACAAGCGCGACGTACTTAGGCTCGTTGATTTTGCCCCTAAACGGCACGGGGGTCATATACGGACAATCGGTTTCCAAAAGCAATCTGTCTTTTTGCACTGTCATGAGTGAGTCGAGATTGTGCTTTGCGTTTTTGAAGGTTATCGCGCCGCCGAATGCATAGTATGCGTCGAGTTTGTCAAAGATTTTCACATACTCGCTCGAGCCCGAATAACAATGCAAGAGCAGTCCGTTTTGAATGTAGTTGCGCATATCGAACAGAATTTTTCTCGTGTCCTCGTATGCGTCGCGAACGTGCAAAATTATGGGCAAATTCGCTTGATTTGCAAGTTCGATTTGCTTTGCAAATGCGCTCATTCGCACTTCCCTATCGCAAAAATCGTAATAGTAATCGAGTCCGATTTCGCCAAATCCGACGGTTTTGCCGTCCTTTGCGAGTTCAAGCAATCTTTGGCACGCGTCGTCGTCGAGAGTATCTGCGTCGTGAGGATGCACCCCCACCGCCGCATACACTTTGTCGTACTTGTTTGCAAACTCAAGCGCAAGTTCGCTCGACGGAATATCATAGCCGACGCATATTGCGCATTCGAGATTGTCCTTTGCAAAATCATCGACGATTCTGTCAACGTCGCCAAGCAATTTCTCGTCGTTTAGGTGACAATGGGTGTCAATCAACATAGCCTTATCTCACTACGCTTCCGCTTTCGACGGGTTTTTCGGGGGATACGAGCACCACTTCTTCACTGCCGTCTTCCTTTTTGAAGCAAGCGCAAAGAAGCATGCCTTGGCTCTCTATTCCGCGAAGTTTGGCGGCTTTGAGGTTGTACACGACAACGACGTCTTTGCCAACCGTTTCTTCGGGCG
Organism: Anaeroplasmataceae bacterium; assembly: GCA_963659595.1. Classification (GTDB taxonomy): domain Bacteria; phylum Bacillota; class Clostridia; order Christensenellales; family CAG-917; genus CAG-475. Next base: position 3,702 of record CAVKUX010000023.1, on the reverse strand, counting down.
TATAGTATTTTGCGATTCCGCTCACGATTGTGCGAGTGTCGGTGCCTATCTGCACGGAAAATTTGAGAAGTTTGTCTGCTTTTTCAACCTTTTCGGCGGTGAGAATCTTGCCCACGCGCAGTTGAATTTTTGCAAAATCCTCTATTGTGATTTCGCTCAAATCAACAACGTTTTCCGCCTTTTTATCCTCTTTCTTTTCCTCTTTCTTTTCCTCTTTTTTGTCCTCTTTTTCGGGCGTTTCTTCATTGTCCTCTTTGACGATGCCCTTTGCGAGCAAGTCTTTTTTCACCTTTTCAACGTCAATTCTCGCAAAGATGTGCTCGGGATTTTCCGCAACTTTCACTCCGTTTTGCAAAAGTCCGAATTTGTCGAGGTCTTCATACTCTCTCAATGTAGTTCCGCATTGCTCGACCGCTTTTTGAGAGGTAGACGGCATAAACGGCGCAAGTAAACTCGCGCAAATCACGATGGTTTCGGTGAGGTTATAGAGCACGGTTGAAAGCCTGTCTTTTTGGCTTTCGTCCTTTGCAAGCACCCACGGCATAGTTTCGTCGATATACTTGTTTGCTCTGCGCAAAACGGCAAATATGTCGCTCAATGCGTCCGCCGAGCGGTATGCGTCGATGTTGGCAAACGCCTTGTCTCTTGCCGCTTTTGCGACGGATTTAAGCTCGTCGTCAACGGGTTCGCTTACGCCCTTGTCGCAAACGATTCCGCCGAAATACTTGTTTGTCATAGCAATTGTGCGCTGTACGAGATTGCCGTACACGTTGACGAGTTCGCTGTTTATGGTGTCCATAACAAGGTCCCAACTTATCACGCCGTCGTTGTCGAAAGGCATTTGCGAAAGAAGGAAATATCTCACGCTGTCAACGCCGAAATAGTCCACGAGGTCGTCTGCGTAAATAACGTTGCCTTTGGACTTTGACATCTTTCCGCCGTCTTGCAGCAGCCACGGATGCCCGAAAATCTGTTTGGGAAGCGGCTCGCCGAGTGCCATAAGAAAAATGGGCCAGTAAATCGAGTGGAAACGCACGATGTCTTTGCCGATGATATGCACGTCGGCAGGCCATTCCTTTTTGTACAAGTCGCTTGAATTGCCGTCTGCGTCGAAGCCGATGCCCGTGATGTAGTTGGTGAGCGCGTCAAGCCAGACGTACACGACGTGGCGTTTGTCAAACGTCACGGGAATGCCCCAAGTGAAAGACGTTCTCGACACGCAAAGGTCTTGAAGTCCGGGCTTTAAGAAGTTGTTGACCATCTCGTTTTTGCGGGATACGGGAACGATGAAATCGGGATGTTCGTCGTAGTATTGCAACAGACGGTCGGCGTATTTGCTCATATTGAAGAAATACGCTTCCTCCTGCGCCATCTCGACTTTGCCGCCGCAGTCTGGGCATTTGCCGTCGACAAGTTGGCTTTCCGTCCAGAACGATTCGCAAGGCGTGCAGTACCAGCCCTTGTACGAGCCTTTGTAGATGTCGCCTTGTTTATAGAATTTTTCGAATATTTTTTGCACCTGCTCTTCGTGCTCTTTGTCGGTGGTGCGGATAAATTTGTCGTAGGTTGTGTCCATCAAATCCCATATGCGCTTGATGTCGGCGGCTTTTTGATCCACAAATTCCTTAGGAGTCATGCCTGCCGCTTGCGCTTTGAGTTCGATTTTTTCGCCGTGCTCGTCCGTGCCTGTTTGGAAAAACACGTCGTAACCTTCCATACGCTTTGCTCTTGCAACGAGGTCGGAAAACACGATTTCGTAGGTGTTTCCGATGTGGGGCTTGCCCGAAGCGTAGGCGATTGCCGTCGTCATATAAAATTTCTTTTTGTCTTGCATATTCACCTCGTCGGCAGACTAATGATGTCCGCCTTTTGGATTGATTTATACATCCTTGCGGATGGATTGTATACCTTTTCGGATTGATTGCTATCAACTTTTTTGATTGATTGTCATCTTCCTTTTCGGCTGACTCTTCTCATTCTTTTGAGACCGGTTTATACATTATACATCTTTTATTTATAAAAGTAAATCATAAGTGCATATGCGCGCAAGGCGAAAAATACAATATTGTATGAACGTTGCATTTTTGTTGATAACGGCAATATCTTTGGCACTAATGACAATTCGCTCCCCCGAATCCGCATTTCCCACGATGATAGAGGGCGTGCGCGGCGCAATCGAACTATCTTTCAAACTTTGTGCGATATACGCCGTGTGGCTGTCCGTTTTGAAAATGGTGGAAGCGACCGCCCTCGACAAAAAACTGTCGAAAATTCTGCGCCCCGTCGTGTGCAAGATTTTCAAAAACGAATCGGAGGATGCATACGACAAAATCTGCGTGAATCTTGCCGCAAATATGTTCGGAATGGGCGGCGTTGCAACTCCCGCAGGCATAAAGGCGATGAGTGCGATGAGCGACGGAAGCGACCGAGCGACAGACAATATGATTATGTTGCTCGTTGTCAACGCAACGTCCATACAACTCATTCCCGCAACCGTGATTGCTCTAAGAGCGAGCGCAAATTCACAAAGTCCGTCCGATGTGATTTTGCCCACTTTGATATCGAGCGGCATAGCCACACTGTGCGGAATGATTCTTTGCAAAGTGTTTTCGCTAAAAAAGAATAAGCACGATTCAAATTGCAAAACAAGCACTTCATTTAGCATAAGCAGAAAGATAAAACCCTCGTTTTGCAAACACGGAGCAAAATCGCAAAGAGGTAGATTATGAGTTTAAGTATGTATATACTGCCCGTTCTTCTCATACTGCTCATCATTGTTTGCATTGTCAAAAAGGTGAAAGTGTACGAGTGTTTTTTGCTCGGCGCAAAGGACGGGCTCAACCTTGTCATTGACATCTTCCCCTACATTGCGTCCATATTCGTGTGCATAGAGATGTTCAAAGCAAGCGGACTTTCGAGCATAATTTCGAGGTGGCTTGCAAAGCCTCTTGCCTACATCGGCATACCGAGCGAAGTTGCCGAAATACTCTTGCTCGTGCCACTTTCGGGCAACGGCACGATTGCGTTGCTCGAGGACATAATAACAAAATACGGCGCGGATTCATACATCGCAAGGTGCGCTTCCGTAATAGCGGGCGGCAGCGAAACCATATTTTATATATCTGCCGTTTACTTCTCTGCGTGCAAAGTCAAGAAGTTGCGCTACGCAATTCCGGTGTCTCTCTTTTGCACTCTTTTGGGCGCACTCATCGCCTGCGCACTCTGCCGCTTTGTGTGAAAAACAGTGTAAAAATTAAAATATAAACTCTGACAACGACAAAAAAACAGATTGCATACGTTTGCGAATCGGCATGGCAAATCAATGAAAAACGGCATAAAAAAACGCTGAAAAACAGCGTTTTTTATGCGTTTTTGATGTGTTTTTATGTGTTTTTTATGTCGTTTTTGATGTGTTTTTTGCTGGTTTATTGATGTTCTCTTTGTTTTTTTGACGTTTATCTATGCGGTTTTTGATGTGCTTTTATATGCGCTATACGTTATTTTTCGATAACCGCATTGAGTTTTGCAACGAGTTCGTCAACGTCGATTCCGTGTACGGCTGCCGCTTCTTCGAGAGTTTCGCCGTGTGCGAGCATGCAATGCAAGCAATGCATTCCGCTCTCTTGCAACACTTGGGCGAGTTTGTCGGGATCGCCTTGCGCAAGTACGTCGATGATGAGCATATCTTTTGTTACCATTGTT